>NZ_JBWBCL010000002.1:0-418703 GCF_056134285.1 Pelorhabdus sp. sgz311002 | reverse complement strand
GTTCCCATCCCGAACACAGAAGTTAAGCCCATATACGTCGAAAGTACTTGGCTGGCGACGGCCTGGGAGGATAGATAGTTGCTGATTTCAAAAAACCACTTCTTTACGAAGTGGTTTTTTGTTGTACATAAAAATTATAGATTTATTGCCTAACAATAAATCTTAAAATGTATTAAAATAAGTAATTACAAGCATTTGTTAACTAAATGTTAGCTTGTATTATTTTTAAACCACAAGATGTGGATATACTGTGCATAACTTGCCTTGTTTTCCACATAATATCCCAGAAATTTAACAGGTTATTAACGACTTATACACATGTTATCCACAACATGTTGACAACATATCACTTTTCTACGTTTTGACTAGCAAGTCGGCAGGAACTGTTAAATCAATGTCGTATAAAATAGGTACCAATAACAAACCAATGGACAGAAGGTTCATTGGTTTTTCTTTCGAAAGGCGGAGTAATATGGCAGTAGAAATAAAGCGATCAGTTTGCCCCTTTGATTGCCCTGATGCGTGCGGCTTAACCATGACTGTAGAAAACGACAAAATTATTGCAGTCAATGGCGATGGCGATCATCCTTATACACGCGGTCAGATATGCGGTAAAATGAGTTTATATCATAAAACCATTTATGCTAAAGATCGTTTATTGCAGCCGCTCCGTCGCAGCGGACCGAAGGGCACCGGCCAATTTGAGCCCATTTCCTGGGAGGCGGCTTTAGACCTTATTTCACAACGGTGGAAAGCCTTAATTCAAGAGCATGGGGCAGAAGCCATTTTGCCTTATTCTTATGCGGGAACCATGGGCATGTTACAGACCAATGCGGGACATGCTTTTTTTCATAAAATCGGCGCTTCCCGCTTGATTCGAACAATTTGTTCTCCCGCGAAAGGCGCTGGCTGGGAAGCTTTAATGGGAAAAACGCAGGGAATGGACCCGAAAGAAGCCGCTTATAGCGATTATATTATCATTTGGGGATTGAATGCGGTAGCTACAAATTATCATTTTATTCAGGACTTAAGAGCAGCAAAGGCCCGTGGGGCTAAAGTTATATTGATTGAAACCTATCATACGCCGACCGCTGCTTTAGCTGATGAGGTCATTTTAGTTAAGCCCGGTACTGATGGTGCTTTGGCTTTAGGCATTATGCATATGCTCAAAGCGTTAGGGTATGTAAATCGGAATTTTATCGACAAATATGTTTTAGGCTATGATCAATTTTCTAAGGAAATTCTGCCGCAGTATGATCCGGAAAATGTAGCTATTATTACTGGCGTATCAGCGCCAATTATTCGAAAACTAGCGGAGGAATATGGTAAGGCGCAGGCATCGTACATTCAAATCGGGAGTGGTATGAGTCGTTATGGCAATGGCGCAATGACGATACGGACAATCTCACTGTTGCCCGCGCTAACGGGAGCGTGGCAAGTACGTGGCGGCGGCTGTTTTAATAGCACAAGCATGAAACAGGCCTTTGCGGCAGACGCCATTACGCGGGAGGATTTTATCGACAAGCCGACTCGTATGATTAATATGAATCAGTTGGGAAAGGCCTTGTGTGAGGAGAAACCGCCAATTTATAGTCTCTATGTCTATAATTGTAATCCGGCGGCTGTTTGTCCTGACCAAAATCGCGTAATAGAAGGGCTGTTGCGAGAAGATTTATTTACTGTTGTGCATGAACGGTTTATGACTGATACGGCCAAGCTGGCTGATATAATATTACCTGCTACGACATCGGCGGAGCACAGTGATTTTTATCGCGCCTATGGTCACCATTATCTGCAACGCTCCTATCCGGTTATTAACCCCCTCGGCGAGAGTAAGTCAAATTGGGACGTGTTCTGTCTCCTTGCTAAATATATGAGAATTGATGATTCTTTTTTTACGCAATCGGCGGATGCCCTCATTGATCATGTATGGGAAATTCCTAATAAGCTGCGTGATGGTTTAGCAGCAAGAGTATGGCAAGAAGGGAAGGCCCTGACGCCTAATTTAGGGGAAAACCTTAAGCTTGATTTTAGGACGCCTTCAGGTAAGATCGAAATCTATAATGAGCAGTTAGCTGAACCAATGCCTCGCTATAATTCCCCTTACGGCGGCGAAGGAACCTTGCACCTGGTTATTGCGCCTAGTGTTTATACACTAAATTCAACTTTTACGGAACAACAGCGACTAAGGCAGCGGCGCGGCAACATGACTTTACTTATGAATGAAGCTGATGCAACAGCTCGTCACATACAAAATGGTGACTTACTTGAAGTGTTTAACCCTTGGGGTAGTGCTCAATTTATTGCTGAAATAAGGCCAGGGAAAGTGTTGGCGGGAACCGTTGTCGCTGAAGGCGTATGGCGACTGGAAGATACTCTTTCAGGCCGATCGGTCAATGCGCTATTATCGCCGAACTTAACTGACTTGGGAGAAGGAAGCACCTTGTCGGATAATTGTGTAGAGATTAGGAGGCTGGCCCATGACGGCAGCGGCGCTTAAGAGTTTAATCCTCACAGATGAACAGCTTGAAGCAATGACAGCAGACTTTTGTCAGCAAATGGAGCGGAAGGCTCTAGGGAAATCTTCTGACTTTAAAATGCTTTCATCCTATTTGTCTCCGGCTACAGGGCAGGAGAGAGGTACCTTTTTAACGCTTGATTTTGGCGGTACCAATGTCAGGCTACTGGAAGTAGAACTATTAGGTGCGAGACGGTTTCAAAGTAAACGACAGATTCTTTTTCCCTTGAAAAGCGAATACGCTGATTATACAAGTAGCGAAAGAACGGGCGCGGAGCTTTTTGGGGCGATTGCTGATAAAATTGCCGCTTTTGTTGAACCAGAGAAACCCTATTTTCTTGGCCATACGTTTTCTTTTCCTTTTCAGCAAACAATGAAAAATGAAGCTGTGCTACTTGCTTGGACCAAAGAAATCCGCACAAGCGGTGTTGTTGGGCAAGATGTGACGAATTTTCTCAAAGCGGCTCTTTTGGAGCGCTCATTAGGACAGATTCAGCCAGTAGCCGTATTGAATGATACCGTAGCGACCTTACTTGCTGCATCTTATTTGACGGAAAATGTGACGATCGGGGTCATTTGCGGCACTGGCTTCAATAGTTGTTGCGTTAGCGAGAAGGCGGGGAGGACAGAGATCGTCAATTTAGAATCAGGTAATTTTTCTTTGATTCCCGCAACCGCATGGGATCGACAGCTTGATGCTAACAGTGATTGTCCTGGAGCGCAACACTTAGAGAAAGCAGTTTCCGGCGGCTATTTGGGAAAACTGGCGACTATTATTTTGTCCGATTTGATGCAACGAGAAGTTTCCTGCACACCAGATTTTTCCGGTGCGGCCTTAGCGGCGTTGTTACAAGCGCCAGAGCACGCACAAGCTATAGCTGCAAGGTACGGTATTATAGTTACGGCAAGCGAGTCTGCGCTGCTTTGCGAGGTTGCGCAAAAACTGGTTGATCGTTCCGCTTTACTTGCTGCAGCGTCTTTTGCAGGAATTTTGCGCTATCATGATCCGAAGCTAAGACTGTCCCAGCGAATTGCCATTGACGGGTCTTTATATGAGAAAATGCCAGGATACTCTAAACTGGTGCATGAAGGCCTAGTGCGTCTCTTCGGGGAAAAGGCTGAGCGGATTGAACTTACTTTATGTAAAGATGGCTCAGGTATTGGCGCTGCTGTTGCAGCGGCAATGGAAGCGATTGTCATTTAAGTATTTTGAAACTAGAGTGAGGCTGTGATGATGGAAAAGAGAGCGAGACTGCTGCAAGCGGGCCAAGAGGGTACAGGACCAGTTATCTACTGGATGAGTCGGGAACAGCGAGCTGATGATAATTGGCCGTTGTTGTTTGCACAACAAAAGGCCTTAGAGCGACAAGCGCCACTCTTAGTAGTCTTTTATCTCGCGCCAGCCTTTCTTGGGGCGACGCTGCGACAATATGATTTTATGTTGCGAGGACTTGCTGAGACGGAAGCCCGGCTTCGCGAAAAGCAGATTTCTTTTACGGTGGTAACAGGTGATATAAAGGATTTGATTCGGTATTTTGTTTTGGTGGCAGCACGGCTAGTCGTAACCGATTTTGATCCCTTAAAAATTAAGCAAGCTTGGTTGCGCGAGGCGACTGACGGGTTAGCGGTTCCGTTTTATCAAGTTGACGGTCATAATGTGATTCCTTGTTGGCTAGCTTCAGCAAAAGCGGAATACGGCGCTTATACAATTAGACCAAAGCTGCATCGGTTGTTATCGGCGTTTTTGACGGATTTTCCATCGCTGAAAGAGCATCCTTATGTCTCTGATAAAGAATTGCCGCTTACTGACTGGACGCAGCTAAGAAAATTTTTGCGGCTTGATTTAGCCGTCGGCGCGGTAAAGTTATTGCCTGGTTCACAGGCGGGCAGGCAAGTCATGGAGCATTTTTTACAGGAAAAGCTGAAAGCTTACGAACAAGATCGCAATAATCCGCTGCAAGAAGGACAATCTGGTTTGTCGCCCTATTTTCATTTTGGGCAAATTGCACCGCAGCGGGCTGCCTGGGAAGCGTTACAATCCGGTAGCGGCGCCTCGGTTGAAGGATTTTTAGAAGAATTGATCGTGAGACGTGAACTGGCCGACAACTTTTGCTATTATCAAGAAAACTATGATAGTACAGTAGCTTTTCCAAACTGGGCTAAGGCGACTTTAGCTGAGCATCAAAGCGATGTGCGGCCTTATCTTTATTCTTTAGAAGCGTTAGCAGCGGCGGCGACCCATGATCCGCTTTGGAACAGGATGCAATCAGATCTTGTAGCGACAGGCCATCTGCACGGTTATCTCAGAATGTATTGGGCGAAAAAATTGCTAGAATGGACGACTTCGCCGGAAGAAGCGCTGTCTTTTGGCATTTACTTAAATGATAAATATGCCTTGGATGGACGGGATCCTAACGGCTATGCTGGTCTAGCTTGGAGTATCGGCGGCGTTCATGACCGTGCTTTTGCCAATCGCCCTATCTTTGGTAAAATCCGCTATATGAGCGAAGGCGGTTTGAAACGAAAATTTGATGTAAAGGCCTATATTGGGCGCCAGGTTTCTTTACTATAAAGCAGGAGAGACTTAAGGCGCTGCAGAAAGGATACCAAGAAGAATGAGTGTAGGACAAGAAATTGAATTAAAACTCCGTATGAATCGGCCGGAGGAAATCGCGGCCTTAGTGCAAGATCCCGCCCTGGAGACTTTTTCAGTGGAACCGTGGCAAAAAGATATGCTGCTTTCTACTTATTATGATACGCCGGATAAAGCTTTGCTTAAGAGTCGCCTGACTTTTCGGGTTCGTAAAGCGGGTGTCGCTTATGAAGCAACAGTAAAAGGCGGCGGAAAAAGCAGTGGTGGTCTTCATGAGCGACAGGAGTGGAATGTAGATCTGACAGCCCCAGAGGCTTCTGTTGTAGCATTTCAAAATACAGTTATTTATCCATTGTTGACCACTACCATAAAAGAAGCGAGCCTTGAGCCGCTGTTTACAACAGAGTTTTTACGGCATCGGCTCTTACTGCGTTATGGCCATAGTTTGATTGAAGCGGCCGTAGATCAGGGGACGATTGTGGGAAAAGAGAAAACGGATGAACTGGCAGAACTAGAGTTAGAACTAAAAGAAGGCGATGCCAGTGATCTATTAGAATTAGGCGCACTGCTAGCGAAAACCTACAGCTTGCAATTAGAAAAACGCAGCAAATTTCAGCGCGGCCTGACTGCCGCGGGGCTTCCTGTGACGGAAAGCAAAGTGACTGGTGAAGATACTTTGTCGCTGTTACTGAGCTTTGCTGAGGCCGAGGCTGCTTTTTGCGCTAGTGGCGGCAGTCGTCTAGCGGCAGAGACGGTTTTTCAGTTGTGGGATAAATTTATTTGGCGGTTTTTAAAGAAGATCGGTGCATCACCGCTAAAAGCGTCCGCATTAGACCAATTGGATCAGATCACCCAACTGTATCAGCCGCTCCGAGAAGTTTTCTTTTTGGCAGAACAAATGCGGCGTTTGGCGCAAGAAGGCAAGATCACGGCAGCTTACCATAAGGAACTGGCGACAGCGTTTCGTCAGCATAAACAAAAAACACGGCAAAAATTACTTGATTCTTTAGCACAAGGCAAAACGACAGCAATTATTCTGGCTTTATGGTCTTTTCTGAAGCAAGAACAGACTCATAGCTAAAATAACAGCTTTTTATAGAAGTGTGAGGTAATTATGAGGGAATGGGGACATTTTTGGCTAGTGTGGCGAAAGAGACTATTGGCGCTTTCTTTTGTTTTTTGTTTCCTATATATTTGCGGACAGACGACTGTAGTAGCGGCTATGTCGACAGAAGACGAGGTACAGTGGGGCCAAAAAATTTCCCAAGAGGTAGAAAAACAAATTCCGTTGGTAAAAGATCCGCTACTGCAGGCTAGGGTGCAGCGAATTGGCGCAAGTCTGGCTGCAGTGAGCGATC
Organism: Pelorhabdus sp. sgz311002; assembly: GCF_056134285.1. Lineage (NCBI taxonomy): Bacteria > Bacillati > Bacillota > Negativicutes > Selenomonadales > Sporomusaceae > Pelorhabdus > Pelorhabdus sp. sgz311002. The sequence continues at coordinate 412,234 of NZ_JBWBCL010000002.1, read as the reverse complement.
GGCCCAACCTTTCTTATACATTTAAGGTGCTTGATTCTAAAGATGTGAATGCTTTTGCCGTTCCCGGCGGCTTCATCTATGTGTATAAAGGGCTCATTGATTTGATGCCCTCTGATGATGAATTGGCCGGTGTACTTGGCCATGAAATCGGTCATATTGTAAAACGTCATACGATTACTGAAATGGAACAAGGTACGACCATGACGATTCTACTGGCCATTTTGACACAAGGCAGAGGCGCTATGGCCCAAGCCGCTTTTATGGAAGCCGTTATGGCTGGTCATAGCCGCGGTGATGAACGGGAAGCAGATTATTTAGGATTTATTCATAGTACGAAAGCCGGGTATAGCCCTTATAGTATGCTCATGGGACTCGAAAAGCTGGCTGTACTGGAACCAAAAGATTCGCAAGATCTTTTTTCCGATCATCCTGAAAGTAAGGAACGGATTCGGCTGGCGAAGAAATATTTAGTTGATGCTAAAGTTCACCCTTATGCGAAAGCGGTCGGGCTTACTGGCGTTGTGTACGAGGGGGATTGGTCGTTGCCGCCTTTTACGAATGTATTAAATGGTAGCGATCCTTTATACCGGGCTTACAGTGCGGCAGGGCAGCTATATCAGTTAACGCTTCGCCCGCAACTCACAACCGATCGACTCTTTGCTAGCAATGAAGATATCGGTATTGGGATTTATTACGATGATCGGTTGCTGTTTATCATTACCAATAGTGATGCTTTGGCAAGAGGGGTTTCGCTTGATGATTTTGCCGCGACAATGATTCAGTCCGTAGCGGCATGGATTCGGCTCCAGCCAAACTGGGACGGCCACCAAACTACAACTTAGTATGATAAAAGGACGAAAACAGTCAGATACAGTCTTGGGGTGTTTTCGTCCTTTTTCTTTAGGTGATTTACAAAAAAACCTAGGGAAAATAAAGGGATTTCTGTAATTTTGACAAAGTAATACATAATAAACCTTTTGATTTACCGAAAAAAGTTTTCTCGTGATGGACACGAAAAGGTAGGTGTTCTAATGGAAGCAAGTAAACCAGGAGATTTAGATATTCATCTGTTTCATGAAGGCAATCATGTGCGCTGTCAGAATTTTTTTGGCGCCCATATTATGGCGGAAAACGGTGTAGCAGGTGTTCGTTTTACTGTGTGGGCGCCTCATGCTAGAGCGGTAAGTGTAATCGGCGACTTTAATGGCTGGTCCTCCTTGGCGCACCCACTAGTTAAAATTTCTGATCAGCTTTGGTCCTTATGGATTCCTGAGGTTTCTGTCGGAGCTCTTTATAAATATGAAATTACCGCTCCGAATGGAGCTGTTTTAACAAAAGCGGATCCTTTTGCTTTTGCTAGCGAAATAAGGCCGCTAACCGCTTCTGTCGTGGTTGACTTATCTGGGTTTTCTTGGACGGATCAGGCATATCAGGCGCAGAAGAAAACAGGCGAGTCGCGTAGCAAGCCTATGGTTATTTATGAGGTTCATGCCGGTTCATGGCGCCGCCATGATGATGGCGGTTTTTTGACCTATCGTGATTTAGCGAAAGAACTAATTCCTTATGTACAGGAAATGGGCTATACCCATATTGAACTTATGCCCCTTACGGAGCATCCTTTAGACGCTTCCTGGGGCTATCAAAGCACCGGTTATTTTTCACTGACCAGCCGTTATGGCTCACCTCATGACTTTATGCATTTTGTCAATGAGTGCCATAAAGCTAAGCTTGGTGTAATTTTAGACTGGGTTCCGGCGCATTTTTGTCGTGATGACCATGGTTTGCGTTGCTTTGACGGCGAACCGCTGTTTGAATCAGGCAATGCATTTTTAGCGGAAAACCCTCAATGGGGAACAGCAAATTTTGACTATGGGCGAATGGAAGTACAAAGCTTTCTAACTTCAAATGCTCTCTTTTGGTTTGAAACCTATCATATAGATGGCCTGCGCATTGATGCGGTAGCCAGTATGCTCTATCTGGATTACGGCAACAAAACAGGTTGGACGCCTAATAAGTATGGCGGGCGCGAGAACTTAGAAGCGATTGGCTTAATCCAGAAAATTAATAGTACTGTTTATGAACATGTAGCGGATCCTTTGTTAATGGCTGAGGAATCGACAGCATGGCCGCTTGTTACAAAACCGACGTATGTGGGCGGTCTTGGCTTTACTTATAAATGGAATATGGGTTGGATGAATGACATACTCAAGTATATGGAAGCCGATTCGATTTTTCGTAAATGGCTGCATCATCATCTGACCTTTTCCTTTATGTACGCTTTTTCGGAAAACTATGTGTTGCCGTTATCACATGACGAAGTGGTTCATGGCAAGAAATCTCTTTTGAGTAAAATGCCCGGTGATTACTGGCAGAAGTTTGCCAATCTCAGGGCTTTTTACGGTTATATGATGGCTCATCCCGGGAAAAAGCTGCTCTTCATGGGCGGTGAATTTGGTCAGTTTATTGAATGGGATGAAGGCAAGAGTCTAGACTGGCATCTGCTTGAATATGATATGCATAGCAGGCTGCAGACTTTTGTGGCGAAACTCAACCATTGCTATCGCGAGCAGCGCGCTTTATGGCTGTTTGATGACAATTGGCAGGGCTTAGAGTGGATTGATCACACGGATTTTAATAAGAGCATTATTATCTTCATGCGAAAAACGGCAAAACCTAGCGAACTTATCATTGTAGCATGTAATTTTACCCCTGTGGTCAGAGCTGCCTATCGGCTTGGCGTACCTTTTGATGGTCTATATGAAGAAACTCTCAATAGTGACTGGCCTGAATTTGGGGGATCAGGTCAAAGAAATCAGCCCTTGCAGGCGGAGAAAGTGTCATGGCATGGCAAGCCTTATTCCATTGTGGCTACTTTGCCTCCCCTTGCTACTGTATACTTTACCGTAAAGCTTACGCCAGAGGCGAAAGTATCCAAAGGAGGATGTTTATGAAAGCAAAAGAATGCATTGCTATGATCTTGGCTGGCGGCCAGGGCAGCAGACTCGGTAGTTTAACGAAAAAACTTGCAAAGCCTGCCGTACCATTTGGCGGTAAATACAGAATTATTGATTTCCCTTTAAGTAATTGCCATAATTCCGGCATTGATACAGTGGGTGTTTTGACGCAATATCGTCCGTTAGCTCTCCATAATTATATTGGCATTGGCAGTGCTTGGGATTTAGATAGACAGAACGGCGGTGTTTATGTACTCCCACCTTATGCTAGTGAAGAGGGCGGCGAATGGTATAAAGGAACAGCTGACGCCATCTATCAAAATATCAACTTTATTGAACTATTTGGAGCGGAGTACGTCCTGGTTTTATCAGGCGATCATATTTATAAAATGGACTATAGCAAAATGCTGGATTTTCATCGTCAGAAGAAGGCTGATGCGACAATTGCCGTGTTTGAAGTTCCCTGGGAAGAAGCCCCGCGCTTTGGTATTATGAACACGGCCGATAATGGCCGCATTGAGGAATTTGAAGAAAAACCGAAACATCCCAAAAATAATCTCGCTTCCATGGGCGTTTATATTTTCACGGTAAAACCGCTACTAAAGGCCTTGCAGGAAGATGCAAAAGATGCGAAGTCAAGTCATGACTTTGGCAAAAATGTGATCCCCAAACTGCTGAAAGAAAAACATAAACTCTTTGCCTACAAGTTTTCTGGCTATTGGAAAGATGTAGGCACGGTAGACAGTTTTTGGGAAGCGAATATGGACTTGCTTAGCGGGGATTCGCAACTTGATTTGTATGATCGCAATTGGCGGATTTATTCCGTCAATCCAACACGACCGCCGCATTATATTGCACCAACAGCCAAAGTGAAAGACGCATTGATTAGTGAAGGGTCACAAATTTTTGGCGAAGTAGAGCATTCGGTGATTTTTCCTGGTGTTGTCGTTGGTGAGGGTGCGAAGATTATTGACTCGGTGATTATGCCTTATGCCGTCATTGAACCAGGTGCAGTGGTAACTAAGGCGATTGTTTGCCGCAAAGCGACGATTGAAGAGGGTTGCCAAGTGGGCGATACGGAAGTGGAAAATGATAAGCGGAATGTAACGGTTGTTGTAGAAAATGCCCGTGTGCGCGATAAAAAAGGCGCCGGGAAAAATAAGCAGGTTGGCTGATAGCGGAGAGGAGTTTGCCATGCGGAGCATAATGGGATTAATTAATTTGACAGAAAGCGAAGAATTTATCAAGGAGGTTACCATTGACCGCCCTTTGGCGGCCTTGCCTTTTGGTGGCCGCTATCGACTTATTGACTTTGCCTTATCGAATATGGTCAATTCTGATATCAGTAATGTAGGAATTTTGCTGCGTGACAAATATCGTTCGCTTATGGATCACTTGCGTTCCGGCAAGGAATGGGATCTGGCTAGAAAACGCGACGGTCTGTTTATTTTGCCGCCGGTTTACTCGGAAAATGTCTGCAATACGGGTGACTTACATAGTATTTATGAACATCTTGACTATTTACAGCGCAGCCGCGATCAATACGTACTGCTTTCCGGCAGTGGCTGCATCTGCAATATCGATTTTCGCGAAGCCTGTGATTTTCATGAAGCTGTCGGCGCTGACATTACGGTGATTTATCATCAGACGCCTGTGGGCTATGATGATTTTATTAATTGCACGACCTTGGCGACTGATGCCGAGCATCGCGTAATTGATATGGAAGTGAATGCTTCGAAAGTGAAGACGAACAAAGTAGCAATGGGAATGTATCTTATGAGCCGGGAACTGCTGATTGATCTGGTAGACCGATCAATCGCTCGCGGCGAAAGAGAGTTTGTCAGAGGTCTTATTATTAAAAATTTAGAAAAGCTGAATATTTATGGCTTTGCTCATAGCGGTTATGTTGGTAGAATTCATTCCATTGTTAGCTACTATTATCATAATATGGCGTTACTACGGCCCGATGTATGGCAAGAAATCTTTTTCAATAAGGGTTTGATTTATACAAAAGTGAAAGATGAAGCGCCTGCTGCTTATCGTGCTGCCGCACAAGTAACAGGATCGCTTGTGGCCAATGGCTGCCAAATTGGCGGACAGGTGGCTGATTCGATTTTATTCCGGGGGGTGAAAGTGCAAAAAGAAGCATCTGTTCGCGATAGTCTGATCATGCAGAACTGCGAGATCGGCGAAGGGGCTATTTTAGAAAATGTCATTTGCGATAAGGAAGTAAAGATTACCAAGGGCAAACGCTTAATTGGCGAAAAAAGATATCCTTTGGTTATAAAAAAAGGGACGGTGATATAGTATGAAAAAAATCCTGTTTGTAACTTCGGAGGCAACTCCTTTTGCGAAAACCGGCGGATTAGCTGATGTCGCGGGGTCCTTGCCGGTTGAACTAGTCAAACATGGGTTGGACGTACGAGTTATGATGCCCAAATACGGTTGTATTGGCGCTCAGTTTAAAGATTCTATGGAAAAAGTCGCAGAAACGACAGTGAATCTTAATTGGCGCCAACAGTATCTCGGTATTGAAAAAGTCACTTACCATGGTATTACCTACTACTTTGTCGACAATGAGTATTATTTTAAACGGAAAAACCTCTATGGCTATTTTGACGATGCGGAACGGTTTGCCTTTTTCTGCCGTGCTGCCCTCGAAAGTATTCCATTGCTCGATTTTACGCCAGATATCCTTCATTGCCATGACTGGCATACAGGTCTTGTCAGCTTATATTTGAAGGAACGCTATAGCCAAGAGCCGCTTTATAAAGATATGAAGAGCGTATTTACGATACATAACTTGCGATTCCAAGGAATTTTCCCGCCGGAAATTATGGAGTTTTTGGAATTAGGGCCTGAATATCTTACCGATGATAAGATGGAGTTTTTCGGTAACGTAAATTATCTAAAGACGGGGCTTGTCTATTCCGATCTATTAACAACGGTAAGTCCGACTTATTCGAAAGAAATTCAGCATCGAAGCCGAGGCGAACAACTGGATGGCTTACTGCAAGCGAGAAACCGTGAGCTTTATGGCATTGTCAATGGCATTGACCAAGAAGAGTTTGATCCTCATACGGATTCAGCGCTCTTTGTGAATTATACGCGCCAATCAGTCAAGCGTAAGCTGCAAAATAAGGTGCAATTGCAAGAAAAACTCGGGCTGCCTGTGAATGAGCAGACACCTGTATTAGCCATGGTAACAAGAATGGATCTTTCCAAAGGTCTTGATTTAGTGGCTCAGATTCTTGATGAACTTTTAACGCAGGATGTGCAGCTTATTGTACTGGGCAGTGGCGATGAGGCCTATCAGAGTATGTTCCGTATTGCTAGTCATCGTCACCCCCAGAAAATCTCAGCGCAGATCTTTTTTGACGAACATTTGGCTCGGCAAATTTATGCCGGATCTGATATCTTTTTGATGCCATCGCTGTATGAGCCTTGCGGTATTGGGCAACTGATTGCTATGCGCTATGGTTGTTTACCTATTGTCAGAGAAACTGGCGGCCTCAAGGATACGGTTCTTTCTTACAATGAAGCCACAGGCGAAGGCAATGGTTTTACTTTTGGGCCCTATAGTGCCCATGATTTTCTCTATACAGTGAATCGCGCCTTAAATTTGTATCGTGAGGATTCAAAAACCTGGTATAAACTGGCTCGCGCCGCTATGAAGTATGATTCTAGCTGGGAACAGTCAGCCCGTCAGTATATTAGCCTGTATGAACAGTTAACCGAATGAGCGGGGAGGGCGAAAACGATGATGTTGGCCGATAAAGAAGAATTTAAAATACAGTTTGTGGACAAGCTGAAGACACTTCAGGGAAAAACCTTAGAAGAGGCGACGCCGCTTGATGAATATCAAGCTCTGAGCGCTTTAGTGCGAGATCTCATTTTAAAGAAATGGGTCGATACGAACTCTGTTTATAAAGTCGACGATGAAAAGCAGGTCTACTATTTTTCGATTGAATTTTTAATCGGCCGTCTTTTAGGCTCTAACATGCTCAATTTGGGAATCTTAGATGCCTGGCAGGAAGGGCTTGATGAGTTAGGTGTCGATTTAACGAAGCTAGAAGAACAGGAAGCTGACGCCGGCCTTGGCAATGGCGGTCTAGGCCGTCTTGCCGCCTGTTTTCTTGATTCACTCGCTTCCTTGAAACTACCTGGTCACGGCAATGGAATTCGCTATAAGTATGGTCTTTTTGAACAAAAAATGGTCAATGGCGCTCAGGTAGAGAGTCCTGATAACTGGTTGAAGAACGGTTATATGTGGGAACTGAGAAAAGCCGATAAAGCAGTGGAAGTTCATTTTAATGGACGGATTGAAGTGGATGAATCAGCGGACGAACCGAAATTTATCCATAAAGATTATGATACGGTCTTAGCTGTGCCCTATGATATTCCAGTGATCGGCTATAAAAACGATACAGTCAATACGCTTAGATTATGGAGCGCCGAAACAGCCGATACGGCTTTTAATAAAGGCGATTACAAAAAAGCGATGGAATACCGTTACGCCGTCGAGGCCATTTCGGAAATTCTTTACCCTGAAGATTCTTCTTACGAAGGCCGGGTGCTGCGGCTAAAACAGCAGTATTTCTTTGTATCAGCAGGCCTTCAAAGTATTGTCCGACGCTTTAAGAAGCATCATCGAACTATTATGAATCTAGCCGATCATGTTGCGATTCATATTAATGATACCCATCCCGCTCTTTGTGTACCTGAGCTTATGCGTATTCTCATGGATGAAGAGGGTTTGAACTGGGATGAGGCTTGGCATATTACGACAAATACAATTTCTTATACGAATCATACTATTATGCCAGAAGCTTTGGAAAAATGGCCCATCGAGATTTTCCAAGGGCTGCTGCCGCGGATGTATATGATTGTCAATGAGATTAATGAACGGTTCTGCCGGGAACTGTGGAACCATTATCCTGGCGATTGGGATAAGATTCATTATATGGCTGTTATCGCCGACGGTTTTGTGCGGATGGCCAATTTGTCTGTTGTTGGCAGCTATAGCGTCAATGGCGTAGCCGAAATTCATACAGAAATTTTGAAAAAAGATGTTATGCGTGATTTCTATCTGCATTATCCCTATAAGTTTAATAATAAAACAAATGGAATTACTCATCGCCGCTGGCTCATTAAGAGCAATCCGAAGTTGTCGAAACTGATTTCTGAGACTATTGGCGATAGTTGGATTCACCATCCTACGGACTTACGCCGCTTAGCACAGTTTGCCGAGGTCCCGCTTTTTCAGGAAAAATTTAGAGAGATTAAGCGACAAAATAAAATTCGGCTAGCTAACTATATTGAAAAAGTCAATGGAATTACCCTTGATGTAGATTCTATTTTTGATATTCAGGTGAAACGGATTCATGCCTATAAACGGCAAAGCCTCAATATCCTTCATGTCATGGATCTTTATAATCGTTTATTAGCCAATCCTGACATGGATATAACGCCTCATACCTATATCTTTGCTGGTAAAGCGGCGCCTGGTTATTACTTGGCAAAACAGACCATCAAGCTAATTAATACAGTGGCTCAGGTAATTAATAATGATCCGCGGGTGAATGATAAGCTGAAGGTTGTCTTTATTGGCAATTATAGCGTGTCACTTGGCGAAATGATTTTTGCCGCCGCCGATGTAAGCGAGCAAATTTCTACGGCAAGTAAAGAAGCGTCAGGTACGGGGAATATGAAATTTATGATGAATGGGGCCGTGACCTGCGGAACTTTAGACGGAGCGAATATTGAGATCTACGAAGAGGTTGGCGATGATAATATTGTCATTTTTGGTCTGACCGCTGATGAAGTGTTGGCCTATTACGCGAATGGCTCTTACCGACCTCTAGAAATTTATGAAAACGACAGCGGTATTAAGCTTGTTTTAGATCAATTGACCAACGGTTTTCTACCAGTTGGGCCTGATGAATTTAGAGCAATTCAAGACGGCATTATGCATGGTGATGAATATTTTGTGTTGCGTGATTTTGCGGCTTATCGCGAGGCGCAGCAGAAAATTTCTGACCGTTTCCGTGACAAGGCGCTGTGGGCGCGGATGGGCATTAATAATATTGCTTTTTCTGGTAAGTTTAGCAGTGACCGGACGATAAATGAATATGCAATCGGCATTTGGCGAGTACAACCCGTTTACTAATTGCTAGGAAACAGGCAGGTGAAGCAGATGGACAGTTGGATCGTTGTTCACGACTCACAGGATCTTCAGTATCGCAGCCCCTTTGGCGCTGTTGCTGTTATGACGCGCGTATGTTTGCGCCTTGAAACGGATCAAAAGGCGCTTTGGCAATCGGTACAACTTCGATTGTGGCAAGATGGCACGGGGGAGACAATTCTCCCCCTTACCTTGAGTGACAGTGGTTTTTATGAGGTCTCTTTTACGGTAGAACGACCAGGGCTGATTTGGTACTATTTTATCTTGGAAGCTGATAACTGTCGTTATTACTACGGGAATAATTGGGAACTTTTGGGCGGCAAGGGCCAGCTGTTGACAGAGCCGCCGCCAGCCTACCAATTGACCGTCTATGAACAGCAGACTGTGCCGGACTGGTATAAGCAAGGTATTATGTACCAGATTTTTGTGGATCGTTTTTGCCGCGGTGGCAAACAAGATGGACCCTATCCGCCGGGGGCGCTCGTTCATGCCCACTGGGATGATACGCCTATGTATACGAAAGATGTTCAGACGACGGAAATTATGGCTTATGATTTTTTTGGCGGTAACTTAGCTGGTATCCGCGAAAAATTGACTTATCTTTATGATCTCGGGATTACCATTCTTTATCTCAATCCTATTTTTGAATCCATTAGCAATCATAAATATGATACAGGCGATTATCATCAAGTGGATCCCCAGTTTGGTACGAAGGAAGAGTTTACACAGCTTTGCCGCGAAGCCGAAAAACTGGGGATTCATATCATTTTAGACGGCGTATTTAGCCATACTGGCAGTGACAGCCGCTATTTTAATCGTTATGGCCGTTATGATAGTATTGGCGCCTACCAGTCGCCGACGTCGCCTTATTACTCCTGGTTTCGGTTTAAGGAGTATCCCTCTGACTATGAAAGTTGGTGGGGCATTGATACGCTGCCCAATGTAGAAGAAATGAATGAAAGTTACCGAGACTTCATTATTCGTGATCAAAATAGTGTCATTCGCAGTTGGCTGAAGGCCGGAGCTAAAGGCTGGCGTCTTGATGTGGTTGATGAATTGCCGCCGGTATTTTTACAGGAGTTGCGTCAGGCCGTCAAAGAAACGGATCCAGAGGCGATTGTTCTGGGGGAAGTGTGGGAAGATGCCAGTCGTAAAGAAAGCTATGGTGAAAAACGTGAATATTTGTTAGGGAAAGAACTCGATTCTACGATGAATTACCCCTTCCGCCGGATTACGCTAGACTTTCTGTTAGGCCATATTAGCGCTGACGATGCGCATCGCCGTCTTATGAGCCTTTATGAAAATTATCCGAAGGAACACTTTTACAGTGCTATGAATCTCATTGATAGTCATGATGTACCACGAGCGCTTTCCCTACTCGGTGACTCTGCTTATACGGGCGAGGAGCCGATTGCTAAGTTGAGTCGTCGCGCTTTGGAGCCAGAAGAACGCCGTCTTGCCAAAAACCGATTAAAGCTGCTTGTTTTGTGGCAGATGACGTTTCCCGGCGTGCCTTGTATTTATTACGGTGATGAGGCTGGCGTTGAAGGCTATAAAGATCCGTTAAACAGACGGACCTATCCGTGGGGCCAAGCCGATGAGGAACTGCTTTCTTGGTATAAAAAACTGACTGCTTTGCGTCAGAACTACCCGGTATTTTGGCAGGGAGATCTTACAGCGAAAGCTTTAGGCGAGCAGGTTTATGCCTATCGGCGCAGCGACGGAGTGCAGCAAGCCATTATTGTCTTAAATCGCAGTAGTCAGTGGGAAACGGTTCTGTTACCGATCGAGTGGACGCAGCTAGCTGACTTTGAAGATATTCTCTTTGAAGAACCGATTCTGCGCAGTGATTCCGATCAAGTGATTTTGACGCTTCGCCCGTATAGCGCTAAGGTACTTTTTTATGACGAAAGTCAAGCAAAGGAACAAAACGGTGAACAAGGCGTGCGCCGTGCTGGCGTTTTATTGCATCCCACGTCGCTGCCAACAGAAGATCTTTGCGGTTCCTTGGGAAAAGAAGCCTATGACTTTATTGACTTTTTGCAAGGAGCCAGTCAGTCGCTTTGGCAGATCCTTCCTTTAAATCCCGTCGGGTTTGGCGACTCGCCCTATCAGTGTCCCTCCGCTTTTGCGGGAAATCCGCTGCTCATTGATTTAAGCGAGCTTGCTGGTGAGCCTTGGGACTATAGCCAGCAGCCCCAAGAATTAGAAGCGGCAAAAGTTTGGAAGCTTTCGGCGCTGCGAAAGATTTATGATAAACAAAAGGATGCCTTTTCCAGCGATGCAGCTATTTTTAGCGAAACAAATCGGGAGTGGCTTGAAGATTACGTTTTATTTACCGCCTTGTCACGTCGGTATGGGTCTCCCTGGAGTCTTTGGCCGCAGGCACTAAAGTATCGCGAGAAAGTTGCTTTAGCAAAAGCGAAAGCAGAACTTGCGGAAGAGATTCATTTTGAACGTTTTCTACAATATCACTTTTTTCGCCAGTGGCAGGCTTTACGCCGTTATGCCAAGCAGCAAGGCGTTGTGATTGTCGGAGATATGCCCTTATATGTGGCCTACGACAGTGCCGATGTCTGGAGTCGTCCCGACTTATTTGAGCTTGATGAAGCGCTAGCACCTGTAGCTGTCGCTGGTGTGCCGCCTGATTATTTCAGTGCGACGGGACAACTTTGGGGCAATCCGCTCTATCGTTGGGAAAAGCATGAAGCAGAAGGGTTTGCCTGGTGGCGTCGCCGCCTTGGCGTATTGCTAGACTGTGTAGACTTAGTGCGGCTTGATCATTTTAGAGGCATTGAAGCCTATTACTCAATTCCCGCGGGAGCGCTTACGGCTGAGGCGGGGCAGTGGCGCAAGGGGCCTGATGCTAAGTTGCTGCAAGCGCTGCAGCAAGGGCGTGATGTGTTACCGCTTGTGGCTGAGGATCTCGGTTATATTACCGAAGCAGTGGAGGAGCTGAAACAGACCTTCCAACTGCCGGGTATGAAGGTATTGCATTTTTTCTTTTATAAAACCGAAGCGGGTTGTGCACCGATTACGATTCCGCGTCATTCTTTCGTCTATACGGGAACGCATGATAATAATACGACGCGCGGCTGGATTCAGGAAATGCTTGCAGCTGCGCACGAACAAAGCTGTTTACAAGGCCCCTTTGGCAGTGTCAACGAAGAAACTGCGGCAATGAAGCTGATCGAATTTGCCTATGCCAGTAAAGCGGTCTGTGCCGTCATTCCAGCACAGGATTTGCTCAATTTAGACAGTCAATTTCGCATGAATCAGCCGGGGACTGTGGGCGGTAACTGGAAATATAGGCTGACAGAAGGCGATCTAACCAAAGAATTGCAGCAAAAGCTGGCAAAGCTTACTTCTCGCTACAAGCGAAATATCCTATTGAAATAGGAGAGAATCGCTTTTGTTTACAAGGAATCTTTTTGTGAGAAAAGATTGACAAAAGAAAAAATAAAGTGCTAAAATGTAATTGATACCAAAGTGGTAATGTATTGAATGGAGGCGATTGCAGATGCAGTTGAATCAAGCAACTGATTATGCCTTCCGGGTCGTTTTGCATTTTTCAAAACTTGCGGCGGATACGGTGGTGAGAGGTCAGACTTTGGCTGAAAAGGAGAATATTCCTGCCCGCTTTCTGCTCAAAATTATGCGTTCTCTCACACAGGGAGGTATTATTCGTTCTTATCGCGGCGTTGTTGGCGGCTACGCCTTAGCAAAGTTGCCAGCGGACATTTCGCTTTATGATGTTATTGAAGCGCTGGAAGGACCCATTAATATTCATCGTTGTCTAGCCGGTCCCGAAAGGTGCAATCGCTTGAATGGCGGGCAGTGTCGCGTCCACTACGCACTTGCAGGAGTGCAGAATTCGCTAGTTGAGGATTTACGCAAGATTTCTTTCGAGATGTTAGCACGAGAGGAATAAAAGATGGGAGGGTAAAGTATGGAGCTCATTTTAGCACGATGGCAGTTTGCGGTTACGTCGACCTATCATTGGTTGTTTGTGCCCGTTACACTGGGGATGACGATTTTAATTGCCATTATGGAAACCATGTATGTTCGCACAGGAAATGAAATGTACAAGAAGATGACCAAGTTTTGGGGGAAATTATTCTTAATTAATTTTGCAATGGGTGTTGTCACCGGGATTGTACAGGAATTTCACTTTGGTATGAACTGGTCAGAGTATTCAAGATTTATGGGTGATATTTTTGGGGCGCCTTTAGCCTTGGAAGCTCTAACAGCCTTTTTTCTCGAATCTGTCTTTGTGGGTGTTTGGATTTTCGGCTGGGAGCGGTTTTCGCCCAAGGCTCATGCCGCTACAGCTTGGTGTGTAGCGATTGGCAGTAATTTATCAGCCTTTTGGATTCTCGTAGCTAACTCCTTTATGCAGCATCCTGTTGGCTATGTGGTTCGTAATGGCCGGGCCGAATTGAACGATTTTGGTGCTGTAGTAACAAATCCCTATGTAGTACATCAATTTCCTCATGTCGTTTTGGCCGGGATCGCTACGGCAGGCAGCCTCGTTATGGCAATTAGTGCCTGGCATTTGCTGCGGAAAAATCAAGTTGAATTTTTCACCAAGTCGATGAAGGTCGGTGTTACAGCAGCGCTGTTAGGTATGGTGCTTACAGCAGGGGCCGGTCATGCATCAGGGCAGTATTTGGCTGAGGCGCAGCCCATGAAGCTGGCCGCTTTGGAAGCCTTGTGGCATACGGAGCAATCGGCGCCTTTCTCGCTGGTTTCTTCGATTAATGAAGAAAAACAGCAAAATGATATGGAAGTGTCTGTTCCAGGCATGCTTTCCTTCCTTGTTTATAACTCGACGCAGGGTGAAGTTAAAGGCTTGAAAGACTTGCAAGCAGAATATACGGCAAAATATGGTCCTGGCGACTATATTCCCGCTGTTGTTCCTACTTTCTGGGCCTTTAGAGCTATGGTCGGCGTTGGTTCGCTTATGATTCTTTTGGCTGCTTGGGGCGCTTATCTCGTCTATACACAAAAAATTGCTGAAGCGACAACCGCACTGAAAATTCTCTTTTGGACGTTGCCGCTTACCTATATTGCGAATGCTACAGGCTGGTTTGTAGCGGAAGCTGGACGGCAGCCTTGGATTGTAGTAGGACTGCAGAAAACGGCTGAAGGGGTTTCTACGGCAGTTCCGGCAGGTAGTATTATGATTTCGCTTGTTGGCTTTACATTGATTTATGGTCTCTTAGCTGCAGTAGCACTTCGCCTGTTTATCAAGTTTATTAAACTTGGGCCTGACAGTAAACCCGCTGTTACAGTTAAGACGAACAAGGGGGCGACATTATGGAACTGAATCTAGTGTGGTTTGTCCTTGTAGCAGTACTCTTTATCGGGCTCTTTTTCTTAGAGGGCTTTGATTGGGGCGTAGGCATGCTGACGCCCTTTTTGGGACGTAGTGATAGTGAACGGCGTCAGATTATTAATTCGATTGGACCGGTATGGGAAGGAAATCAGGTTTGGTTGATTACGGCAGGCGGTGCAACTTTCGCAGCTTTTCCCCATGTATATGCTACTTTATTCAGTGGCTTTTACTTGGCGCTGTTTCTTATGCTCTTTGGCTTGATTGTTCGCGGCGTCGCTTTTGAGTTTCGCAGCAAAGAAGACAGTCCGGCCTGGCGTAATGCTTGGGACTGGCTTCTCGCTATTGGCAGTTTTATTCCAGCACTTCTCTGGGGCGTTGCTGTATGTAATTTAATTGCCGGAACGCCAATTGATGCTAAAATGCAGTATGTAGGTACTTTCTTTGATCTCTTGACTCCTTATACGCTTGTAGGTGGGATTGCTTTTCTGCTGGTCTTTCTCTATCATGGTGCGGCCTATCTCTATTTAAAGGTCGGTCAGGAACTTGCTGACCGAGCTAGAGCGGCAGCACTGCAAATCGGTCTTGGCACGGCATTAGCCTGTCTGGCCCTCTTCGGTCTCAGCTTTACAAGCACTGATATGTTTCAAAGCACACTATCGCTCGTCGCTTTTGTTTTAGCGATTGTAGCCTTCTTAGCATCTTACTTCTTCTTTTACAGTAAAAAAGGCGGGTTGGCCTTTCTGTTTAGCGGGTTGGCGATTGCCTTTACGACGATTGCTTACTTTGCCGGACTTTTCCCGCGGATTATGGTATCAAGCCTCAATCCAAGCTGGAGTTTGACGATTACGAATGCGGCAGCTTCGCCGATGACTTTAACACTCATGACCTATGTAGCTCTGGTTTTTGTGCCGATTATTCTCATTTATCAGAGTTGGGTCTATTATCGTTTTGCCAAACGGGTAGATCCTCATGATTTAGAATATTAATTTTTAAGTTTGTGACAGATAACAGCAAGAACTTGAGCCGGCTCTTAGAGCCGGCTTTTCTTTGAAGACGGTACAACTGGCTTAGAACAAAAAGAGAGTAGGGATTTTTTTGATTGACCGGACATTGCTGCAGGCAGGAAAAAGCGAAAAAAATACCTTTTGGCGACTCATTGCCCTTGGTTTAGCTAGTGCTTGCGGCGCCGTGGGGCAAGCCTATTTGCTGACGCTGCTTATGCAAAACTGTTTTTTGGCGGGCAAGCCGCTGGCCGCCAGCAAAGAGTTAATTGTAGCGCTAGTCGTTCTAGCGCTGCTTAGAGCGGCAGTGATGCGCGGACAGGAAACGGCAGCCCATTTATTTGCCAGTCGTGTGCAACAGACATTGCGGCAAAAAGTGATTTCTCATATGTTTCACCTTGGCCCTGTCGGCTTGGCGCCGCTGCCGTCGGGACAAGTGATTCATCAGGTTACTGCAGCAATTGATGGTATGGAAGAGTACTTTTCTCGGTTTTTGCCAGGCTTATGTTTAGCAGGTTTGATTCCTGTCTGTCTGTTGGCATTGACGGTTTCTCTGGACTTTTCCAGCTTTGTGCTTATGGTGCTAACTGCCCCTTTGATTCCTTTATTTATGATTCTCATTGGTAAACAGGCTGGCAAACTCAATGAAGCGCAATGGGAAGTATTGAGCCGTCTTAACGCTCATTTGCTTGATGTACTGCAGGGGCTTGATACGCTAAAACTCTTTGGCCGCAGTAAAGACCAGTTTACTGTCATTCGGCGGCTAAGCAGCGAATTCCGCGATAAAACGCTGAAAGTTTTACGAATTGCTTTTTTGTCGGCGTTCGTCTTAGAACTTGTGGCGACAATTAGTACGGCGCTCATCGCTGTTTCTGTCGGTCTGAAGCTGCTCTATGGCCACATGGAATTTGAACAGGCCTTTTTTGTGTTGTTGTTAACACCGGAATTTTATTTACCGTTGCGTCAGCTTGGTGCTTATTTTCACGCTGCCATGGCGGGTACAACAGCGGCCCATCAGGTTTTTGATTTTTTAGCGCTGACGCCGCCCCACACTTTTTCGGGACGAGAGCCGCTGCCCTTTTCTCGCTCCGTTGCTTTAAAACTGGATCATGTTACAGTAAAGTACGGTACTACAACGGTCTTACATAATATTTCGCTGTCGATTGCCAGGGGTCAGACTGTTGCTCTTGTGGGGTCCAGCGGTTCTGGTAAAACGACCTTAAGTCGTCTCTTTTTAGGCTTTTTGACACCTGATTTTGGCTCTGTATATGTAAATGAGAAATCGCTTTCCGAACTAAAAAGCTCTGATTGGTTGGCTCATGTTGCCTATGTGCCGCAAAACCCTCATATTTTCTATGGGACGATTGAAGAAAATATTTGCTTTGGTCTAAATAAAAGTCGTAATGAAGTGGAAGCGGCTTGCCGTCAGGCTCAAATTGCGGATTTCATTGCTGACTTGCCTGACGGTTATGCGACGGTCATTGGTGAAGGCGGTCGCGTTCTATCAGGCGGGCAGGCGCAAAGACTGGCTATAGCTCGGGCTTTTTTGAAAGATGCGCCTTGCTTGATTCTTGACGAAGCTACCGCCAGTCTTGACATACAGGCTGCTGCTGATTTGCAGCAGGTATTGCAGAATTTAATGGCTGATCGTACTGTCTTGTTTATTGCCCATCGCCTATCAAGCGTCATGACAGCTGACCAAATTGTGGTATTGCAGGCAGGGCGAATTGTCGAACAAGGCAAGCACGATGAACTTGTGGCGCAAGGTGGGCTCTATGCTCATTTGTTTCATGCCTATAGGAGGTCTTTATGAGCGAACTCGTCTATCTTGTGCGACTGCTGCGCTCCCATTATAAACTAGTTTGTTTGACAGTGCTGCTGGGGGCCGTGACTGTGGGCAGCAATATTGGATTGATTGCTACTTCCGCTTATTTGATTTCTCAGGCGGCGCTTCATCCTGAGCTGTATACACTTAATATTGCCATTGTTGGTGTACGGTTTTTTGGCATCTCCCGAGCCTTGTTTCGTTATGCCGAGCGCTATGTGTCTCATGATGTGACCTTTCAACTGCTCGGGGACTTGCGTGTTTTAGCTTATCAGGCCATTGAAGCGTTGCCTGAGACGAAGTGGCTACAGTTGCGTAGTGGCGATCTATTAAGCCGTCTTGTTTTTGATGTGGAGACGCTAAAGTTTTTTTATCTAAAAGTGTTAGCGCCGCCCTGCGTAGCTTTTATTGTGGCAGTTAGTACGGCGGCGTGGCTAGGAACGAATGATATTACCCTGTCTTTTGTGCTCCTTCTTGGTTTTAGTGCAGCTGGTCTGCTTGTGCCGGTTTTACTGTATTGGCTGAGCAAAGCGCAGCGTCAGCAGGAAGCTTTGCAACGAGCTGCCTTAGAAGCGGCGCTCGCTGATTCGCTGCAAGGAATCACTGAGATTGCCGCGTATGACCAACAAGAACGTTATGAAGGACAGTTGAGAGCATGGAGTGATGCCTATAGCAAAAGTCATGTCAAAACGGCTGTGGCGAAAGGCAGTGGTGATGCCTTACTACATCTTGTTACCCAGTTGACAATGCTCTTGGGAGTCATGGTAGCTGCGCCGCTTGTTACTTCAGGAGCTTTGTCTGGCGTAAGTCTTGCTGTAATCGCTTTAACACTGCAAAGTTCTTTTGAAGCAGTAGCGGTTTTACCCCACTTTCCCTTCCATTTTCTCGAAAGTAAGGCTGCGGCCAAACGTTTGATCACTCTAATGCCGATAGACGGTGCTGGTGTTCAGGGCGAGCCGAGGCGCGAGCTGCCAGGGCAAGTGAACGAAGCGAAAGCTTCAAGCTTGGCTAAACTTGACACGATCAAAATAGAAAATCTTACTTTTTTCTATGAGGGGCAGACAAGGCCTTTACTAGAAAATATTACTCTAGCCATTAAGCCAGGGCAGAAGGTGGCGCTGATTGGCGCCAGTGGTTCTGGCAAAACGACACTCGCCAATCTCTTGTTAGGATTTTTTCCGTGGCAAAATGGCAGGATTCTTTATGGCGAACATGACGTAAGTTCAATAGCGCCAGAGCATTGGCGGCAGAAGATCGCTGTTATTAGTCAAAAGACCCATATTTTTAATACGAGTCTGCGAGATAATATTTTGCTGGCGAGGCCAGCGGCGACAGAGAAAGAACTCGCTGAAGCGATTGCAGCAGCCAAGCTGACAGAGCTTTGGCAAGACAAGCAAGACGCTGCCCTAGGAGACAGTGAGGCAAAGCGGTGTCTCTTGTCTGGCGGGGAACGGCAACGCGTCGCCATTGCCCGGGCGCTACTTAAAAATGCTGCTTTCGTGATTTGTGATGAGGCGACAAGTAACCTTGACGCTTTATCCGAAACTGCTATTTTACAGGAAATGGCGGTTCTCTTTCGCGACAAAACCGTGCTGACCATTACGCATAATCTCACTAAGCTATCGCAAATGGATCAGATTTATCTGCTTGAGCAACATCATATTGCGGAGCAGGGAACACAAACGGAACTTTTAGCAAAGCGTGGCCTCTTTTATCAGCTCTACTGCCTACAGCAAGAGTCGTTTTGTGACAGGAATTTTCTCAACGCTGTCGAATACATGTCACAATAAGAGGCACTTTGCTCAAAGAGGTAGGGATGATGAATTATGGTAGCTCCAATTTATGAGACGGATAAGGAATGTGCAATCTGCGAAAAGTCCTTTCAGGTAACGAAGACACGTTCTCGCTTAACAATGACACATCAAGATGGTGATTTTTGTACGTACTATAAAGAAGTAAACCCTAACTATTACAGCATCTGGGTTTGCCCTCATTGCGGTTATGCTGCATATGACAGTCACTTTTCTGAACTGACTCAGGCTTCCAAAGATAAAGTTGCGGCTTTTTTGAAGACGCGGGAAGTACATGTGGACTATAGTGGGGAAAGAACCTGTGAAAGTGCCATAGAGACATTTAAATTGGCTTTGTTTTTCGGTAAAATAGCTATGTTTTCCGCCAGTCGGATGGCTGCTTTATACTTGCGTTTAGCTTGGCTGTACCGCGAGTTAGAGGAAAAAGAGAATGAACTGGCAGCATTAGAACAGGCGCGACTTTCTTATGAACAAGCTTTACTGAAAGAGCGGCCGCCCATTGGCAATATGAGCGGTATTACCGTGGAATATTTAATTGGGGAGCTTTATCGGCGCACCGGTCATTTGGATGAAGCTTTGTCTTATTTCGGCAAGATTGTTTCTGACCGACAGGCGAAAATGGAGCCGCGGATTCTTAAGATGGCGCGAGAAGGCTGGCATAAAGCCAAAGAAGAAAAAAAAGAACAAGAAACTGCTTCAAAATAGCGGCTAGCGGGCTGGAAGGAGGGGAAACCTGTGGTTTCAGGCGATTTAATCGGCAGAAAAAGTGTCTTAGAACAAGCGCTTTATCAGCTTAATGAGTTTCTCGATGGGGCGTCACAGCAGGATGTAGTGGAGAATTTGCGTACTTTATATGAACAGGAACGGACGCTGCTTGTGCAACGCGAGAAGAAAGAGCTAGAACGACAGCAAGCGGGGCTGACTGTAGCAATTATTGACAGTCAGCTTGATGAACTAAGGACTGTATTAAAGGAACGTTCAAAAGGGAAAAAAGAAGAGCTTTTCGCGGTTATGAAGCAAAAGCGTTGGTACTTTTTTAAAAATAATCCATTTTGGGTCTTTGACAGGCATACAGGACTGTTATGGCCGAATCTTGATTATGTTGAACTGTTTTCAGGCAAAAGAAATGAAGTTGTCAGTCAGATTACGCTGCATGAGCTTGGCGACTGGTCTGTTCCTTCTTACCGCGATTTTAAACTAGCCTGGGAAGATCGCTCCTTTCCTTTCTTTACGGCTAATTTTCAGGTGCTGTGCCGCAAAAAATGGCAGGAAGAGACACGGTTTCAAACGGAAGAAGGATTTATTTCCTCGGTCGATTTTAGTTATAACACGGGGGACTATCCTAATTGCGCCTTGTATCCTTGTAATCGCAAATTTGAGACCGATGAGTTCCAGGTGGACCGCCATAACCGACTTTATCCCGATGGTTTCGAGAGTGAACGACGTCTGCTACGCTTTTTTCTGGAACAACGTTTGTTTCCTTTTTTTGACAACGAAGCCCAGCAAGAGATTTTTAATAAATTTGTTCGGCGCCGCGAGTTGATGAAACAATATTCTAAACTCTTAGAGGAGAGTTCTCCCTTAGAAAAGGACTACGCTTTACCCGACTTGATTCGATTGTGTCGGCAAGATCTTGTAGAGTTGCCGGAAAAAACGTCAGTTCTACAATTTTATCAATTAGCGCAAACTTGGTTGGATAAGCTCCATGATGGTATTGACGCCTATGCAGCAGAGCATGGCCCATTGCTGCAGGTCTTACATAAGTTATTTGAGAAAACGCAGACTTTTGATTTTTCCGTGTATCCCCCTTCTGGCAAAGAACAGGCGTTAGCGCGTCAGGCTTGCCTAAATGAATTGTGCAGTGTGACATTGCAAGATTTGCTTAGTGATGTCGCTTTGTTGCAACAAGATGTGGCGCAGCTTGGTGAGTCGCTGCAAAGTGTTTTAGCATCAAAGGGCGTGCTGGAACGATTGGCGGCGTTAGAAAAACAAGATCGGCCCAGCCTGATATTTTTGCTTGATTTTATTTGTGATCGCCTAGAAAAAGGTCTTAGGACAATACGCTGGCGCATTACTCATTTTTCTTTAATGGAAGCGCTGTTTGAGGCTCAGATACGGCTTCATGAATACTATACAGTTACGATGCCTCAAGACCAGGCATTGTTGACGGCACAGTGCGAAGAACAAGAGTTGCCTGTGGCTTTAGCTGAGCAGTGGGGCGAGCGGTGGCGACAAGAGATAGAAATGATTGACAGCCGCTTTTTATCCCTTTTCCGGGCGGTCGAAGATGAGATTATTCCTGATTCGACAGCTGTATTTTTAGGGCAAAAGCTGAGTCAATATGCGGCGCAGGTGCGACGGTTTTATACAGAATTCCGTCTACAGCTGTACTTAAAGCATGCCGAAGCGGCGGACTTCGAAAAAGAACGAAAAGAAGAAAATGAACAACTCCTAAAGCTAACAGGTCAACTGACAGCTGCTGTTAAATCAGCAAGCTTTGATTTAGAAAAAGCAGCGGCTAAGACCTTCTTACGGCATTGGAGTGAACCTTGGCTCAAAGCCCGTTCGGGAAGTTAATAAAAACAGGCCGGCAAGCGCAGCTTTTGCTGCGGCTTGCTAGCCTGTTTTTTTAGCCGATTCATAATCGGACTTATTTATCGTAGCTCGCTACAATTTCGCCGTAATACATGGTATGATAATCACCATTTTTGTACCAGCGTTCCTGCTCAGCGCCATCCAGTGCGGTGCTGTCCATGGTTTGTTTATATAAGACTTTACATTCATAAAAACGGTCACATTCGCCGATTACCGGGACGGCAACTTTTTTTCCTGGCACAGCTGTGAGTTTAGCAGCTTCAAGTTTATCAAGATCGCGGCCGGATTTACTGCCGCAAAGCGCTAGTGCTTCTTTGAGATCGCCATAGGGAAAGCTTACAGTAAATTCGCCGTGCTGATCGAGTAGTTCTTTACTATAGCGGGACTGGCGGACAAGAATGGTAAACACCGGTTTTCCCCACAGAAAGCCAATATTACCCCAGGCAATTGTCATAGTATTAACCTTTGAGCCATCGCTTGTCGTTAGAAAAGCGCCTTTCTCTAATTGCTTAAGTACTTTGCCTGTTTCTTGCTGATAGCCTTTATCGCACATGTTACAACACTCCTTTTATACGAAAGTTCATCTATAAAATTCTCCACTGGATAAATTTTCCCTGTCGTCTGCACCAGGAAAGATTGAAAAAGCTTTTCCAAAGAGAGTATAATAAATAAGAATAAAGAGTTTTATTTATTATAAAGAAAGCTGTCGATGCAGTCTAAATAAAAAGGAGCGAGTTGCCTTGGAGCAGTTTGACGGTGTCAGTAAACAAGAATATGTGCATGAAGTTTTTACAACGATTGCATCAAAGTATGATTTGTTAAATTCGGCGTTAAGTTTTAATCAGGATAAGTATTGGCGCCGTTTTGCTGTAGAAAAAGCCCAGCTTTGCCCAGGCGATTTGACTTTGGATGTGGCCTGCGGTACCGGAATGTTGGCGCTAGAACAGGCGAAGACCATGGGAACAGGTCAAATTGTTGGCTTTGACTTTTGTCAGAACATGCTGGACAAAGCAGCAGAAAATATTGCCGCAACCGATTATGCCCCGATGATTAAGTTGTTACAGGGTAACGCCATGGAACTTCCGTTTCCTGACAATACCTTTAAAGCAGTTACGATTGGTTTTGGCTTACGCAATATGCCTGATTATAAGCAGGTGATTGCCGAAATGGTTCGAGTCGTGAAGCCTGGCGGGAGAGTCGTTTCGTTAGAGCTCGCTAAGCCTAGTATGCCCGGCTTTAAACAGCTTTACTATTTCTACTTTGAACAGGTTTTGCCTTTCCTGGGGAAACTGGGAATCGGTCAAGAGGGGCCTTATCGCTGGTTACCGGAATCGCTGAAACTGTATCCGCATCAGCAGATTGTAAAGGAAAGCTTTATCGCCGCAGGGCTTGCTGACGCCTGTTGCTATGAACTAACAGGCGGAATTGTGGCCGTTCACGCCGGAACAAAAGGCGTTTGTCTGGCAAAATAGCTTTTTATTGCAAAGGTTGCGTTTATAGAAAAGACACTTGACTCTATAATGGAGATCTATTATAATCGGAATTGTTATAATAAAATTATAAAGACTTAGCAATGAGCAGGACCCATTGGACAGTATACATACAGAGAGCCGGCGGTTGGTGCAAGCCGGTTGGATAGTGCCGATGTTCCGCCTGGGAGCTTCTAGTGATAAAGCAAGACGGAGTCGCCCGTTATCGCGAAGTGAGTTGGCGTAATAGCAACAAGGGTGGCAACGCGGGAAAAGCTCTCGTCCCTATCAGGGATGAGGGCTTTTTATTTTTTTATGAGCAGCTTTTTGGTGAATTTAGCGATAAGGAGACGATCAAAATGTTAAAAAAACCTACTTTATTTATGCCTGGCCCGACGAATGTGCCTGAACGAGTGCTGCAAGCTATGGATAGGCCTGTAATTAATCATCGGGGTCCAGCTTATGAAGGGATGTTTAGGAAAGTCAGTACTGAGATGCAGGGGATCTTTCAAACGCAAGAGCCTGTATTGATTTATCCAGCGGCTGGTACTGGTATGATGGAAGCAGCGATCGTCAACGTCTTATCGCCTGGCGATACGGTGCTTGTTGTATCAATCGGCGTTTTTGGCGACCGCATTGCCGATATTGCTACGCGCTTTGGCTTAAAGGTGGAAAAGCTTGCCGTAGAATGGGGCTGCGCTGCTGAGCCGCAAGCCTTGAAAGAACGGTTAGAACAAGATGTGAACCGCGAAATTAAAGCCGTGTTTATTACCCATAATGAAACATCTACAGGGATAACGAATCCTTTGCAGCAATTAGCGGCAGCGGCGGCTTTTCATCCAGCGCTGGTGATTATTGATGCTGTAAGCTCCCTGGGCGCTATTGAGCTAAAAATGGATGAATGGGGACTTGATGTTGTATTTACAGGCGCCCAGAAGGCGCTTATGTTGCCGCCTGGGCTTGGTTTTATGGCGCTAAGTAGTAAAGCTATGATCGCTTATGAAACGAGCACTTTGCCAAAATACTATTGGGATGTGGCTTTGCTTAAAAAATCTTTAGCGAAATGGCAGAATCCTTATACACCGCCTGTAAGCCTGCTCTTTGGCTTGCAAGAATCTCTTACCATGATTGCGGAAGAAGGCCTTTACGCTATTTTTCGGCGTCATGAAATTCTCGCACGGGCCGTTCGCGCTGGCGTCACAGCATTAGGATTAGAGCTGTTTGCGCAAGGAGCCGGAGCATCTAATGTAGTTACGGCAGTAAAAGCGCCAGAGGGAATTGGCGGCAAGGCGATTCAAAGCCATATGCGCGAATTTTTCGGAATTACCTTATCGGGCGGTCAAAAACAGTTGGAAAATAAAATTTTTCGTATCGGTCATTTAGGCTATGTGGCGCCGACGGACGTATTGCTTGTAATCGCCGCACTAGAGATGACGCTGACAGCACTCAAAGTACCTTGCAGCCTTGGCGAAGGAGTAAAGGCTGCGCAGCTGTCGCTGCTTGCTGATGGCTTGTTAGTAATGGATCATTAACTGTCACCACGATTAAGGGAGGAATTATTTTGGTACGAATTATTTTAGTGCGTCACGGCGAAACGACTTGGAATAAGGAAGGGCGCTATCAAGGGCAGATTGATACGCCACTCAGTGAGCGCGGCTTGGCGCAAGGCAAGGCTGTGGCTGAAGCGCTGAAAGAGATTCCCATTGATTTGTGCTATGTCAGCACTTTATCAAGGGCCAAAGATACGGCGGGTTTCTGTATGGCCTATCATGACGGGCCTGTTTATGAAGACGAACGGTTGCTAGAGATTAATCACGGTCTATGGGAAGGAAAGCTGGCCGTAGAAATTGGCACTGAGTACCCTGAAATGCTGCAAGAGTGGCGCACCAAAGTCGTCGGTGTAACGATGCCAGAGGGCGAGAGCATTACCACAGTTCGTGACCGAGCCATGGCCGCCTTCCGTGATTATGCAGCAAAGCATGACGGCAAGACGATTTTAGTTGTGGCCCATGATGCTGTAAACAAAGCCGTTTTGTGCGATATGCTCGATATTGGCCTCGATCATTTTTGGCAGGTGAAACAGGATAATACCTGTATTAATGTGGTAGAATATAGCGAAGGCAAGTGGCGGTTGGTATTGATGAATTCGACAGCTCACTTAGGCTTTTTGTTTAGCGGAATTGAACAAAAGGGATTATAAGTCCACTTCTTTAAAAATTATCTTGCAGGACTTTTTTGCTTGAGCGGTTAATTCTTAAAAAAGAGGAAACCCTTAAGAAAAGGAGGTCGTGTTATGGCCGATGTCTTTGATATTGCCGTGATTGGCGGCGGTCCTGCCGGATTATCAGCTGTTTTAACAGCAAAAAATCGTAATAAGAGTGTGTTACTATTTGAGCATTTGGCCTTTAGCCCTAAGTTGCAAAAGGCCCATCAGATTGATAACTATCTAGGTCTTCCCAATGTTACCGGGTCGGCGATGATGGATGTTTTTTCGCAGCATGCCCTAAGTCGCGAGCCTGTTCTCGTCAAAGAGAAGGTTGTTAATATTTTTGCAACAAATCCTAATTTTATGTTAGTCACAGGGAAAGAAACTTATCAGGCTAAAAGTGTAATTTTAGCAACAGGCCTGATGATGGCAAACCTCTTTGATGGAGAGAAAGAGCTATTAGGGCGCGGCGTAAGTTATTGCGTCACTTGCGACGGCATGTTTTATCGCGGGAAAAATGTAGCGGTAGTATCTTACACCGAAGAAGCGGAAGAGGAGAGCAACTTCTTAGCTGAAATTTGCCAAAGCGTTACTTATTTGCCGCAATACAAAGGAAACTACGAGAGACTCGATAAGGCCATTGCGGTTTTTGCCGCGAAACCGCAAAAGGTTTGTGGGGAAGATCAGGTCTCAAAGCTCATGACCGACCAGGCTGCTTTACCGATTGACGGTTTATTTATTATGCGTGAATCTGATCCGGTGGAATCACTGTTACCGGAATTAGAATTAGACGATAAAGTTGTTCTTGTGGACAGGCAAATGGCTACAAATGTGCCTGGCGTTTTTGCCGCCGGTGATTGCACTGGTAAACCTTGGCAAATTGCTAAAGCTGTAGGGGAAGGTTTAGTCGCGGCCTTGAGTGCGGTTTCATACCTAGATGGACAAAAGCAAGAACGGAAATAGGTAAAAAACTTTGCGCCAAGGCGTAAGATATAGTAAAATAGGAACATACTAGAAAATTTCTCTTATAATATAGATGAATTTGGCGATGACAGGACTACGATTATGAGGCAGTTTTCAGAGAACTGGCGGTAGGTGCGAGCCAGCAGCAGTCCATATCTATCCCCCCTGGAGCTTGCGGGAAACTGCACGGCTTGCGACCGTTATCCGTTGATGAAAGTGGACTCATAGAGTCAATAAGGGTGGCAACGCGGGAAAACTCTCGTCCCTGTTTTTTGGGCGAGAGTTTTTTGTATGTTTTTTATTTTATGAAGGAGGTATTCTTCGTGTTAGATATTAAATTTGTACGGGAAAATCCTGAAGTAGTGGAACAAGCTTTAAAAAATCGCGGCGCAGCAATGAGTCTAGAAGATTTTTTAGCGCTGGAAAAGCAGCGCCGTGCGCTGCTGGCTGAAGTAGAAGCCTTGAAAAGTAAACGCAACAGCGTATCAGCAGAAGTCAGTCGCCGTAAGAAAAGCGGCGAAGACGCTGAGTCGCTCATCATCGAGATGCGCGGTGTTGGTGAAGCCATTAGTTCGCTTGACAGCCAAGTCAAAGAAGTGGAAGCAAAACTTGACGACATTATTAAAAGCATTCCCAATGTGCCGCATGCATCGGTTCCAGTGGGGAAAGATGAGAATGATAATCCGGAAGTCCGCAAATGGGGCGCGCCCCGCGAATTTTCTTTTGAGCCAAAGCCCCATTGGGAAGTCGGCGAAAAACTAGGAATTCTCGATTTTGAACGTGGCGGCAAGGTTACTGGAGCTCGCTTTACTTTCTGTAAAGGTCTTGGTTCTCGTTTAGAACGGGCGTTGATTAATTTCATGCTTGATCTGCATACTGGCGACCATGGCTATACCGAATTTTTCCCACCCTTTATTGTCAATAAAGATAGTATGATGGGTACGGGCCAATTGCCCAAGTTTGCTGAAGATATGTTTAAGCTGGAAGGTCTTGATTATTATTTAATTCCTACAGCGGAAGTGCCAATTACCAACTATCATCGCAGCGAGATTCTTGATGACGCTGACTTACCACTCAAGTATACCGCTTATAGCGCTTGTTTCCGGGCGGAAGCTGGCGCCGCTGGCCGTGATACGCGAGGCCTCATTCGTCAGCATCAGTTTAATAAAGTAGAAATGGTAAAATTCTGTCGCCCCGAAGATTCTTATGATGAATTAGAAAAACTGACACTAGATGCGGAAAAAGTACTGCAGCTTTTAGGTTTGCCTTACCGTGTAATTCTATTGTGTACTGGCGATGTGGGCTTCTCGTCAGCTAAGACCTACGATCTGGAAGTCTGGCTGCCAAGCTTTAATAAATATCGTGAAATTTCCTCTTGTTCAAACTTTGAAGATTTCCAAGCTAGACGGGCTGATATCAAATTTAGACGCCAGCCTAAAGCAAAACCAGAATTCGTTCATACTTTGAATGGATCCGGCGTAGCGATTGGCCGTACGGTTGCGGCGATTTTAGAAAATTATCAGCAGGAAGATGGTTCGGTTATTGTACCGGAAGTCTTGCGGTCTTACATGAAGACAGATGTGATTCGGTAAGTTTTACTGCATGATATAAAGAAGACTGCCTCCCATAAGCTCGCATATGAGCTGGGAGGCAGTCTTCTTTTTTTGATTGCAAGAAGATGTTTTTTGGGGGCGAGTTCTTAGGGAAAGTTAGGCTTTGGAATCCACAAGGTCAGAGACCATCGCCGATTTTTCTGTTTTGGAGCCCCAATAGCTAGCCAGAATACTGCCACTGATATTCTGCCAGATACTGCATACGGCGGCGGGGAGGGCGGCCATGGGATCAAGATGGGCCATGGCGAGGGCTACAGCAAGTCCAGAATTCTCCATGCCAATTTCAAAGGTAATGGCCCGCGCTTTCTTTTCACCCATTTTAACAGCATGAGCGGAACCATAGCCAAGCAGGAGACCAAGACTGTTGTGGAGAAAAACGGCGGCTACAATAATCAGGCCGACTGTAGCTAGTTTAGCAGCGTTTACGGCAACGACGCAGGACAGAATCGTAATAATGCAGATGACAGAAAAGGCAGGCACAATGTGAACGATTTGATCCAATTTTTCTTTAAAGACCATCCGGCAGGCTACGCCTGTCGCTACAGGTAGTAGGACAATTTTTACGATTTCAATAAAGAGTGCAGTTACATCGATGGGGATAAACGATCCGGCTAAGACTAAGAAAATATAGGGAGTAAGCAGCGGCGCTAAAATGGTATTTACGCTGGATACGGTAACGGAAAGCGCCGTATCACCTTTGGCGATAAAGGACATAACATTGGAAGCGGTACCGCTGGGGCAAGCGCCGATGAGTACAACGCCAGCAGCTAGGGCCGGTGGCAATCCCAGTACTTTGGCAACGCCATAGCCAATGAGGGGCATGAGCAGATACCGGAAAGATACGCCATAGAAGACTTCGCGGGGATGTTTTAAAACAAGCTTGAAATCATCGAGCGACATGGTAAGGCCCATGCCGAGCATAATAAAGCCAAGCAGATAAGAAATGGCCGGAACAATCGGCTTGAATGGCGTTGGCTGCCAAAAGGCGATGCAGGAAAACAGAATGACCCATAAGGTGAACTTTTTACAGATAAACGTAGCTATTTTTTCTAAGAGATTCATAACACGATCCTCCTGATAGATAAATTTGTTGAGTAACAGCGGCGTTTCGCGTCGACATCGAACCGAACGCTGAAAATAAAAAAACCGCTTGACTCCTTGAATCGTCATTCAAGGGGCAAGAGGCTATCTCGCGGTACCACCCTTTTTCACAGTTCTTTTTATCATAAAAAAAGAACTGCCTCTCATTAGGTCTAACAACCCTAGCAAGGTAACGGTTGCACTCTATAATAGAGTTGATTCCGGCGCGGCTTACTATTATTCAGCGTTGCAGTTCAGGAGTGATGTCCTTTAAGAGCTTGTTACCGATTCGCACCAACCATCGGCTCTCTGAAACAAAAGAATCATAAAGGGGTGTCTCCGTCATTACTTTTATGGAGCATAATGAAGTTGTTTTAAATAGTGTAATCTTGTAAAACTTAAATTAAGTATACAAGGTAACATTTTTTTTGTCAAGGTGAAAAATGGCTGCACTTTAAAAATAGTTAGAAAGATTACACTGTGGCGAACCCTTGGACGTTCTGATGGTATTGACAAGGCAGCGCTAATTTCGTTACAATGAAAATGATAATCAATACCTTTATGGTATGGTGAATGGAGGCGATGGCATGGCGCAAGCGCTTAGCGAACTTACAGCTGGACAAAAAGCCCGCGTAGTGCGCATTGTTGGTAAGGGGCCGATTAAACGGCGGATTTTTGATATTGGGATTGTGCCGGGCGCCTTGATTGAAGTGCAGAAATTTGCTCCCCTTGGCGATCCTATGGAAATTAAAGTGAAAGCTTTTAATTTGTCGCTGCGTAAGCAGGAAGCTGAATATATTGAAGTAGAAATTGTAACAGATGAAGTATGTTGTCTTGCCTAACAGCAAGGCTTAGTTAAGGAGAATAGAATGTCTAGGTCATCCCTTACGATTGCTCTTGCCGGGAATCCGAATTGCGGCAAAACAACGATTTTTAACCATTTGACAGGCTCGAATCAGCATGTCGGTAATTATTCAGGCGTTACGGTGGAAAAAAAGGCCGGACGCAAGCTGTTTCAGGACACAGAACTGACAATTGTTGATTTGCCAGGGACCTATAGTTTGACTGCTTATTCTATTGAAGAAGTTGTTACGAGAGATTTTATTGTGTTAGAACAGCCTCATGTTGTTATTGATGTTTTAGACGGTTCCAATTTGGAGCGGAATCTCTATTTAGCTGTGCAGTTATTGGAACTCAATCGACCACTGGTGTTAGCGGTAAATATGGTTGATGTGGCGGCAGCTAGAGGACTCCAGTTTAGTCTGGAGAAGCTAGGCGAAATCCTTTCCGTGCCTGTTGTGACTACTGTGGGAAATAAAAAACGTGGGTTGGAAGATCTGCTGCAACGGGCTGTAGCGGCTGCAAAGGAGCCGCAAAGCGGCTTTTTACTAGATTATGGACGGGAAATCGAGGCAGCGATTCAAGCGCTAAGTTCCTTAATGCCGGAAAACGTGGTAGCCCTGAAGTACCCGCAACGTTGGCTTTTGCTAAAGTTGCTGGAAGAGGATCGCGATGTGATTCGTCAGATAAAAGACTTACCTGGCAGTGAACGACTTTTAGCGCGAGCTGCGGTCTTAAGCAAAGATCTTGCTGCTCAATTTGATGATGATGTGGCCAGCATTGTAGCTGATAAACGTTATCAGTACGTGGGTGAATTGTATCGCCGCATTGTTTTATGCGAGGCGCCGTCAGCAAAGACTTTATCAGATCGGATTGACTCGGTTCTAACGAATCGACTGCTCGGGATACCGCTTTTTTTAGCTATGATGTGGTTGGTTTTTAATCTCGTTTTTACGATTGGATCGGGTCCGCAGAAGACGATTCAGGCAGGTCTTTCGTTGTTGGCCCAATATGCTGGTGAGATGTTACCGGAGAGCGGGCTGAAAGATCTGCTGATTGATGGTGTGATTGGCGGCGTTGGCAGCGTCTTGTCTTTTGTCCCGATTATTCTGCTCCTCTTTGCGGCGATTGCTGTGTTGGAAGACTCCGGTTATATGGCGCGAGCCGCTTTTATTATGGATCGGATCATGCATAAAGTGGGGCTTCATGGCAAATCCTTTATTCCATTATTACTGGGATTTGGCTGCAGTGTTCCGGCAATTATGGGAACGCGGACCTTGGAAAACCCCCGCGACCGTCTTGTGACGATCTTGGTTACGCCCTTTATGAGCTGCAGTGCCAGGCTGCCTGTCTATACACTGCTTTGCGCCGCCTTTTTCCCCGAGAATATGGCGGGAACCGTGCTGTTTTCAATTTATATTTTAGGCATTTTCTTAGCTGTGTTTATGGCCCGCTTACTGCGAACTTTTTTATTAAAGGGTGATACCGAACCTTTTGTAATGGAAATGCCACCCTATCGCTGCCCTTCGCTGAAAAGTATTTTGCTGCATATGTGGGAAAGAACGATTCTTTATGTCCGCAAAGCTGGCACGATTATTTTGGCAGTATCCATTCTGATCTGGTTTTTAACGAATTATCCGGCGGAAGTTTCTTATAGTGCCGACTATGATGCCCTGCAAGCTCAGCTTGTGCAAAATTATGAGAAGCAAGTTAACAGCCATTCTTATAATTCAGACGAACTTGAGGAACTGTCCCAAGAGTTAGACGACCAGATGGCAGAGTTAAAGCAGGCGCAGGCCAGCGAAAAACTGGCGCAAAGCTATGCTGGGCAAATCGGTAAGACCTTAGAGCCGTTTGTGGCGCCGCTTGGGTTTACTTGGAAACAAGCTGTTAGCTTATTTGCTGGCTTTTCAGCAAAAGAAGTGATTGTAAGTACTATGGCAACAATTTACAGCGTAGGTGATAGCGGGAAAACAGGTAGTGAGCTGGCTAAAGCCTTAGCGGCTGATCCGGCGATGAATCCTCTAGTCGCTTATACTATGATGGTCTTCATTTTAATTTATTCGCCCTGTGTGGCGACAATCGCCGCCATCCGGCGCGAAACAAACTCAACGAAATGGGCCCTGTTTGCCTCAATCTATACGACGGCTGTCGCCTGGGTGATGGCTTTTCTCGTATATCATGGCGGGCTGCTATTCGGAGTGCGTTAGGAGGAGGGAATATGGAAAATATTCTTTTAGGATTGATTGGTTTGGGCGCGGTCTTCTATCTTGGCCGTCTTGCTTATCGGCAGGTCAAGGGCAGTGACGCTTGCGCTTGCTCTAAAGGTTGTCAGGGATGCCGTATGAAGGAAAAGGAAGACGAAAAATAAGACAAAAGCTTCGGCGTTACATCGCCGAAGCTTTTGTCTTATAATGTATCTACTTCTATTTCTGTTGTAAAAGTGTTGCGAGAAAAGCCGTTACGGCCGGGGACCAGGCCTTTTGGTTTCCCACAAAAGACCGATGACCGTCGTCGCTAAAATCCGGTAGGGTGACAAAAGCAGCGTTGCCGCCGGCACTTTGATAGGCTTTCACCATGGCTTGCGCTAAATCAGGATTAAAATAATGGTCATTCGTAGCGTAAAGCCAGAGTGTGGGGATTCGCGAGGTTTTGCCAAAGAACTCCATCGAGGCGATCAAATCATCTTTATTATAGACTTGGTCAGGCGCGTAAGAGCCGCGGCCGCCAGCGAAATTAACGATACCAATCACGCCGGGGATTTGCAGCGAGCCAGTAGCAATCACAGAATGTCCGCCAGTCGATTGACCTACCAGGATAATCTTGCTGGGATTGACATAAGGAAGCGTTTTGCCGAAGCTAATGGCCGCCGAGAGGTCTTTTGCCGCTTCGAGGCCTGCGTGGGTATAGTTTCGCCTACCTGCTGTTAAAGTCGTTGCTTCGGCATAAGGCGCACTTGATTCGCCAAACCCGCGCCTTACAACAAATAAAACGACGTAGCCTTGTTTGACAAAATACGCTGCTTGATGTCTAAAGTAAGTATTGACATTAGTAAGTAATCGATCGGTGGCGGTACGCGGCGTGCCATGGGTTAAAACAATAAGGGGGAAAGGCCCATCTCCTTCTGGTTTATAGATTTTCCCATCTAGATCGTAATTGGCATCAGGCAATTTCAACGGGATTTTGACAAGATCTGTTTCCAGTTCAGCTGCTTGCGAGATCGTCGGATACAGAACCGTCAGCAGCCCAAAGAATAGAAGAAATAATAGACAGTGCCATTGGATCGTTTTTTTTGAGTAAGACAGAGACATAACCAAAACCCCTTTCGCAAGACAATGTTACCAATGTTTTCGCTTGGGACGGGAGAATTCCTGCGCTAGATACTTTCTTTTTTACTGTAATTGCCGCTCCGGGAAGGACGCGCTATAATACTAAGGTAAGATTTTTTTAGCTTTTTTAAAAAGGAGTGAGTTTTTTGCGATTAAAAATTATGATCGTTTTGTGTTTGGGACTGCTTGTTTTGCAACCTGCTTTAGGATCTAGGGTTTTTGCGGCAGCAAGTGATAATTCTTTGGCTGCTGTTGCTTTGTATATCGATACATCAGGTCATTATGTGCCAGGAACCGATTTGATGAACAAGGCGCTGAATGAAGTCATTCGCTTGAAAGTCAATTTGCTAATGCTTGGCAGTGAAGTACAGTCAGGCAGCGAGGTATTGCGTGATCTGACCGACTATAATATTCATAGTGTAACAGAAGCTACACCTGATTCGCTTGCCGCCTATAGTGCGCAACGCCATGTGAATTATGTTGTGCTTTTTGCGGTGCATCCGCTTGATGCGGCTGTGGATTTAAAAGTGTATTCGGCGTCCTCCGGCGCGTTTATGATTGATAAAAGCATTTCCCGCTCCGATACGGACGGCGCTTTATCTACCGTAGAGGCGTTATCGAGCATGGTGGGAACAGCTGTAACCGAAGTATTGACTTTGCTCAAAAATCCAGTTCAATAAATAAGTTAAAGGGGCTGACGCAGTATGCGGCAGCCCCTTGTGCTAGCAAGAACAGAATCAGTCTGTGTTTGATGGTTTGAAATAGGGAAACTTCTTAAGCAAACGCGTGGGCTGTGAAAATCAGCCTTAGACCGAGACCGAAGAGAGCCACTGCCAATAGAATCATGATGACCCGCGATTTTGTTTTGGTCGAGAGTTTGGCGCCAGCCTGAGCGCCGATGACAGCGCCGATGCCGATGGTAGCAGCTGGCATGAGCAAGATATTGCCAAGCAAGAAGTGGGAAATAACGCCGACAAAACTAGAAATGCATAGGACAAAGTGCGATGTCGCTGTAGCAATATGGGGCGGGAAAGACAAGAGATATACCATGGCCGGTACATGAATCACGCCGCCGCCAATGCCAAGAATACTCGAAAGAAAGCCGACTACGAGGCTTAGCAAAATACCGAAGATTCGGTTGTATTGAAATGTTTTTGGATCAAAAGCAGGTTGCTGACCTTTGGCGGATGGCCGGAAAAACATGAGCACGGCAATGATAAGCAGGAGTGTGCCAAAAGCGGTGCGGAAAGTTGCTCCGGTAAAGTACTGAACAAGATAACTGCCAAGGAAGGCGCCAGGCAAAGTGGCAAGACTAAAGCGGATGGCTGCATCGTAGTAAACCTTTTTTTGCTTTACATAGGCAATAGAACCTGATAAAGCATTCAAAAAGACGATGGCCAAAGATGTGCCGACCGCATGGGCTGGCGACCAGTGAAAAACCATGATAAACAGCGGGACAAGCAGAAAGCCGCCGCCAACGCCAACTAACGTGCCGAATGCGCCAATAAAGAGGCCTAAAGCCAGATAAGACAAAATAAGCATGGGAAAATCCTCCTTTATATAGTACCGTAATGAGTTCTATACTCTAAGTATAGTCACGTTTTTTATACATGAAAAATATTAACTAACTATGTTAGAATAGTTATAAACTATGTTTTAGCTAGGGAGGCGCCTATGGATTTACGCCAGTTAGAATATTTTCAGGTTGTGGGAAAAGTCAAAAGCATTACGAAGGCGGCGCAGCAATTTCATATTGCCCAGCCGTCTGTTTCTGTGGCTATTCAAAAACTGGAAGAGGAGCTAGGCGTGCAGCTTCTTGACCGGGGGCAGCGTCAGATTGATTTGACGGTAGAGGGTAAGATTTTTCTGGGGCGAGTCGATGAGATTTTAGGAAAGCTGGCTGAATCTATTAAGGAAATGCATGACTATCGCTTATTGCAGAAAGGCTCGATTAAAATCGGCGTAACGCCCATTGTGGGCGCCTTCTTTTTTCCGTTATTATTTGCTGAATTTGCCAGGGAATTTCCGCAGTTTGAATTGCACTTTGTGGAAGAGGGATCATTGTCGATTCGTCGTCGCTTGGAGCAGGGGGAACTGGATATTGGGATTATGATTCTATCAAATGCGCCGCCAGAGCTTAGCTCGGTGCCTGTCGCATCAGGCGAAATTCTGCTTTGTCTGCCCCTCGATCATCCTTTATCTCAGGCCAAGCAGGTTCCCTTTAGCGAACTCGCGAAATATCCTTTTATCTTGTTTCGTGAAGATACTTATTTTCGTAAAGTCATTATGGAAGAGGCGGCAAAACATCACTTTACACCGAGAATCGTTTTTGCGTCGCGACAGATTGAGACGGTGTTAGGACTGGTGGAGCAAGGCGTTGGTATTTCTTTTGTGCTTGACGCCATTGCGGCTAAACATGGGAATATCGTTACGAGAAAGTTATCTGAACCTCTCTATATAGAAGCTGGTGTAGCTTGGTATGAAGGACGCTATTTATCAAAAGCGGCAAAAGCTTTTATTGACTTTGCGGCGAGCCGTTCCTTTTAAGGCATTTGTCATCGGATTGTCATAGGTTCATGGTACAGTAAAAGAAAATCTTGGCTGCAAGGCAACGGAATGAGCCGATATTCACTAGCGAGGAAAAGGGGAGCGACAATGACAAAGATGTTTTGGCGGGGGGCAAGCCGCAAGCAGCGGTTGCTGTATATGGGACTTGTAATTTGTATTGGTTTCGGACTTTTATTTGCTTTTCGCTACTGGAGCACCCATAAAGCGAGTGCAGACAAAGCCGGCGGTCGCCTTGCTACGACGGTAGATGTCGGTACGGTTACGCATCGTGATTTAGTGAAACGAATTTCGCTAACTGGGCAGACCGTACCGGAAGCTCAAGTGGATATTGCTGCGAAATATCAAGGGCGCGTTACAGCAGTGAATGTAAGTCTTGGTCAAGCTGTTCAGCCGGGGCAGGTGCTTATTGTTCAAGATACGGGTGATGCTGATATTTCTATTTCGCAGAACCGGGCGGCCTATAATCAGGCTGCTGCTGATGCTGTAACGACTGAGGCCACTTTTAATGCCAATTATGATCGCGCCAGAGCGGACTATGAAAAAAATCTAGCAAGCTATCAGCGCAATAAAGCCTTATATGCAGCAGGCGCTATTTCCAAAGAGGCCCTTGATACAAGTTTGCAGCAAGTGGCTGATGCTAAAGCATCAGTCGACACGTTAGCGAATCAGATGAATCAGGGCATGGCTGCGGCGATTCAATCCTCCCAGTCAGCAGCCCTCAAAGCGCAACATAGTATCAGTGCGGCGGAAAAACAACGCAATGATCTTGTCCTTACTGCGCCACGCGGCGGCGTGATTGGTTATCGCCAGATTGAAGCAGGCGACATTGCGCAAGCAGGGCAAAAACTTCTCAGTATTTTTGATAACAGCCATATTTATGTGGACTGTCAAGTCTCGGAACAGGATTTACCGGCGTTATCGCTCGGAATGCCTGTCAGTGTAGGCGTAGAGTCACTTGGTAGAACCTATCCGGGAAAAATTACTTATATTAGTCCTGCTAGTGATGCGACGACGCTGACCTTTATGCTCAGGATTGCCTTAGATAATCCTGATAGTTCGGTGCGAAGCGGCATGTTTACGCGGACGATTATTAATTCCGTGCTGCGGCCCCAGGCTGTGACTGTACCGAAAGACGCTATAGTGGAGAAAAACGGCTCGGCCTATGTGTTTGTTGTCGGCGCGAATAATACGCTGGAACAACGAACTGTGCAGTTAGGCGCTCGCGGCGCTGATGCTATCGAAATTCTTACAGGTCTTAATGAAGGTGAAAAAATCGCCTTGACGAACTTGGCTCGTTTGCGGGCGGGGCTTGTTATCAATCCTCAGCTTGTTGACACGATAAAATCAGGTGATCAGCCATGAATATCACTCGTTATGCCATTAAAAAGCCTGTAGGCATTTCTATGATTGTACTGTTTTTCGTCGTTCTCGGTTTGTTTAGCTTTTACCGGATCGGCGTAGAGCTTTTGCCTGCTATCAATGTGCCCTATGTGACAGTTACGGTCAATTATCCTGGTGCTGGCACAACGCAAGTTGAGGAAGATGTTATTAAGCCACTAGAAAATGCTTTATCATCTTTATCCAATTTAAAGCACATGACTTCAGTAGCCAGACCGGAAAAAGCCCAGATTACTTTAGAGTTTGAGTTTTGGGCCAATGTGGATACATCAGCGATTGATGCGACTCAATATGTGAACTCAGTGACTAAGCGACTGCCGACAGGAGTGCAGACGCCTTCCGTCATTAAGCGTGATGTAAATGCTTCGCCGATTATGGAGATCTCCGTCATTGCCGATAAGCCGTTAAGTGATGTCTACAGTCTGGCCAATGATATTTTTATTGAACGGCTGCAGCGCGCCAGCGGCGTTTCTGATGTGCAGCTTTATGGCGGTCGTGACAAAGAAGTGGCTGTTGAGGTAGATAAGGATAAGTTGTCTTATTATAATATGTCCTTAAGCCAGATTGTAAACAGGATTACCCAAGAAAATGTGCTGACTCCCGCAGGTTCTGTCTACACCAATAATAAGGAAACGAATGTGCGGCTTACGGCTCAGTTCGCATCGCCGGAAGAACTAGCATCTATTCATGTAACAAACAATAAAGGGATTAATATTCCTTTAACTAGCTTAGCTACCGTAAAGGAGCAGGACGCCCGCGTGACTCGCTATGCCCGAACGAATGGGCAGGACGTTATTTCCATGACGGTCTACAAAAACAGTAATGCCAATATTGTTGATACAGCCAAAGCCGTCAAAGAACAGCTTGCTACTTTAAAGGCGGAGTATCCTGATTTCCAGTTTATTACGATTACAGACTCTTCGCAGTATGTTGAGGACTCGCTGCATAACACCTTAGAGGCTTTGATTGAAGGCCTCTTTACGACTGGTCTGGTGCTGTTCCTCTTTCTGCGGGGTTGGCGTTCTACAGCAGCCGTCTTAATTGCCATACCTACTTCATTGATTTCTACGTTCTTTGTCATGTATATAGCGGGATTTACCTTCAATATGATGTCGCTGATGGGGATGTCGCTATGTATAGGGATTCTTGTTGACGACTCGATTGTTGTACTGGAAAATATTCATCGCCATTTGCGACTAGGCAAAGATCCCGAGATTGCCGCTGAAGAGGGTCGAAATGAAATTGGCATGGCGGCCATTGCGATTACGCTCTGCGACGTGGTTGTTTTTCTGCCTATTGCCTTTATGAATGGAATGACTGGCCAGTTTTTCCGCCAGTTTGGTTTGACAATCGTCTTTGCTACGCTTTGCTCACTCTTTGTTTCGTTTACACTGACGCCAATGCTGGCCTCTCGCTTTTTTAAAAGTGCCGATCATGAGCCCAAAGGGAAAGTATGGGATTTCATGAATCGTCTAGAAACAGGGGCCATTCGCCGCTATGAACAAGCTCTGACTTGGAGCTTCGGTCATAAACGCAAACTGATTGCCATGATTTTACTCGTCTTTTTTGGCGCCGCCGCATTGATTCCGTTAGGGGTTATTGGCTCGGAATATATGCCGAAGACCGATGAAGGCAGCTTCCGTGTTATGCTGCAATGGCCTGTAGGACAGAATATTGATAAGACAAACCGAGAAATTCGCAAAGTGGAAGATTTTATTGCGACGATACCAGAAGTGACAAACTATTTGTCTAGTGTCGGGTCCCCAGCGGGAAATTATGGCGGCATCAGCGTGCAACTTGTAGATCGGCGCGAGCGCAGCCGCAGCGTTTGGCAAGTAACTGATGAAGTCAGACAATATCTACGCCAGGAAGTGCCTGGCGCTACGGCTCAGGTTAGCGAGACTCAGTCTTCTATTGCCGGCGTATCGGGCGGCACAGGTACTGGCGGTGGCGGTCCCAATAATTCGCCGGTACAAATTGAATTGCGTGGTACCAATCTTGATGCAATTGTCAAAGCTTCCTATCGGGTCCAAGAAGCTTTGGGGCAAGTCAAGGGAGTAAAAGATGTTCGCAGTTCTTATACGGAAGGAACACCAGAGCTACGACTCAATGTAGATCGGGAAAAATTAAAGTTTTATAATACGACAGCCAATGAAATTAATGATGTCTTTAGTGGCGCTATCGCTGGCTCCCAGGCGGGCTATTTTGCTAACGATCCTAAGAATGACGGACAAGATACGAAAATTTATGTCCGCTTAAAAGGCAGTGATGGCTTTAAAGCCTCAGATGTGCGGTCAATTCCGCTGCAAGCTGGCAATAATCTTGTTCGACTTGGCGATGTTGCCCGAGTAGAAGATGGTGTCGGGCCAGTCATGCTGCGACGGGTCGATAAGCAAGAATCTGTTAATATTGCGGCGAATATTACGGATCGATCGCTGCAGGATGTGCTCAAAGATATTGGTGCGCAAATGACGCCGGAGCTTTTAGGGAATAATGTTTCCTACCGCTTTACCGGGCAAGCTGATAATATGATGAGTACCTTCAGCGAAATGGCGCAGGCTTTGATCTTATCGCTCATCCTCGTATATATGCTGCTGGCGATTCTCTATGAATCAGTGGCAACACCAGTGATTCGTATGTTTTCACTACCCTTGGGGATGATCGGTTCCCTAATCTTTTTAGCAGTGACTGGCAATACGATTAACTTGTATTCGCTGATCGGAATTCTCGTTATGGACGGTGTTGTCGCTAAAAATGGGACACTACTCCTTGACTATACTCTGACCCTCATGGGCGAAGGCATGTCAGCTCGTGAAGCGATTGTTGCATCAGGTAAAGCCAGACTCAAACCGATTTTTATGACGACTCTTACGATGATTGTGGGGATGCTGCCAACTGCTTTAGCGATGACAGCAGGCTCGGAAACAAGAGTCAGCATGGCCTGGGTTGTCATTGGCGGGCTCCTTTCCTCGACGGTGTTTACTTTGATTATTATTCCGATTATCTTCCTCTATGTAGAAGATCACCCAGTTTCTTTTTACTGGAATAAAATCAAAGGTTTGTTTGCGAAAAAACACGCCAACAGCAATTCACAGGGACTATGAGTTGATTGCAAGGCAAATCGAATCAGTAAGGGCCTGCTCTCATTACGAGGGCAGGCCCTTTACTTTTTAATTGTTTTTTTGCGGTAAGGCATATACAAGTAGCAATTCATTTCCTTGTCGATTATACAGGAATTTTTCACTCCAAAGCAGCATAATGGCCAAGCCTCGGCCTTGTTCAGCTTCAAGCAAGTGAATAAAGATATTTTCGGCGGGGAGCTTTTGTAGTTCCTTGATTGCCGCATTACCGGCAAAGCCGGGGCCGTTGTCGCTGACGCGTAATATTAGACGGGCGCCGATTACATTGATTTTTACGCGAACGCGGCTCCCCTGTTTTACTGCATTTGTCAGAGATTCGCCTAACAGAATAGAGAGCTGTGATGACTCAGTACCGGTACATTCGCAAAGGAATTGATTCATGCGATAAAGAACGTTCCGCCGCTCGGCCTTATTTGAATAATCGAAATAGAGCGGCCGCTTTTTACCGTCAAGAATCTTAAGACATAAAGCGGTTCGGTCATCAGGATTTAATTGACCAAGCGGCATTTGTGCTAAATTCGTAAAGGATTTTTCAAAATTACCAGCTTGTTCACTCATGTTGCTTGGTAAATTGTCATAAATCCCGTCAGTCATAAAATAGAAAGTGTCGCCATATTGCAAGGGAAGGTGAAGTGTATTAAACTGGGCTTTTTGACTGATTCCCAGATACATGCCGGGAAGCGAAATAAGGCCCGTTTTATTTTGGGTAGAAACAAGGAAGGTATTGATGCCGCAGGAAAGACAAGTAAGGGTGTGCTGGTTAAAGTCAGCCGTAAAGACGAGAAGCGCCGCAAGGCTGCTGTCTTGAAAATAGTTGAGGAGTTGCTCGTTCAATTTAGTGAGATTTTCCAACGTCCAAGGATTTGTTTGATTTAAATAAAAGCTGATCATATTGTTAATTGCGGCGGTATGAAGACTGGCAGAGACGCCGTGGCCCGTCACGTCAAGTAAAAAGCCATGCAGGTGCTGCTCGTCGTCACTCAAGCGATAGCCGTAGAAATCACCGCTGACAATGGAAAGTGGACGAAATAGAGTTTTCAGAAGAAATTTTCTGTTAATACAATCTTGCGGCAGTAGGGAACGTTGTACTTCTTCTGCCAGTTTTAGTTGTTTTTCCATTTGTTCTTGTAGTTTTGCTTGTTTTTCTGCTTCATCATGGGCTCTGGCTTCCGCCTTTTTACGATAATGGCGATTTAATAGCAAGGCAATGATAAGGATAGATTCAACTAGTAATAGCAACAAGGCCGCTAGGACGTACCAGCGGTAAGTTTCCCAAAATGATGGCGTTTTAAATAAGATCTTGCTGCCAACTGGTAGTGTGTCTTCAGAAATTTGCCAACGTTTTAGTTCGCGCGCGTCAAAGAGATATTCAGCGGCAGAGCCTCGTTGCAGCGTTTCGGGAACAGGAGCTGTTTTGCTGAGAAGCTGGGCGGCAATTTTGCCGGAACGGGCTCCTAACACTTCTTGACTTTCCATGTAGCCGCCAACGGTGCCTTGGCCCAAATAAATGGATACAGACCCGTAGATTGGCACAGGCGACACCGCATGGAGTTTTTGTAAGGCTGTACCAGGAATAAAGGCTTGTCCTGCCGCATCTTTGAAGAGAAAGAGAAACAATACGGCTGAATTTGGCTCAGCCGTAGCGACTGTTTCCGTCATCTGAGCAAAAGGCTGCTTATTTAAATAGGTAAAAGTAACTTGGTTCGTAAACTCTTCTACTTCTCGCTTTACTACCGCTATGGCTTGACGTTCTCGCGGCGAGTCGCCAGCAATGACGTAAATGTTTTTTGTTTGCGGCCGTGTCTTCAAAATAAGATTTACGGCTGTATCAATCCCGTAAGTGCCGATGACATCATAGTAGTTCGGCGGCAAAGCGCCATGTTGTTCCCCTTCGCCTTCGTAAAAGCTGAGGATAGTCGGGACTTTAGGAAATATTTTGGGGCCGTAATGAATCATAAAATTGCAGGCTGGGACGAAATGGGTGACAATAAGATCTGGCTGATTTTGACTGTATTTTTGTTGAAGAAATTCGGCTAGCAGCGTTTCATAATTTTCCTCGGAGGCGTAGCGCGCCATATCGAGATATTCGTAAATATATTCTGTATTGCCGCCTGTTTCTTTCAACGTTTCCCGCAGTCCCTGGGTAAAGAAAGTTTGCACGGGAAGATCAGCGCCATAGGAGTAGAGAATCAGAACTTTCTTTGCCGTCTTTTCTGAATGTAACGCACCTATAGGGAGTGCGAAGAAAAACAGCAGTACGAATAAGAGACACCATGAGAATTTTTGATTCATCGTACTTTCTCCTTATCTGAAGCCAATTCGATCTGATTATGCTGTTGGTATTAGCGAAAAATTCTTATTCTCTTAAATTATACGCTAAAAACATATTTTTTGTCGATTCATGAAAGCGAGATGATGCAAAGTTCTAAAGTTTTATAAGGTATTTCTAAAATAATAGAAAGAAAAAATGCTGTTATTGCGCGAAGCAGCGCGTTTGTTAATAGTTGACCTCTAATATTCTGGAATTATAAATAATTATCAATGGCAAAAACCTTGATTTTTCAGTTTATTGGCTATATTGCAAATTGGCATGTAACTTGCAATTATTATTTGTGATATATTTAACAAACAATTATTGTATTGGAGGAAAGAATATGCTGGCACTTCTGGGTTTGGTTACCATAGTCACTCTGCTTGGCGTTATTATTACAAAGCGTATGTCTCCCCTTGTGGCACTCATCGCTGTGCCGATTGCCGCTTCACTAATCGGCGGTTTTGGTCTAGCGACAGGTAAATTTATGATTAAAGGAATTCAGGGGATTGCGCCTGTAGCAACAATGTTCGTTTTCGCTATCTTATTTTTTGGCGTGATGAGCGATGCAGGCTTGTTTGATCCGATTATTAATGCGGTGTTAAAGGCCGTAGGCAGTAATCCGGCGCGCATTACTGTAGGAACAGCGCTACTAGCGCTATTGATTCACTTAGACGGATCAGGGGCAGTTTGTTTCCTCATTACGATTCCGGCGATGCTCCCAATTTATGAACGACTTAAGATGGATAAACGGATTTTATGTCTTATGGTTTCTTTGGCAGCCGGTGTGAATTTCCTTCCCTGGACTGGGCCGACGCTTCGTTCATCAGCGGCGTTGAATATTCCTGTATCAGAGATTTTTACTCCCCTTGTCTGGGTTCAGATCATCGGACTTGTCTTTGTATTTACTATCGCCTATATCCTGGGAAAAAAGGAAGCTCGTCGGCTCGGTATTGACGGCAGTCAGTCTGTCGATGTAGTTCTGAAGCGAGAACTTAAGGCAGAGGAAATTGAACTTAGACGGCCTAACGTTTTCTGGGTTAATGTAGTTTTAACTCTCGGTGTCATGGCAACTATGATTAGCGGTAAAGTCGATCCAGCCGTTATGTTTATGATTGGTACGGTAATCGCATTAATGATCAATTATCCAAATGTGGATATGCAAAAAAAACGCGTTGACGCTCATGCGAAAGCAGCCTTG
Source organism: Pelorhabdus sp. sgz311002 (assembly GCF_056134285.1). Lineage (NCBI taxonomy): Bacteria > Bacillati > Bacillota > Negativicutes > Selenomonadales > Sporomusaceae > Pelorhabdus > Pelorhabdus sp. sgz311002. Next base: position 368,408 of record NZ_JBWBCL010000002.1, on the reverse strand, counting down.
ATGATGGCTGGGATTTTATTGGCGGCTGGTTCCTTTACGGGAATTATGGGCGGAACCGGTATGATCAAGGAAATGGCGAAGGTGACAGTTTCCTTTGTTCCGCCGGCATTGGCTTCCCATATTCCGTTTGCGATGGGCCTAGTGGCCATGCCGCTGAGCTTGTTGTTTGACCCTGACTCCTTTTATTTCGGTGTAATGCCAGTAGCGGCCGGGGTCGCTGAAATGCTTGGCGTAGCGCCGATTCAAGTTGCTCAGGCGTCGCTTATGGGACAAATGACGACAGGTTTTCCTGTTAGTCCCTTGACGCCAGCTACTTTCTTGATTGTTGGCTTGACTGGTGTAGAACTCGGGGAACACCAAAAATTTGCAATTCCTTATTTATGGGGCGCTTCGATTGTTATGACAGTTGCTGCAGCCTGTATCGGCGTTTTCCCCTTCTAATAATAAATGTAAAAACTGGATGAGGTGATAAGCAATGAAAAAAATTCGCATTGGTTCTGGCGCTGGTTATGCTGGTGACAGAATTGAGCCAGCTGTTGAAGTGGCCCAAAAGGGAAACATTCAATATTTAATTTTTGAATGCTTAGCAGAAAGAACAATCGCTTTGGCCCAAAAGGCAAAATTAGCCGATCCGAATGCCGGCTATGACGCGCTTTTGGCTGATCGGATGCATGCCGTTTTGGCGATTTGTAAAGAAAAAGGTATCAAAATTATCACAAATATGGGGGCGGCAAATCCGGCGGCAGGCGCTAAAAAAATCAAGGAAATTGCACAGGAGCTTGGTCTTAAGGATTTGAAAATTGCGGCAGTGCTAGGCGATGATGTCCTTGAGCATGTATTGGCTCATGATTATGAAATTTTAGAAACAGGTCAGCCATTGGCAACGATCAAAGATAAAATTGTTTCTGCCAATGCCTATCTTGGCTGCGCTCCTATGGTGGCCGCACTTCGTGAAGGGGCTGATGTAATTATTACTGGCCGTGTAGCCGACCCGGCGCTGTTTTTAGCACCGCTTGTCTATGAATTTAATTGGTCTTTAGACAATTGGGATCTCTTAGGTAAGGGCACCGTTCTTGGTCACCTTATGGAATGTGCTGGGCAAGTAACTGGCGGTTATTTTGCTGATCCCGGTTACAAAGATGTAGCTGATTTAGCTCGTCTTGGTTTCCCGATTGCGGAAGCGGCAGAAGATGGTTCCTTTATTATTACGAAAGTCGCAGAAGCAGGCGGCAGAGTCACACCAGCGACCTGCCAGGAACAGCTTATTTATGAAATTCATGACCCGAAAACCTACTTGACGCCTGATGTAGTGGCTGATTTTTCCGCGGTTTCGTTTAAAGAGCAGCGACCTGATGCAGTTTCTGTCAGTGGTGCGACGGGACGATCTCGTACGGATTCCTTCAAGGTATCGGTAGGGTATCGCGATAGCTATATTGGGGAAGGGCAAATCAGCTATGCCGGACCGGGGGCAGCTGAGCGGGCTCAACTGGCCTTGGAAATTGTTAAAGAACGGTTGATACTGACTGGCGTTTCTTATGATGAAATTAAATTCGATCTTATTGGCATGAATTCGCTTCATGGCGAGGCTCTTTCCACTGGTTCTTATTCTCCCTATGAAGTACGCCTTCGCGTTGCCGCACGGACAAAGACGCTGAAGGAAGCGACGCGTATTGGCAATGAGGTCGAAAGCTTGTACACGAATGGTCCAGCGGGCGGTGGCGGTGCCACAAAAAGCGCCAAAGAGGTTGTTGCTGTTTTATCGGTATTATTGCCGCGGGACCTTGTGAAAGCTACTTTGCATTATGAGGTGATATAAGATGAAATTAAGAGAAATTGCTCATTCCAGAACAGGCGATAAAGGCAATATTTCTAACATATCGCTCATTGCCTACGATTCAAAAGATTATTCTCGTTTAGAAAAGTATGTTACAGCAGAAGCGGTTCAAAAGCATTTTTCTCAGATTGTAAAAGGAAACGTAGTCCGTTATACTTTGCCCAATATTGGCGCCTTGAATTTTGTGCTCTATGATGCTCTTGGCGGTGGTGTAACAAGGTCCTTAGCACTTGACGCTCACGGAAAATCGCTTAGCTCAGCGCTGATGAATCTAGAGATTCCCGAAGCGTAGCAACATTACAGCGACTCAGCAAAAAGATAGCGACTGATAAAAAACAACAGCTCATTTTATGAGAGCTGTTGTTTTTTTGCAAATTTTCATGCAATGTGACAGGAAAAAGGGCTCAATTTGCGGAAATAATACGTCAAAGACAGAAGCTAGTTAAAGCGACACTGTTGCAGGAGGTTTTTCGATGGGGCAGCCGCGGCAGAGAGACGTTATGGAAACGTGGTACGGTCAAATTCTTGATTCGTTAAATAACGGCATTTTAGTTATTGATCATAAACAGATTGTCCAATACATTAATGATGAATATACGCGAATTACTGGTGTAAAAAAGGAACAGATTTTAGGCAGGATTTTATCGGATGTTCGACCAGGAGCGATGTTACCGAAAGTGATTGCTACAGGTAAGGCTGTTTATGGCGCCTATCGTCGCGAAGGCGACATCGAATACGTAGCTGATATGGCCCCGATTCGTGTAAACGGCGCTATCTGCGGCGGGGTGTCAGTTGTTAAAGATATTACGGAAGTGCGGCGTCTTACTGCTGAAGTGGAGCGAGTAACGAAGCGGAGTCGTCAGCTAAAAAACTTAGTGGACCGACTATATCAGGTAAAGTATACTTTTGACGATATTTTAGGTCAGAGTAAAGCGTTACAGGAAACGATTCACATTGCCCAAAAGGCGGCGCAGTGTGATGCCGATATCTTGATTTATGGCGCTAGCGGTACTGGTAAAGAGTTGTTTGCGCAGGCGATTCATCATGCGAGTGCTAGACGGTCCGGTCCTTTTGTGGCGATCAATTGTGCCGCCATTGCGCCGAATTTAGTAGAAAGCGAGCTCTTCGGCTATGAGGAGGGCTCTTTTACGGGAGCAAAAAAGGGCGGGCGCATTGGCCTGTTCGAAATGGCTAGTGGCGGGACCTTATTTCTTGATGAGATTGCGGAACTTCCTTTAGAAACTCAGGCGAAGCTGCTAAGGGTACTTCAGGAACGAACGATTCGACGTATTGGTGAAATGGCTGAAATCTCTCTGGATTTACGGATTATTGCTGCGACACATCAAGATCTGTATCAGTTAACTTCCGAAAATAAGTTTCGCTCTGATGTGTATTATCGGTTAAATGTTATGAACTTTACGGTACCGTCCTTGAAAGAACGGCAAGAAGATATTGCTTTATTAGCAAAATACTTTTTTTCTGCTGCTATGAAAAAAGCAGGCCGCTCTGTTCTGATTGATACTAGCGTGTACAGCGCCTTGCTCAACTATGATTGGCCAGGCAATGTACGGGAACTAAAAAATATGGCCGAATATGCTGTCAATATGTGCGATGAAACGACTCTAACGTTAAGTCATCTGCCGAAGCGATTGGCGCCAGGAAATTTAGACGAGTTTAATTATACCGAATCGTTGGCTGTACTCGTGAAAGACTTTGAGCGGCGTACGTTGCAACGATTGCTAGCGACTCATGGGACGAGTTTGGCGGCAAAGCGGCAAATTGCTGACAAAATGGGAATTTCTCTAGCTACACTTTATAACAAGCTCAAAGAAATCAAGAAACTTCATTGAAATATTTCTGCGAATCACTGATATGGGGAATTTTTAAAATAGCTGAGTCTATCAGCGAAAAATGGCAAAAAAAAACGATGCAAGCGCCACGGAGGCACTTGGCATCGTTTTTCTCTATGTAAGAGAAACTGCGTTTTTAAGGACGGACAATGACGGAGACGCCATCAGGAATTACGGTTATGGAAGCTTTTGCGCCGACAATCTTTTCTGCTTCGGCCATGGCTTCTTCGAGGGTGCTAGTCACAGCAACTTGCATATCTTTAAACATTTGGTGATCGCACAAATCTGTGACTACGATAACATGGGCTTTTAGCTGGATACGAGCTAAAATTTGTGCCTCCCACTGATCGGCAATCGTTTTTTCAGCAGGTATCTGCATGATTTTTTCCATGACTTCCGAAGCACCGCCGGGAGCTTTGGCAAACCAATCGTAAAAAGCTTCGCCGCCATGACCGTCGTTGCAGGCGCTGCAGATGATAATAACGCCGCCTGGTTTCACTGTAGCTTCAGCCGCGGACATGCCTTTTACTGATTGATAGAGGTTTTGATCAAGGGGATAGCCGCCGTTGGAGGTGACGACAATATCAGCAGGACAAGCTTTGACAGAAGCCAACTCGCCGACAAATTGGCAGCCTTCTTCATGGGCTTTGACCGAATGGCCGGCAAAAGCCTTAATGATTTTTTTCTCAGCATCAATGACCACATTGAGGATAAAGGCCAGCTTAGCCTGTTCGGCAGCGGCTAGCATATCTTTATGGATTGGGTTTTCCGCTAAATTACCAGTCCGGGCTTTTTCACTGTCAATGAACTGTGAGCAGTGATTGTAAAGAACGGTGACTTGGCTGGCGATTCCTGGTAGAACACTCTTGCGGCCGCCAGAAAAACCGGCAAAAAAATGCGGTTCAATAAAGCCTTCGCCGACGAGTAAATCTGCTTCCATAGCGAGCTTATTGACAATCGTAGAGCCGCCGGAAGGAAGTTCACCAATTTTCACCATGGCGCTGTCATCTTGGCTGTCATGAATTACAATATCAATGGTTTTACGGAAGGCTTCGCCAAACTTGGCATTTAGTTCTGCTTCTGTTGTGGCTCTGTGAAAGCCTGTAGCAACAAGGAATGTGATTTTTCCGTCAGGATTGGTACTGCGGATTTCTTCTACTAAGAGCGGCGAAATAATGCGGCTGGGAACGGGGCGGGTGTGATCGCTCGTGATAATCACAATGTGTTTTTTTCCTTTGGCCAGTTCAGCGAGACGCGGCGAACCGATCGGATTGGCTAAAGCTGTTTTTACAAGTGTCGCTTCGTCAGCTTCAGCAGTAAAACTTTCTGCTTTGGATTGAAGAATACCCTGCAGTCGATCAGCGGGAATTGAAAGCTCTAGATGTTTTTTGGCATAAGGAATTTTAACTGTGGTCATATAAATCCTCCTTTAAAATCGCTCAAACACTGATTGGTAATGGCGAAAGATTTAATCTATTGTAAATTTTCGCTATTTAATGATGATATCCTTTTGTATACCAAGAAAGTCATAAATTTGTTTTTAAAATATAAGTTGAAATTTGTGTAATAAATAACATATAATGTAAAATATGACTAAAGATGAGGGGTGAGCAAGTAGTGGCAAGTATAGAGGAAGTGCGGTCAGGCCTATATAAGCTAGTCAGCCTAAAGGGCTTGCGTCACCCTGAGGTGCTGGATATGAGCCAATATCTCGATGAATTGCTGAACCAGTATGAGCAAGGTCGAGAATCGACTGAAAGAGTGAATTCTTAAGCCAAGGTAAAGCTTAGAGGCAGCTCTAGTAGAAATGGCAATATTATGGCATAATAAGAGAAGTACTAGTAGAAAAGAGGGGTAATTCCACTATGAAAAAAGCTGTAATTGAAATGGATAAAGGTATTATTGAAATTGAACTTTTCGAACAGGAAGCACCTGGCACTGTAGCTAATTTTGAAAAATTAATCACGGAAGGTTTTTATGACGGATTGACTTTCCACCGTGTGATTCCCGGCTTTGTAGCACAAGGCGGCTGCCCGCGCGGCGACGGCACTGGCGGTCCTGGCTATACGATTCCTTGTGAAACCAAAGGAAATCCTCACAAACATGAACGCGGCTCGTTATCGATGGCTCATCGTGGTCCGAATACAGGTGGCAGCCAATTCTTTATCGTCTATGAACCGCAACCCCATCTTGATGGCATGCATACGGTTTTCGGTAAAGTCATTAGCGATATGGATGTTGTCGATCTCATTGAACAGGGCGACAGAATGAATAAGGTAACTGTTGTAGTTGACTGAGGCAATAAACAATAAAAATTGTAAAGTTGTAAATTGTTTTAAGGAGCCTCTTGACAGACGAGAAGCTCGCTGTTATTATTATAAATAACCTCATAACCTACAGGCAATGAAGCCTTCGCAGCGTAGTCAATACGTGCGGAGGCTTTTTGTGTTTCTTTTGAACAATGACGTTCAGGAATTTTATTTTCCTGGGCGTTTTGTAGTTTTTTGAGGGAATTTTAGGCAAAGGAAGGGATTTGGGATGAAAAGAAGTTGGGCTATTATACTTTTATGTTTACTCTTTACAATGGTCATCTTACCTGTGGCTTTTGCCGATGATGGAACAGCAACGGCAGCGGCAGCTGACGCGGCTGATGCGGCAAAAATTGATAGCGGCGACACAGCCTTTGTGCTTGTAAGCGCGGCGCTTGTTATGCTTATGACGCCAGGTCTTGCCTTTTTCTACGGTGGTATGGTGCGAACTAAGAATGCACTCAGCACAATTATGCAGAGCTTCTTTATTGTAGCGCTTATCTCGGTACAGTGGGTACTTTGGGGTTATAGTATTGCCTTTGGACCTGATATTAATCATTTATTCGGCAGTTTGGAATGGTTTGGTTTAAATGGTGTTGGCATGGATCCCAACAGCGACTATGCAGCAACGATTCCTCAGTATGTTTTTGTAATGTTCCAAGCGATGTTTGCGATCATTACTCCGGCGCTTATTACGGGTTCATTTGCAGAACGGATGAAATTCCCGGCGTTCGTAGCTTTTACTTTGATCTGGGCCACTTTTGTTTATGACCCTGTAGCTCACTGGGTGTGGGGCACAGGCGGCTGGCTCAAGGACTTAGGTGTTCTTGATTTTGCTGGTGGTACAGTCGTTCATATTTTGTCTGGCGTATCTGGGTTAGTCATTGCTCTCGTGCTTGGTAAACGGCGCGGCTACGGCCATGAAATTATGTTGCCCCATCATCTACCCATGACGGTACTTGGTGCAGCTCTTCTCTGGTTTGGCTGGTTTGGGTTTAATGCTGGCAGTGCGTTAAGCGCTAACGGTTTGGCTGGTCTTGCTTTCCTTGTTACGAATACAGCGGCTGGCGCTGCTGCTTTATCTTGGGTATTTACTGAATGGCTGGTTCATGGTAAACCGACTGTTCTTGGCGCCGCAAGCGGTTGTGTGGCTGGCCTTGTAGCGATTACACCAGCTTCCGGTTTTGTAACTCCTCTTGCCTCTATCGTAATTGGTTTAGTGGCAGGTGTTATATGCTTCTTCTCGGTTAGTGTAGCGAAAGCTAAATTAGGCTATGATGATTCGCTTGACGCCTTTGGCGTTCATGGCGTAGGCGGTACCTGGGGTGCCTTGGCTACAGGCCTTTTTGCTACAACCTCAGTCAATCCCGCTGGTGCGGATGGTCTGTTCTATGGCAATGCTGCGCAGTTTACAACACAATGTATCGGCGTAGCTACAAGCTGGGCTTTTGCGGCTATAATGACTTTCATTATCTTAAAAGCCGTAGGGGTAGTCTTTACCCTTCGTTCTAGTGAAGATGAAGAAAGCCAAGGTCTCGATCTTTCAGAACATGGCGAACGCGGCTATGCTCATCAGGATATTGCTATCGGTTCACAGATTTCCTTCGCGGTAAGCGAGTCCCCGTCAGAAAAGGTTGTTACCAAAACAACTTTAGCGTAAACTCATAAGAGAAGACCGACAGTTTATATCATTCGAGGAGGTTGCCTATGAGAAAGATTACGAAAGTGGAAATTATTACTCGTCCTGCTAAATTGGAAGAATTAAAAGATGCTCTAAATGAAATCGGTGTTGCCGGAATGACTGTTACTCAAGTATTTGGGTGCGGTCTGACGAAAGGCCATAAAGAAGTCTATCGCGGCAAAGAATATAATATTAGTCTGCTTCCTAAAATAAAGCTGGAAACAGTTGTTTGCGAAGTGCCTGTGGAGCTTGTTGTGGAAACAGCGAAACGGATTTGTCACACCGGTGAAGTCGGTGATGGGAAAATTTTCGTCTATCCTTTAGAAAATGCCGTTCGGATTCGAACTGGCGAAGAAGGGGACGCAGCCATCATCGATCCCAAATAAATTGCCCCATCTGCCTTCGGCCTTGTGTCGGGGGCTTTTTTTTACTTTATGACAGGAAGGGCCTTGTTTTTCGCGAAACACTAAGAAAGAGAAAAAGAGGCGACAAGCATGTTTTCCTGGATAAAGCGGCACGAAAACAGCGAAAGCGAAATTTGGGCGACTTGGCGGATATTAGCGGATCTAGTGCAGCGGTTTCCTGGAGTTTGGTTGCCGCAAGCTGCCGCTTGTCGGACCTTGCTGCCGCATAGTCGTCCCCTGGCGGAACTTTCTTTGCCACAAGCTATGAACGACTTCATTCTTCGCTACGAACCGAAGGCCAAAAGCGGAATTTATGAGCATCAGGCACAGATTTTAGTAGCTGCCTGCCAGACGACGGCTCATCTGATTTTGACAAGCGGGACTGGATCTGGCAAGAGTCTGTGTTTTTTATCGTTTGTTCTGGAGGCTTTGAGTCGCTCACTTCAGGCAACTGCGCTTATTTGCCTGCCGACGCAGGCGCTGTTGTGGGGACAGGCTGAAAGACTGGCAGCACTTTCAACGGACTGTTCCTATAATCACGCGGGGCAAGCTATGGCTGGAAGACTTGTCGTTGCTGGTCATCCCATTTGCTGGACCATTTGGAAGGGAAGTCAAGACGATACCCAGATGCAGCGACATCAAGGCACTTCGGCCTTTGGCCGAGCTAGGCTGCGTTTGGCTACGATTGATAAAGTCCATTTTTCCTTGCTCAGGGAAGGGGCTTTTTTTCGCCAGCTTGCCGTGATGGTACTTGATGAAGCCCACCAGTATCAGGGGATTTTTGGGGCGCAAACAGCCTATCTGATGAAACGGATTGCTGTGCTCAAGGAAGTCTTTTCGCTTTCGCCAGTACGGTTTTTTCTGGCTTCAGCGACGCTGCCGCAGCCCCTTGATTTTGCTTCTCGTCTGTTGTCAGTACCGAAGTCTGCGATCATTCATATAGATGGGAGCGCCGCCGAAACTGTTGAGTTTATTTCACTGGCGGCGGCAAAATCCTTTTTAAAGCAACGTGAAGCCGCGTTAAAACGACTCGTGTTGTTTTATGATCGACAGCCAGGACGGCCGGAATTGACGTCGTTATTAACAGCGAAACCCTTGCGGCATAGCCGGGCACTGTACTTTTGTCAAAGTAAGGCCATGAGCCGTAGGCTGCGATTTTTGCTAAAACCGCACTTGGCGCAGCCCATCTTACTCTATGACGCGGATCTGTTGCCTGAGGAGCGACGAGAGTTAGAACAGACTTTCCGTCACCACGTAGATCGGCCTCTTTTGCTTATTGCCACAAATGCGCTGGAACTGGGCGTTGATATTGGTGGGCTTGACGTATGTTTGCTGCCTAATCTAACACTTGGGCAGGCGGCGTTTCAGCAGCGGCTGGGACGAGTAGGAAGAGCTGTGACGCGGCCTGGGCTTGTTATTGCAGGTCTCGGTGTTTCACCATGGGAGGCGGCTTTAAAACAGCATCTCACTGCTTTATTTTTGCCACGGCAAGCGCCGTTGCCTCTGCCGCTTGCGCTGCCTGTTTTAAAAGAGCGTAGCTTGCTCTTGGCTGGTAGCGAAAAAGACCTGCAAAGTGCAGCTTTTACTGTTCGGGTGAAGCCGCAGCGGTGGCGGGCGGCTTGTCAGAGAATTTATGGCTGCGAACCTGCGGAGCGTGAGGCCCAGGAAAAGACTGCCAGAATGAGTCGGCGGTTATACGATGGATTTCGCGGTCCGCAGGAGCGTAAAGTAGAACTGATTGCAAATGGCACGAAAGAGCCAATTGCTTTCATGGCGCGGCATTGCCTGTTAGCTAGAGGTCATGCTGGCGCTATCTATATTGATGAACTAAGTCATTTCTGGCAAGTGCTGCCTGCTTCGTTTCAACAAAGAGCGGAAGGAGCAACAGGCAGTTATCCTTTCGCTAGTGCTTTGGTGGATCGGCTGCTACTGGCGCCGCTCGCTGAGCGCGCTTATATTACGGCAGGCATTGTCCATGGCCAGGTCCGGTTTGTACGGCCCTTAGCGGATCCTATCGATAGCTCTTATCAATATGATCAAAACAGTGCGGATTTAGTGTATGGTTTTTGGGAGAAGCTTACGACGGTAAAGTCTTACCGTCGCTTGACTTTAGCCGGACGGGAAGTTGGCGTCATTGCTCTCGCGCCGCCGCTGCACTTATGCGAAAAAATATTGTGTCTAGGCTGGCGTTGGCAGTTGCCGCCAGTAGAGACCGCCAACGCTGCGCTTTGCCTTAGAGAAATGAAGCTATTTATGGAAACTGTATTTGCCGGTTTTCTTGCGCAGTCAGCCCAAGTGGGACAAGCAGATTGTTCGCTGATTTATTCAGCCAAGAATCGTCTTTTGCTGGTTCTTGATAATGACAGGGCGAATTGTCCGGCTTTATCGATTGGACCAGTAGCAGTCTGTGAGGCGTTGCAGCTTTCCCTACAGGCACTAAAGCTTTCGCCGGATTTACAAAATCCAGCGTTTCGAGCTGCTCTGCGAGAAATAACTGATACGGCGATTGCTTACCAAATTTTAACCCAGTGGTTGCTGCTATGGGAAAAGAAAAAAATCGCCAGACTGTGACAAAAAAAGGGCTTTTTTAGGTAAAAAGACTATGATTTCCTTTCGTGCTGGGTCATTTTGTGGTATAGTTATAAACGTGTAAGCCAAGCAAGAACTATCTCTTTGGTGATCGCAATAGATGAGAAAGAATGGAGTTTTTGTCTTATGGATTATTTTTTAGCTATCGATTTTGATGGTACGATAGCCGATAGAGATGTAACAGATGCGGTATTGGAGCAATTTGCCGAACCGGAATGGGAGTTTATCGAAAAGCAGTGGGAAGCTGGCATCTTTGGTTCGCAGGAATGTTTGCGCCGTCAGATGGCCTTAGTGAAACGACCGCTTACAGAACTCTTAGAGTTTGTTTCTACCATATCCATTGACCCATCCTTTAGAGCGTTTGTTCAGTTTGCCCAAAGAGAAAAAATTCCTATGGCTATTATTAGCGATGGTTTTGAAGTGTTTATTCAGCGGATTTTAGAGCAGAACGGGCTACAAGGTCTTGCTGTTTATGCTAATACTTTAAAAGAGCATGAGGGGGCTTTTATGACGTCCTATCCTCATAACAGTCCGCACTGCCCCTCAGGGACGTGTAAATGCCAGACAGCCGAAGTAATTTCCGGGGGATTGCCCGTGTATTTGATCGGCGATGGACGCAGCGATTTTTGTTTAGCTAAGCAAGCTGATTTTGTCTATGCTAAGGCCAAGCTTGTTGATTTTTGTGAGGAAGAAGGCCTGGATTATTGCGTTTACCGATCTTTTCAGGAAATTCAGCAGGATTTACGCGTGCGGCAAAAGAGCCAGGCAGGTATTGCCTAACCAGGCTTAATTTATATAAAGTGAGGCTATATGTATGAAATGGGAAGAAATGACGGATGAAGAACTGCTCGCAGTAGAAGCGGAGTATTGTTCCTTTGGCGATACGGTTCACTATATTGATCCGGCCAAAATTTTCGATCACTGTGAAGGCTCCTGGCTGTTTGACAGACAGGACAAACCCTATCTGGATATGCAAATGTGGTATTCGGCAGTAAACTTTGGCTATAAGAATGAAGAAATTGGTGCAAAGCATCAGGCGCAGTTGGAAAAATTGCCGCAGTTAGCCTGCCAGTATCTCCATAAAGAAAAGATTATGCTTTCTTATGAATTATCGAAAGCGACGCAAGATCGTTTCGGCTCCAAGGGCCGCGTTCATTTCAACGTAGGCGGCGCTCAGGCTGTAGAAGATAGCTTAAAGCTGGTACGCAATTATAAGCATGGCAAGTCCTTGATGTTTGCGTTTATGGGCGGTTATCATGGCCGGACTCTGGCTGTATCGGAGATTACGAGCAGCTACCGCTATCGTCGTCGCTATGGCCATTTTGGTAACAGAGCGAACTTCATCCCCTATCCTTACTGCTATCGTTGTTTCTACGGCAAACAGGCTGGGAGTTGCGGGTATGAATGTATTCAGCAGGTTGAAAAACTATTTGAAACAGAATACTATGGTGTTTTAGATCCGAAAGTCAATGAAGCGGAATATGCTGCATTCTATATTGAACCAGTACAAGCTACAGGCGGCTATATTATTCCGCCGCGCGATTATTTTAATAAACTACAGAAAATCTTGAAGAAACATAACATTCTTCTTGTTTGTGACGAAATTCAAATGGGCTTCTATCGTACAGGAAAACTCTGGTCGACAGAGCACTTTAATGTAGATCCTGATGTCATTGTTTTCGGGAAAGCACTTACTAATGGCTTAAATCCGATTTCCGGTATGTGGGCCAAAGAAGAACTGATTTCACCACAGCTTTTTCCGCCTGGATCGACGCACTCTACTTTTGCCAGCAATCCACTGGGAACGGCGGCAGGTTTAGCTACGCTTCAATTCTGCAAGGACCAGAATATGGAAAAACAAGTGGCCGAAAAAGGCGCTTATCTCTTAAAAGAACTGAAGAAAATGAAAGAGCGTCATAGTGTTATTGGCGATGTCGACGGTCTGGGACTGGCATTGCGCATTGAAATGACTACATCTGACGGCTTTACGCCTGACAAGGCTTTGGCGGATCGCATTGTCGACGAAGCAATGAAAGGCGATATTGAAGTAGACGGCAAGCAGTATGGTCTCGTTCTTGACGTGGGCGGTCATTATAAGAATGTATTCACGCTGGCGCCGTCGCTTACGATTACCTTTGAGGAAATTGATCTCTTTATTAAACTCTTTGAAGCCATTTTGCACCGTTTGCATTTATAATTTGTGCTCTTTTTGGCTGAGGCACAGGATACCGTTAGCGACCTTCGGAGCTAACGGTTTTCTTGATATTTAAGGACAGGGAAAAACGGAATTTATCAATAGGGTGGAAGAAGTAACATGAGCAAATATGAAATTGAATTAACTGGCGGCGATCAAGCGGTATTGCTGCTTCACGGGCTTACAGGCAATCCCTTTGAAATGAAATTTTTAGCAGAAAAACTCCACAAGAAGGGATTTTCTGTTTATGCGCCTTGTTTGCCTGGTCATAATGAAACGATTGAAGTGTTAAAACAGACTCCCTGGCAAGAGTGGTATCGAGGTGCGAGAGAAGCCTATTTGCATTTGAAAGAAACACACGAACAGGTCGGCGTTGCCGGCCTTTGTATGGGAGCTGTGCTAGCTTTGGAGCTTGCGGCGGAATTTCCCGAAATTCCAGCAGTTTCGTTGATGTCGACTACGCTTTTTTATGATGGCTGGACGATACCTTGGTATTCCTTTCTAATTCCTTTAGTCTATTGTACGCCTTTAAAATATTTTTATTCTTTTACAGAGCGGCCGCCTTATGGCATAAAAAATGATCGACTGCGGAGTATTGTACTAAAAAATGCTTCAGAAATGGTTTATGACCGAGTACCTGGTTTGGCAATGGACCAAAATTTTCGACTTATTAACCACGTGAAAAGCCATCTACAAGCTGTTACTGCACCGATATTACTGCTTCATGCTCGTGAAGATGATACGGCTAGTCTAAAGAATGCTGAGTATGTCGAGCAGCATGTTGGATCTACATCAATTCGCAAAGTGATTTTAGAAGAGTCCTATCATATGATTACGGTTGATACGGACCGCCATTTAGTGGCAAAAGAAAATATAGAGTTTTTTACAACCTATCTGCGGCAGAATTGCTAAGCAGAAAAGGAGGAATTACGATGGATATGCCTGTGATGATGGTAGAAGTTGCTCAGCCGGCTAAGGCTTGGGATATGAGCACTAAATTCTCCGATATTGCAAAGATGATGGGGAAACTCAGAGAAGTTTGGGATCGTCAGACTTTGGACGGCTTGGAAACGGGGAAAATCGTCGTAGCCGATGAATGGAGCAATGAGATTTTACGTAAGGCTATCGCTGACTCGCCTAAAATAAAAGAATTCCAGATGACTTCGCTTGGCGATAATAAAATGAAACTCCACGTTGTCAGTGAAGAGTCTGGCACAGTAGAGTTAGTTTGCAAAATTCATCAATTGGAACATGATAAAGACCATTCAATCCTCAAAATAGAAGTACTTTCCAAGAGCATGCCCGATCGGCCGATCCTTTCCTTCATGGCATCTTTCATGAGTATGGCTATGGTCGCAAAGCTAGCTGGTGTAAGCGCGGTCAACCCTGATATGAATATTACCTTTCGCGGGAATGATATAACGGTGGATTTCCATCAGGCTATTTTACATTCTCCTTTAGCTGATATCGAAGTGATGGGCTATCGACTGCTTGATTATTTAGTGATCTCCGGAGTGAAAAATCAGGCAGGCGCGATGGAATTACAAACGAATTTGACAGTGCCCCATCAAGTCATTGAAGTACTGAAGAATGTACTATAAGGCGCTTGACAAAGCACGGGAAGATCTCTATAGTACAAAGAGAGTTGCCCTTAATGGGGAGTAATTTGAGTCTGTAAATATGTAGGAGGCTGTACATGTCGTCCCTAGTAGAAGAAACGAATAAACGGCGAACCTTCGCCATCATTTCCCATCCAGATGCCGGGAAAACAACTTTGACGGAAAAGCTGTTACTCTATGGCGGTGCAATTCGCTTAGCTGGTTCTGTAAAGGCCCGTAAAGCGCAGAAGCATGCCGTATCAGACTGGATGGAAATAGAGAAACAAAGAGGGATCTCGGTTACATCGAGTGTATTGCAATTTGACTATCAAGGCTACCGTATTAATATTTTGGATACACCGGGCCATCAGGATTTTAGTGAAGATACGTATCGCACGCTGATGGCTGCTGACAGCGCTGTCATGCTTATTGATGTGGCCAAAGGCGTGGAAGAACAAACGAAAAAACTGTTTTATGTTTGTAAGCAGCGGGGCATTCCCGTCTTTACTTTTGTCAATAAATTGGACCGCTTTGGGAAAAACCCCTTTGACCTTATGGAAGAACTAGAACAGGTGCTAGGAATTCGCGCGTATCCCATGAACTGGCCTATCGGTGTGGACGGAAGTTATCTTGGCGTCTATAACCGTAAGCTGGCCCAGGTTGAGTTGTTTGAGAAGGATGGCAGTCACGGTTCGGCCGTATTGCCTTCCAAGCAGGGAAGTGTTGATGATCCTGCTTTTCAGGAGCTGTTAGGTCAGGAAGTTCATCAGTCGCTCATTGATGATATTGAACTACTAGATATGGCTGGCGATGCTTTTGATTTTGAAAAAGTACGCAATGGCGAGCTGACACCTATGTTTTTCGGGAGTGCTATGAGTAATTTTGGCGTGAGACCTTTTTTGGAGGCCTTTTTGGATTTAGCGCCAGCGCCAGCGCCTCGTCTTACAGAGGAAGGTCCAGTAGATCCAGTAGATCCCGCTTTTTCTGCTTTTATTTTTAAAATTCAGGCGAACATGAATCCGGCCCATCGCGATCGCCTTGCCTTTATGCGGATTTGTTCCGGCAAATTTACGAAAGGGATGAGCGTGTACCATGGTCGTAGCGGCAAAGCGATCAAGCTTTCACAGCCACAACAGTTTTTAGCGCAGGAGCGGACTTTAATTGACGAAGCCTATCCTGGTGATATTGTGGGCCTCTTTGATCCTGGCGTTTTTGGGATCGGCGATACGATTTGTGATGAGGGAAAACGAATTGAGTTTAAAGATTTCCCCGTATTTCCGCCAGAACAGTTTGCCAGAGTACAACCGAAAGACACGATGCGTCGTAAACAGTTTATAAAAGGGATGACCGAACTGACCCAAGAGGGGGCCGTACAGGTCTTCCGCCAACATGATAGCGCCGTCGAATCTTTTATTGTCGGTGTTGTTGGTACGCTTCAGTTTGAAGTGCTTGAATATCGGCTAAAGAATGAATATGGCGTGGATATTCTCATGAATCGTCTACCCTTTGGCGTGGCCCGCTGGCTTTATAGTCAGTCAGGTGATCTTGTCGATATGAAAAAAGTAAAAAGCATGGAAAGCGGCATGCTTGTTTTTGATATTAAAGAGCGGCCTGTAGCCCTTGTGAACAATGAATGGTCCTTAAATTGGGTTATTGAACGGAATCCCGAACTGAAGTTCTTGACAGTTCCTTCTGATGCCCAACAGATTTAAGCAGCAGAGAAAATAAATAAAAGCTATCTGCCATTTTGACGTAGGTCTTAATGACAGATAGCTTCTTTTTGTTACCACGGCCGATACCGATTCGGCCGTGGCGATCTTATTTAAATAGTCTTAACCGTGACGATAGCTAATGCCAAAGGTTCCGTTGGGGTAAACCCATTTGACAATGCCCTTGTTGCCTTGATTGTAGCAGACAACGCGGCAAGTGCCGCATTCCAAACAACCTGCATAATCAAAGGTAACATCGCTCTTTTCGTCTTGCTGACGATACAGCACAGCCGGACAAGCTACCAGGCAGGGTTTGGTTTTGCATTTGGCGCAAATTTCTTTGTCGATGACAATGTGAGCATTTTCTTCGTCCACATTAAACTTGTTGTAGCCAAGTAATTCTTCTACAGCCTGTTTTTTTACAGTCATAAGGCTTTAAACCCCTTCCAGCCGTCGGACAGGATTGCGCCGATACCGACGTTTTTCTTCACAATATCCAGCATTGCTTTTGGCATTTTTGCCGGGATGCTGCCATCGACGGCGAATAAGAAGTGCATCATTTCATTCGCCATAAGCGGATATTCCGTAAAGAGACGAGGTAATTCCATCATGACAGGATACCCTGCATAGACTTTCATCGTTGGCAATACGGCTTCATTCAGCTTTGCCGTGTAGGCGGGGCCGATTTCACTGGGCGATTTCGCGCCTAAAATGGCTTCTGCCGCAGCGACGCCGCTGGCAATTGCCAGATCCATGCCGCGAATCGTACTTCCCATGTTAATACATAGGCCAGCCGCGTCGCCGATTAGGACAAGGCCTTCACGATACAACTGTTTCGGGAGACCGTGATAACCAGCTTCGCCGACAAGATGGGCGCCGTATTCTGTCGTTGTACCGCCAGCGATCAGCGGGTAAACGGCGGGATGCATTTTGAAATCCTGCATGACTTCGTGGAGCCGTTTATTATGTTTGCTTAAGTCCTTAGGACTGACCACAAGACCTAGTGATATACTTGATTTATTGGTGTATAAGAAGCCGCCGCCGCCCATGCCCTCAGATACGCCAAGAAATAGTCGGGCAGCGCCCTCGCCAGCTTGTAAACCAAAGCGATCCGTAATGGTTTCTTCCGGCAATTCAATGACTTCTTTTACGCCTACAGCCACTTCGTGATCGTTTAAATCCGAACGCAGTCCAGCCTGTTGGGCGAGAAAGCTGTTTACACCGTCAGCGGCAATGACAATGTCGCTGAACATTTCTTCATCGCCCATTTTTACGCCGACAATTTTTCCGTCCCGTTCGATCAGTTCTTCTACTAAGATGCCTGGCGCGATCATTGCCCCGGCTTCTTCGGCTTTTTCCGCCAGCCAAGGATCAAAAACAGCGTGTAAAATGGAATAAGACTGTGGTACGCCTTCGGTAAAACTGTAGTCGGTATAATCAATTGTCATGGCGCCTTTGGCATGGGTCATGGCAATTTGTTCTTTTACAATGGGCCGTTCCAGTGGTGCTTCGGCCATAAGTTCTTCACCAAGCAAGTTGAGCAGCGAATAGGTATAAATTCGTCCACCTGTCAAATTCTTATCGCCACAGGAGGACCCCCGTTCGATGACAACGACTTCTTTGCCTTCGGTAGCTAGTTTATAGGCGCAGGCTAACCCTGCTACGCCGCCGCCGACAATAATCGCGTCAACTTTTTCTTCTTCGCTCACAAACTTCGCCCCCTATCGAATCTTATTTTGCTTGTTTGATGGCTGCAGTCAGAGCCGGGACGATTTCAGCATAATTTCCGACAATACCATAGTCGGCTGCTGCAAAAATTGGCGCATTTTCGTCAGTGTTAATTGCAACAACTACTTTTGAGTCGCGAATGCCTGACACATGCTGAATCTGACCGGATGTGCCTACGCCGATATAGAGACTGCCTTTAAAGATTTTACCGGAAATGCCGATATAGCGGTCGATAGGGAACCACTTGGCATCTTCGGCAATCGGCCGCGTGCAGCCGACTTCAGCGCCAATGGCGTCAGCCAGCGCTTGAATCATAGCAAGGTCTTCCTGGTTGCCTACACCGCGGCCTACGCCGACGGCTTTTTCCGCTTTGGAGATGTCAACTCCTTGGCGTTCTATTTTAGCTGTTGCACCTACAGTAACTTTAGGATCGACTGTTACTTCTTTAACGATCACTTCACCGCTGCTAGCTGCTTCAGCACTAATGTCGTAGGAACGTGGCGGGATGGTTACGAAAGCCGGATAGGAAAGCGCTTCCGTAGAAACGGCCAAACCACCGTAAATAATTCTTTCAATGACGACTTCATCGCCTTCTAAGGACACTTTCGTTGCGTCCGTAGCGAGACCGGCGTCAAGACGGGCCGCTGCTTTTGCAGCTGTATATTTTCCAGACACAGTTCCGCCGATGAGCACAATCGATGCGCCTTCTGCGGCAAGCGTGTCGGCTAGGGCTTGTTCATAAGCTTCCGCCCAAGTAGAATTGCCTTTTAAGACAATCGCTTTCTGCACGCCCAGTGCAGTCAGTTCTTTTGCCGTATCTTCACATAAGGTGACAGCCCCAATCGGCTGATTGTTCGTTTTAGCCAGTTCTTTGGCTAGGGTTACCATTTCTTTTGCCAAAACGGCATCTTCACTATATACCCAAATTCCTGCCATGTTATCATACAACCCCTTTCAATTCTAGCGTCTTATAGTACGCCTTCTTTAGTTAAGTTCGCAACGACTTGAGAAGCCAGTTCTTCCGGCGAGCCGTCTTTAAAGAGCATATTCTTACGAGACATGACATACCCTGTGATACTTCTGACTTTGCTTTTTGCGGTCAGTTTTGCTTCAGGCAATCCTAAATCGGCAACTTTAATTTCTGTCTGAGGTTTTTTCGAGGCTCCCATGAGTTGTTTAACGGTGGGGAAGCGCGGCTGAGCAATTTCCGGCAAAACGCTGTAAACGGCTGGGCCTTCCACGATGATTGTTTCCGTCGAATCGCCAACACGGCGCGTTGCTGTGACTTTAGTGCCTTCTACTTCAAATTTTACAACGGAAGTAATAGCCGGAACATCAAGTAGTGCAGCAAGACGAGCGGGTAGCTGCTGGTTGCAGACATCAGCGGAACCGTCGGCGCACAGAATCATGTCATACTCGCCAGCTTGTTTTACTGCTTCCGCTAAGACGTTTGCTGTTACATAGCCGTCAGCTTGCTCTGCATTGGCATCGCTTACCCAGATGGCTTTTTCCGGTCCGCGCGATAAGGCGTCTTTCAGCGATTGTTTTAAATCTGTTCCGCCATAGGAAATGATAGTCGAGCTGCCGCCGTGGGCTTCGAAAAGCTGGGTAGCTACCTCAATGGCATTTTTGTCATAATCGCTGATTTTCTTTTTAGCCCGGCTCGTGTCCAGGGCCAGTGTAGTCGGGTTGACCTTGATATCCTGTTCATCAAGCACCCATTTGTAGCAGGTAATGATCTTTGGCATAAATCATACTCCCTTCCTAGTGGTCATTTTTTATTTATTTTATATTGCTTCAAGCAATATAAAAGCAAGTAAAAAGAAAGCTCGGAGAAGTAGCGACATTTGGCTTGCAAAAATTCTCCTACAAAATATAAAGTTCAGAAAAAATAGTCAAAATCCTCTTTTTATTAGAAAAAAATCCTTATATTTTCTTAGATTTTTTCAAAGTTCAGAAAATCTTTCTACTTGACACCAAGACTTTGGAAGGACAGGGGGATTTTAGGAAAATAGCACGAAGAAATTCCTATAAGGGAGCGGTGAGAAATGATTGATTTGCATTGTGATACATTATGGAAGCTTATGGCTGATAAAGAAGCTTCGTTGCGGGAGAATTCTTATGCCGTTGATGTAAGAAAACTGCGGGAAGCTGGGACCTATGGTCAATTTTTTGCTTTGTTTATGGATAAGCAAGAGCATCCTGACTGTTTTGCCCGTTGTCAATCTATGCTGGAGCGGTTTCAAAACGAAGTGGCGGCTATACCAGACGAACTTAGGCTCGTAAGGAACGGGACAGAACTCAGGGAATGTCGGCAGGCAGGGAAGATCGGCGCTTTTTTGACGATTGAAGAAGGCGCCGCGTTAGCGGGATCCATGGAAAATCTTTATTATTTTTATTCGCAGGGAATTCGTCTTTTGACTTTGACTTGGAATTATCCCAACGAAATTGGCTGGTCCCATCTTTATCACGAGGGCCAGAGACTTGGTCTAACGGAATTTGGTCGTGATGTCGTTGGTGAAATGGAGCGACTTGGCATGCTTGTGGATGTGTCGCATTTGTCAGATCAGGGTTTTTATGATGTTGCTGAAACGTTAAGCGGCCCTTTTGTCGCGTCTCATTCGAACTGCAGGGCCTTGACGAATCATAGCAGGAATCTTACTGATCCGATGATTCGTCGTTTAGCGGAAAATGGCGGTGTCATGGGACTAAATTTTTCCAACCATTTTTTAGGGAATTCAGCGACAAGCCTTGTGACTGATATGGTGCATCATATCAAGCATATGAAACAAGTTGGCGGTATTGATGTGATTGCTTTAGGAACTGACTTTGATGGGATTGACTGTTCTGTGGAAATTGTTCACAGCGGCCAAATGGGAAAATTGTGGCACGCCTTAGAAAAAGCTGGGTTCAAGGAAAGGGAGATTGAAAAAATTGCTTGGAAAAATGCCTGGCGCGTCATTGACTCTGTCTTACAATAGTAAGCTGATATCTGCCAGCATTTAACTTTCAGTTCTGCTTGCATTTCTTATGGTTTATCATTAGAATGATTCATGAGATTTGAATTTTTAGTTCATAGGTCTGTGTTTTGTCATTCGTAAACCATATAAGGAGAGTAAAAGCACAATGGAAATCAAGGGGATTAAGAAGTTAAAATTGTATGGGTTTAATAATTTGACAAAGACGCTTAGCTTCAACATGTATGATATTTGCTACGCTAAAACACCGGAGCATCAGCAGGCCTATATCGCCTATATTGATCAGGAGTATCGGGCGGAACGTTTAACGAGTATTCTTACCGAAGTAGCCAATATTATTGGTGCTACAATTCTAAATATTGCTAAGCAAGATTATGATCCCCAGGGAGCTAGCGTAACGATGCTGATTGCCGAAGATAAGACGGAAGAAAAAGGGCCCGATGGGGAAGAATTTAGCGGTGATAGTGTCGTGGCGCACTTGGATAAGAGCCATATTACGGTCCATACCTATCCTGAAAGTCATCCCGACCAAGGGATTAGTACATTTCGCGCGGATATTGATGTATCGACTTGCGGCCAGATTTCGCCGCTGAAGGCTTTAAATTATTTGATTAACAGCTTTTGTTCTGATATTTGTATTGTCGATTATCGCGTCAGAGGCTTTACTCGTGATGTGAATGGCAAGAAGTTTTATATTGATCATAAGATCAATTCGATTCAAAACTATATTTCCCGCGATTTAAAATCTCAGTATCAAATGATTGATACAAATGTATATCAAGATAACATTTTCCATACTAAGATGATTTTAAAAGAATTCGATATGGATAACTATCTCTTTGGCACCGGAAAAAAAGATTTGTTGCCAGGGGAAAAGAAAAAAATTAAGCAGCGTATTAAAAAGGAAATGCTTGAAATTTTTTCAGGACGCAATATTCCTAAAGTCTAAAAATTTGTAATAGGTAAAACAGCCTTTCTGAATTTCTTAAGGAAGGCTGTTTTTATTATGGGCAAAGGTTGAGACCTATAGCCTAGATTCTTATTGCCTTTAACGCTTGACTTTTTTTGTCATAAAACCTTACAATCAAACTGGAATCTTTTTATTGTTAATTTTATTAAAAGATTTTTGTCGAATAACAGGATTATGGCTCTTTACAGGGAATAGTTTATGTACTTGGAAAAACGCGAGTCAGCGCGGCTGATAGTGGGACTGGAGGAAGAAACTTTGGAAATATCGACAGTAATAGGTATGGTTGGCGGAATTCTAGCCGTAGGCGTCGGCATGGTTTTAAAAGGCGCCAGCGCCAGCGCGCTGATTAATCCAGCCGCTTTTTTGATTATTTTTGCCGGAACGGCCGCAGCTCTTTGTAATGCATTCACGATGGACAAACTGAAGGATTTTCCGAAACTCATGAAACTGCTGTTTCAAAAGCAGGAACTTATGGAAAAATCGCAGCTTTTGCCCATGTTTGTAGAATTGTCGCAGATTGCTCGCCGCGAAGGTATTCTGGCTCTGGAAAGTCGAATTGATGAAATTAAAGACCCCTTTATGAGCAATGCAATCCGCATGGTTGTTGATGGTATGGATTCGGAGCTGATTCAGGATGTTTTAGAAGCTGAAATTCATACGATGCAGGAACGTCATCGGTCAGGCGCTCTGATTTTTTCGCAGGCAGGTATGTATGCGCCGACACTAGGCGTACTTGGCGCCGTTATTGGTCTGATTGCCGCGTTAGGTAACTTAAGCGATATTGAAAAACTCGGTCACTCTATTGCCGCTGCTTTCGTAGCAACTTTGCTTGGTATTTTTACCGGTTATGTTATGTGGCATCCCTTTGCGAATAAGCTGAAAATGATCTCCGGTGAAGAAGCGGAGATGCGCCGCATGGTTATGGAAGGTGTACTGTCCTTGCAGGCTGGTGATTCACCGATCGCCCTGCAGGCAAAACTTATGGTCTTTATTCCCCAGGCGGAGCGGGCCGCTTTGCTTGAGAAAAAATCGGAAGGGTAATTCATTATGGCAAAGAAAAAGCCGGCCGAGCATCATGAAGAACATGCTGATGAAACATGGCTGATTCCTTATTCTGATTTGCTCACGTTGCTCTTGGCCTTGTTTATTGTACTATTTGCAACAGCGCAAGTAGATTCTAAAAAGTTTGAAGTTCTGGCACAGTCTTTTAATGCCGCCTTCAATGGCGGACCTTCGGTGATGAATCAGATGTCTATTGCGGGCGATGTCAATCCCAATACGCCGACCGAGGATCCTGGGCAGGAAAAGTTGAAAGAACAAGTGAAAGAAGCTGTACAGCTTAATGAAGTCAAGAAAAAAGTGGACGCTTATATTGCACAGAACAATTTAGGCGGACAGCTCCAGACGGTATTGACGGAAGAGGGGCTTATGATTCGCATTCAGGATACGGCTCTATTTGCTTCCGGCCGGGCTGAGCTTCGTCCGGATTCGCAGCGCTGGGGCGGGGAAATTGCGAAGCTCTTGGCGACATTGCCGCAGCATGTTATAATTTCTGGTCATACTGATAATTTGCCGATTAATACGGCTGAATTTCCCTCGAACTGGGATCTCAGTTCGAAGCGGGCGCTTAATTTTATGAAATTTCTTCTTGCTCAGGATGTAAAACTTGATCCGGCGCGCTTTAGTGCGATTGGTTATGGTGAATATCGTCCGATATTGGGCAATGATACAGAAGACGGACGGGCGAAAAACCGTCGTGTAGAAGTTCTGATTATGAAACGGTATCGTTAATAAAAAAGCCGCACCTTGCATTTTGCTGGGCGGCTTTTTTGTTATTCTTGTCAAAAATTCCTGTGGTAATTTTTTCAGTTGGTAATGGCGGTAGCCATACTAGAAGGTTGCAAGAGCAGTTCGCAAAAGGTGTGAGCTGCGGCGGACAGTGGAATTCGACTGTGCGTAAGCAGGCCAATCTGTCGCGGGGGCAATGCTTGGGTGAGGGCAATTTCCCTCAGCTTGTTTTCGGCTAGATCTTTTGTAATAAACTCTCGTACTGCAAAGGTAAGCCCTAAGCCAGCTCGGGCAAAATCGAGGCAGAGGTCAAGACTGCCTAATTCAATTTCGGGTGCAAGGTTGATGTTTTGTGCTGCTAAAAAGTCTGACACGTAACGTCTTGTAGTAGAATTTTTTTCTAGCAAAATAAAGGGGAATTCTACTAAATCCTTTAGTAGTACAGCTGCTGAGGGCAGCGCTGGATACTGCGGCGAGGCTACGATGACATCGTGGATTGTTACAAGCGGGGAAATTTGCAGGAGGGGGTCAGACGGCTGGCTGGCCATATTTACAATACTAAGATCGACATCGCCTGCTTTAAGCAGGTCCAGGCAAATCGGAGAGGGACGATTAATCAAAGTTATTTTTATTGGGGGATATTTTTTTTTGAAATGGGCCAAAAAAGGTAATAGATAGTAACGACAGATCGTATCGCTGGCGCCAAGCCGGATTTCGCCCAGCGATAGATCTTGCAGATTATCCAAGGCCCGTTCGCCTAGTTCGAGAAGTTGGCAAGCTTCTTTGACGTGGTGAAATAGAACCCCGCCAGCCTGAGTGAGGCGCACTTGTTTTGTTGTACGAGAAAATAATGGTGTTCGTAATTCTTTTTCCAACTGGCGAATTGATTGACTTACAGCGGATTGGGAAATGAATAAAGCCTCAGCTGCTTTCGAGAAGCTTAGTGTTTTTGCTACATGAAAAAAAACCTTGTATTGTTCAAAGTTAATCGATTTATTGTTCATAGGGCAGTCTCCTCGTTGTTTATTGCAAAGTTATTCATTAGCAGAACTAATCAAATATATAAAAACGATTCATTTTATTTATTAATACTACTATGCTACAATAGCCTTGTAAAGGAAGAATAGAAGAAGATCTTTATTGGATTTTTACCGATAAAATATAAAAGGAATGATGAGAATGACAGGTATGGTTAGACGGTTATATGTAGAGAAGCGTCCTGAATTTGCTGTAGAAGCACAGGCTCTTAAGCAGGATCTCGTTGAAAATCTTGGGATCCGCTCTTTAGAAGATCTGCGGATTCTCCATCGTTATGATGTAGCTGGTTTAACAGAGGCGGAATTCTCTCAGGCGGCAGAGCTAGTCTTTTCGGAACCGCCAGTTGATGTAGTTTATGATGAAGCTTGGCTTTATCCCTCTGATGCCACGGCTTTCGCAATGGAGTATCTGCCGGGACAGTATGATCAAAGGGCCGATTCTGCGGAGCAGTGCGTACAGCTTATTACGCAAAAAGATCGTCCTAAAGTGGTTACAGCCAAAGTGATTCTTTTATATGGCGCGTTGTCGGCAGAAGAAGTAAGCCGCATACAAACTTATTGTATTAATCCGGTGGAAAGTCGCTTGGCATCGCTGGAAAAACCAGAGTCCTTGGAACAAAGCAGCGAGGTTCCTGCCGATGTAGCCGTACTGACGGGATTTCGTAATTTTTCCTCGGAAGAACTGCAGAACTGTCTCGCAAGCCTTGGTTTGGCTATGAGCGCTGCCGATCTCGCTTTCTGTCAGACTTATTTTAAAGAAGAAGAGCACCGTGATCCTACTTTGACCGAGATTAAGGTGCTTGATACCTATTGGTCTGATCATTGCCGTCATACGACCTTTCAGACGGAAATTGAAGCAGCTGAATTTGCGAATCATTCCCTTACTGCGCCGATTCAGCAGGCTTATGAACGCTATCAAGCTGGTCGACGCGAAGTATACGGCGAGAAGCTGCGCCCTGTCTGCCTCATGGATATTGCCTTGATGGCGATGAAAGAATTAAAGCAAGCGGGAGATCTAAAGGGACTTGACGAGTCGGAGGAGATTAATGCTTGCAGTATTGTTGTGCCTGTCACGATTGATGGTAAAGATGAAGAATGGCTGGTTATGTTTAAAAATGAAACGCATAACCACCCGACCGAAATTGAACCTTTCGGCGGTGCGGCGACTTGTCTTGGCGGCGCCATTCGCGATCCACTGTCTGGTCGTTCCTATGTGTACCAGGCGATGCGAGTAACTGGCAGCGGTGATCCTCGTACGCCCGTAGAAAAAACGCTGAAAGGGAAACTGCCGCAACGCAAAATTACCCTAGGCGCTGCTTCTGGTTATAGCTCCTATGGCAATCAAATCGGTCTTGCTACCGGACAGGTTACGGAAGTGTATGATGCTGGCTATGTGGCGAAACGGATGGAAGTAGGGGCAGTTATTGCGGCGGCTCCGCGGGAGAATGTCGTAAGAGAGCAGCCTGCTACGGGCGATTGCGTTCTGTTAATCGGTGGCCGGACTGGTCGTGATGGCTGCGGCGGTGCGACTGGTTCCTCAAAAGCTCATACCGATGATTCCTTGGCAAATTGCGGTGCTGAGGTGCAAAAAGGAAATGCTCCGACCGAACGGGCCATTCAGCGGCTCTTCCGCCGCAGTGAAGTGAGTCGTCTTATTAAGCGTTGCAATGATTTTGGCGCTGGCGGCGTCTCTGTTGCCGTCGGTGAATTGACGGATAGTCTTGATATTGATCTTGATCGGGTTTTGAAAAAATATGATGGCCTTGATGGCACAGAGCTGGCTATTTCTGAATCGCAGGAGCGCATGGCTGTTGTGGTAGCGCCTGAAGCGGTGGAAGCTTTTATTGCCTATGGCAAAGAAGAGAATCTGGAAGTAACGCCTGTAGCCGTGGTTACGACGACAGGACGACTCGTAATGAAATGGCGCGGTCAAACTATCGTGAACTTGCAGCGGAGCTTTTTAGATACAAATGGCGTGAGACAGAAGACAACTGTAAAGGTGGCAGCGCCCTTAGAAAAAAATCCCTTTAGTGAAATAGCAGATCCTGTTTTGGCGGCTCTGCCTGACCTGAAAGTTGCTTGGCTTACGGCACTTTCAGATCTGAATGTATGCAGCCAAAAGGGGCTTGCCGAACGGTTTGACTCGACGATTGGCCGCGGTACTGTGCTGATGCCTTTTGGCGGTAAGAATCAACTTACGCCCACGGAGGGGATGGTAGCAAAATTGCCGGTACGTCATGGTGAAACCGATGATGCTACAGCGATGACTTTTGCGTATTATCCGAAGCTGGCTACTTGGAGCCCGTTCCATGGCGCTTTGTATGCTGTAGTTGCCTCTGTTGCTAAGATTGTCGCTTTGGGCGGTGATGCAAAAAAAGTCTATTTGACACTGCAGGAGTATTTTGAAAAACTGGGCGTTGATGCGGAAAAATGGGGCAAGCCCTTTAGTGCACTCCTTGGCGCCTATACGGCACAACAGGAGCTGGGTGTTGCTGCCATTGGCGGGAAAGATAGTATGTCAGGGACTTTTGAGGACTTGACGGTACCGCCGACGCTCGTTTCTTTTGCCGTGGCTGCCGTGAAAGCCTCGCAGGCTGTGTCCGCTGAACTCAAGGGTGCTAGACACCAGATCATCTATTTGCCTGTACCGAAGGATGCTGCGTTCATGCCAGATTTTACAGCGTTAAAAGAATTGTATGGTACGATTCATACGATGGCTAAACAAGGCCAAGTTCTAGCAGCAATGACTGTTCGTGAAGGCGGTCTGGCAGCGGCGCTTAGCAAAATGGCTTTTGGCAATCAGATCGGCTTAGCGCTTACTGCGGCGAAAGAACCGCAAGCATGGTTTCAACCTGACTATGGCGCATTCGTATTAGAAGTTATTGATACAGTCGATCCTGCTGCGATTTTTGCTGCTGGCTCTTATGAAGTTTTGGGACAGACAACAGACGATGCTACCATTTGTATTGGCGAAACAAAAATTGCTTTGCATGAAGCATTAACAGCCTGGGAGCAGCCCTTAGCTAAAGTATTTCCCGCGGTAGTTCCTTCTGGTCTTTCTCCTGAAATTCCGGCGATTTCTTTTGCGGCACTCGAAGCAAAGTCTAGACATTCTAAGCTCAAACTGGCAAAGCCACAAGTTCTTATTCCTTTATTTCCTGGCACGAATTGCGAAGTCGATTCAGCGCAAGCCTTTGAGCGAGCTGGTGCCAATACAGAAATTGCTGTAATTCGCAATTTACAGCCCCAGGACTTACAGGAATCGCTTGGCGAGCTGGTGAAAAAAATGGCGCAAAGTCAAATTATTATGTTCCCAGGCGGCTTTAGTGCTGGTGATGAGCCTGACGGATCAGGCAAATTCATTGCAACTCTGTTTAGAAGTCCGAAAGTTGCCGAAGCAGTTGAAGCTTTTCTGGCAAAAGACGGATTGATTCTGGGAATTTGCAATGGTTTCCAAGCCTTGATTAAACTGGGACTTTTGCCTTATGGCAAGATTCAAGCTAGCACGGCGCAGGCGCCGACGCTTACGTATAATCGCATCGGACGTCATATGTCCTCTTATGTACAGACGAAAATTACGTCGAAATTGTCGCCCTGGTTCGCGCTCACTGAGCTGGGAGAAGAGCACACTATCGCCATTTCTCATGGCGAAGGTCGATTCATTGCTTCGTCGGAAGTTTTGCATACTTTAGCTAAGCATGGTCAGATTGCTACCCAGTATGTTGATGCTACTGGTCAGCCCGCGGTCGAGATGCCTTATAATCCCAATGGTTCGCTGTGGGCGATCGAAGGGATTACAAGTCCTGACGGACGCATTCTTGGTAAGATGGGACACTCGGAACGGCGAGGATCGCAAATTGGTAAAAATGTACCTGGCAGCAAAGATCAGAAGATTTTTGAGTCCGGTGTGGCTTATTTTTCGTAACAGGCATAGAAAAAATTGTTTTTGTACAGGCTAAGTGTAAACTGTCTTTAAAAAAATTTTGTTTTTCTCAATTTTTTATTGCACTTTTGGTCAGTTGTGTTAAAATCATATCGTGCTTTTTGGCGAGACCTCGGACCGGAAGCCAGAATTTAGAAAGACAGGAGAATGGCCATGCAAAAAGTTTTTTCATTACCCCAAGCAGCAGTGGAGGTACTTGCTGAAAAGTACGGAACACCGCTACTCGTTCTGTCTACGGAGCAAATTGCTTATAATTACCGGATGCTGCAGGCGCATCTGCCGCAGGTCAAGATTCACTATGCCGTGAAAGCCAATCCTGACGAACGGATTATTAGCACTTTAGCTGAGCTCGGATCTTATTTTGATGTTGCTTCCGATGGTGAAATGGCTGCATTAACCCAAATGGGAATTGCGGCGGAACGAATGATTTACGCCAATCCGGTAAAAACGAGCGGCGGCCTGGCTATGGCTGGCAAACAAGGCGTTCATAAGATGACCTTTGACAGCGAAAGCGAAATCTACAAAATGGCGAAAGCTATTCCTGGTGGGACTGTATTGCTTCGTGTACGGATCGATAATCCTGAGGCTTTAGTTGATTTGAATAAAAAGTTTGGTGCTGCCCCGGAAGATGCCCTTAAGCTCTTGTCCATTGCTAAAGCGCAGGGACTGAATGTGGCTGGTCTTTGCTTCCATGTGGGAAGTCAGTCGCCCAATGCTAAGGCTTACATTGCAGCGATGGAGATTTTCCATAACATTTATGCTGAAGCGCAGGCGCGCGGTTTTGATTTAACAATTCTTGATATTGGCGGCGGCTTTCCCATTCCGACCTCCAATGAAACAATAGATATTGAAACGATGTTAGACCAAATTCAGGAGGCTATTGACAAATATTTTCCCAATACAGAAATCTGGGCTGAACCGGGCCGCTTTATTTGCGGCACTGCTGTTAACTTGATTACCCGCGTGATCGGGACGCAGGAACGTAATGAGCAGCAGTGGTATTTCCTTGATGAAGGTCTTTACGGAACTTTTTCAGGAATCATTTTTGATCATTGGGATTATGAACTCAAAAGCTTCAATGAAGGAAAACAGATTGCGGCGACTTTTGCCGGGCCAAGCTGCGACTCGCTTGATGTTCTATTTAGAGACAAGCCAACTGTTGTATTGAATGTAGATGATTTGCTGCTTGTGCCGAACTGCGGTGCCTATACCAGCGCATCGGCAACAATCTTTAATGGTTTTGCCAAGGCAAATTATATCGTTTGGGAAGATGTCAAGCAGACTGTTGACTGATTATAAAGTAAAAGATGGTACTTCTCTAGCTGAGAGTACCGTCTTTTTTTCTTGTTTCAGTGAGAAAATAATGCTAAGATAAAAGTAAATAAATTTCAATATCGGATTTAATTTAGGAAAAAAATTTCCAAAAGTAGAAAGGTGGTAACAAGTATGTATCAAATTGGCTTGATTGGCTTGGCTGTCATGGGAGAAAATCTTGTGCTGAATATGGCGGGAAAGGGGTTTTCTGTAGCCGTTTATAATCGTACTACTAAGAAGGTCACAGAATTTCTCGGCAAGAAACCAGCTGCACTGCCCATTGGCGGCGCCTACTCCATTACTGAACTTGTCAATATGCTGGAGCGGCCGCGAAAAATTATGCTTATGGTGAAAGCTGGAGCACCGGTTGATGCCATGATTGAAGAACTTGTGCCGCACTTAGAAAAAGGCGATATCATCATTGATGGCGGTAATTCTTTCTTTCAAGATACGCAGCGCCGCTTTGCTGAATTAGAGAAGCGTGGTATTGGTTATATCGGTATGGGAGTGTCAGGCGGCGAAGAAGGGGCGCTGAATGGTCCCAGCTTGATGCCTGGCGGGAAAGTGGTAGACTATGAACAGGTAGCGTCAATATTTACGAAAATCGCCGCTAAAGCCGGCGACAATCCTTGCTGTTCCTTTGTAGGACCTGACGGAGCCGGGCATTATGTAAAAATGGTCCATAATGGCATCGAATATGGTGATATGCAGCTCATTAGCGAAGCTTATTATATTTTAAAACACGTTCTTGGCCTAACCGAAGCAGAGATGCATGAGGTTTTTGCGACTTGGAATGAAGGCGTCCTTGATTCCTATTTGATTGAAATAACTCGCGATATTTTAGAACGCGTTGATGAAAAAACGAATCGTCCATTAGTTGAGATGGTTCTCGACAAGGCTGGGCAAAAAGGAACAGGCAAATGGACGTCGCAAAGCGCCCTTGATCTTGGCGTGCCGACCCCGACGATTACCGAAGCTGTTTTTGCTCGTTGCATGTCGGCTTATAAGACAGAACGCGTCGCAGCTAGTCAGATTCTTACGGGTCCGAAAATTGCTTTTACTGGCAATAAAGAAACCTTTATCAAAGCAGTTCACGATGCGCTCTATGCATCGAAGATTTGTTCTTACGCTCAAGGCTTTGCCCTGTTGAAAGCGGCTAGCGAGGAATATAACTGGAATCTGAATTTTGGTGATTTAGCGCTCTTATGGCGCGGCGGCTGCATTATCCGGGCGGTATTTTTGGAACGAATTAAAGAAGCCTTTGATCGTAATGGGGCCCTTCCTAATTTGTTACTTGATCCGTTCTTCCTTGACGCCATCGGCGGGATTTCGGACAATTGGCGTCTTGTTGTCAAAACTTGCAAGGAACTGGGAGTGCCGACGCCAGCCATCAGCGCCTCGCTTGACTATTTTGACAGCTACCGTCAGGCTGTGCTGCCTGCCAACATGATCCAGGCGCAGCGTGACTACTTTGGCGCTCATACGTATGAACGGACTGATGAAGCAGGAATTTTCCACAGCGATTGGACAAAATAAGTAAGCGATTTGATGAAATAAATAAAAAGACTCTAGCCCATCAATCAGGCAAGAGTCTTTTTGCATTTTTTATTTGTAGTTGGCATCGCTGTTAGCGCAAGCGGGAAGGGCTTTACCAGCAAGTCCTGATAAGAGATTTTCTGCTGCTAAGAGCGCCATGGCGTGGCGCGTTTCCTTAGTAGAGCTACCGATATGCGGTGAAACAAGAATGTTATCAAGCCTTAATAGCTTGTGGTCGCTAGGCAGTGGCTCAGGGTCTGTTACATCAAGCGCCGCAAAAGCGATTTTCCCGGTTGTTAGCGCGTCATATAAAGCTTCTGAATCGACAATCTTACCTCTGGCGATATTGATTAAATAAGCGGAGGGTTTCATTTTAGCAAAGGTTTCTCGGTTAAAGAGACCTTCACTTTCTTTGGTAAGCGGTAGAAGTAGCAGAACAAAGTCTGCTGATGCTAAGAGCTGATCAAAGGAAACATAATCAGCCTTAAGCGCCGCTTCGTCAGGATGACGATGGCGATTGTGATAAATCACTTTCATTCCTGAGGCTTGGGCGCGGCGGACAACGGCTGAGCCGATTCGTCCCATACCGACGATGCCTAGCGTTTTGCCATAGAGATCAACCCCGAGAGCAAAGGATTGTTTTTCGCCCCACGCACCGGATTTGACAAAGTTCCAGCCAGCCGGAATACGGCGAGCGGCGCTAAGCAGGAGACCAAAGGCCAGATCGGCTGTTGCTTCGACTAAGACGCCAGGCGTATGACCGACAGGAATCTTATGGGCCGTGCAGGCTTCTAGATCAATATTATCGACACCCACGCTGGGTTGGGATATTACTTTTAGATTTGGCGCTTTAGCTAACAACGCTTCATTAACTGTAATTGCTGATGTGGCAAGGAGCGCATCGGCTGTTGTCAGCGATGCCTCAAAAGCAACGCGGTCTTTTCCTGCCGGATCGAGAAACTGTTGAACCTGGCCGTTTTGGGCTAGGGTATCCTGCAGAATTGGCAGTACGTTTCCCGCAATTACTATGTTTGCCGAATTTGTCTGAGCCATAGGAAGACCTCCTAGAATAAATTTCCCGCTTCGTTAAATTCAAAGAATGCCGGTTCAGAGAGTATTTCCAGACCAGCAGCCTTCGCATCGGCGATAAGCGCTTCTGAAATATAAAATTCGCCTAGGTGCAGTGTATCTTCAATTCTTACAAGGCGTACCTGCGTCAAGTCACGAGCATTGGAGGTTTTGACAGCGGCTTTTAAGACATCTAGATCATTGGCAAGAACCGTAGGCATATGAGTTGGACCGACGACAGTCGAGGTAAGGCCATTGGCATAGGTAGCAAAAAGATTTGTTTTATCAATGAGTCGTTTTGTCGTAAAATCAGCTGTGCCCATGCCGTTGGCATTGCCTTCCGAGCGGTTCGTTAGATCAAGGACCGCCATTTTGGCAATCTCTGGTCCGCCTGTGGCGTAAGGGCTGGGATAGCGGCCGGTAATATTGGGGTCCATGCCGTCGCCGGAGATGTCCTTGCCGATACGGTCGATAATGAGGGCGTCAATTTGTTTGAACGGCAGGCTGGGCATGTTGGCTTTCGCTTCAATAAGCAGAGCCTTGTCTGTTTCGAGTAGCTTTTCTGGCGGAACAACAACGACTTTAGCCACCTCATCATAGGCGTTTTCCACGGTTCCAACAGCAAATAGAACATTTTTTTTCTCTAAAACAATTTTGGCCATGGATACAATATGTTCAGCCATATATTTAAAACTATAAGCATGGCAGGATTCAGCCCCTTTTTGTTTGCCAAGACCAATGGTAATCATTTTAACCATGCCGCTTTCCGAATCGCCGCGGAAGGCCGTGTGCGGTTTCACCCGATTGATGACGACGAGGCCGTCCGCTTCGTTGGCATAGCGATCAAGATACACAGGTAGGCCATTTTCCAGGCGACCGAGTTCAACAACTTCCATGGAAGAACGAATGGGGCAGCCAGCGCTTTCTTCGGTAACGCCGAGGTTATGCAGTACTTCTAGTTGCCCGGCGGCCGTAGCGCCACCGTGACTTCCCATAGAAGGGACAATAAAAGGAAGCGCTCCCTGCTCTTTTAGAAAGGCTACCGTTTCTTTGACTAGAAGCGGAATTTGAGCAACACCGCGACTGCCTACGGCTACGGCGATTTTCATGCCAGGCTGGATTTTAGCGGCAAAGTTTCCAGCGGTAAACTGATTCTTTAGACTTTGGGGAATAGCTGTTTCCTGCGGACGGTCAAAGGTTTGACGTACTTTAACCATCTTCGGTAGTGGAATCGGCGCCAAAAGATCGGCTAACACTTGATAGCTTTTGTCATCAGTCAGTGCATTTACAAAATTCATGAGAAATCCTCCTTTAATTTGCAAGGAAATGAAGTGGGTATTGCGAAATAAAAATCATAATAGTGGGGCATTTGTGAAAATTATTTTCAAGTTTATTATATACCTGAGAAAGAGGCGAATACAAGGGGGGTTGGGGCAGGGATTAAAGTAAGTCGCGGCGAATCACCGAAAGACTGCAGATTTTGAATTTGAGCACAGGGTGAACTGAGATGGCTGAACTTACTATTACTGATTTGGATAAAATTGTAAAAGACACGGTGGATGCGGTAGAAAAAGGGAAAAAACAAATTTATGAGATTTATGAAGCTGCCCGGACCGAAATGGATCATGTTAGACGTGATGCTGAAATTGTCAAAGAAGAAATGATCCAAGTTATTTTTAAAGTTGATGAGCTGGAGCGCAAGGAGCGGCGGGGACGAATTCGTCTTATGGAAGTGAGTCGCAATTTTAGTGTATATAAAGAAGCCGATATAAAAAGTGCCTATGAAGAAGCGAATAGTCTTCAAATTGAACTAGCTGTAGCCAGAGCGCAGGAACAGAATCTGCGGCAAAAACGCGATGATTTAGATATTCGTTTAAAACGGTTAAAAGAAACTGTAGACAAGGCGGAAAGTCTATCGTCCCAAGTTGCTGCTGCACTGGGGTTTCTGGGCAACCAGATGGGCGCCGTGCTAGGCAGTTTGGAAACGATGCAACAGCGTCAGCAATTTGGTGCGAAGATTATTCAGGCTCAGGAAGAGGAACGGCGGCGTGTTGCTCGCGAAATTCATGACGGTCCAGCCCAGGCGATGGCCAATCTGGTATTTCGGGCCGAAGTATGTGAGCGGCTTGCTGATACAGATATCGGACGGTGTAAATATGAGCTAGGTTCGTTGCGGGAACAAGTTCGCTTGTGTTTAAAGGAGACGCGTAAAATTATCTTTGATCTCAGACCCATGACGCTCGATGATCTCGGTCTTGTGCCGACGATCCGTCGTGTTCTTGATGGGGTGAAGGAACGATGCCGTGTTTCCGCCGAGGTTCAGGTAATTGGGGAAGAAAAACGCGTAGACTCCTATGTAGAAGTTGGTCTGTTTCGAATTGTGCAAGAAGCGTTGAATAATATTGAAAAGCATGCGGAAGCGACCCATGTGAGAGTTATTTTAGAATTTCGCCCCAGGGCAGTACAGGTCATTGTCGAAGATGACGGCAAGGGCTGCAATCTAGATCATGTGGGAAAAGAAAGCTTTGGGATTATGGGAATGAAAGAGCGGGTTCATTTGCTTAACGGGGATATCGAATTTCGTTCCAATCCAGAACAAGGTTTAAAGATTATTGTGAAGTTGCCATTATTGTAAGTGGTCTGACAAGAGGTGTGGTTATGAAGAAGTTTGACCGACAGGGAGAAACGCCGCTCCTTTCCACGATGCGGCGCTATATAGAGGAAGATGTTATGCCCTTTCATACGCCAGGCCATAAGCAGGGGCGCGGCATGGACAAAGCCTTTACAAATTTGATGGGCAAAAAGTTGCTGCGTTATGACCTGTCGCTCATGAGCGAATGGGATGATCTGGCTGAACCGAAAAGTTGTTTATTGGCGGCCGAAACGTTAGCAGCGGAGCTTTACGGAGCGGATCAGAGCTTTTTTTTAGTAAATGGAACTACCGAAGCCATTCAAGCAATGATTCTGGCAACTGTTGGACCTGGTGATAAACTGATTTTGCAGCGGAACTCCCATCGTTCCTGCCTGAGTGGTCTTGCCTTAAGTGGTGCTAGGCCGATTTATGTGCAACCTGAAGTTGACGTCGAGCTCGGCTTAGCCATGGCCGTAAGTCCTGAGGCGTTAGAAGCTGTTTTAATGGCCCATCCTGATGCAAAAGGCGTTTTACTAACAAGTCCTACCTATTATGGCGCTGCTGCTGATTTAGCAGCTATCGCCAAGCTGGTTCATCGTTATAATATGGCGCTACTCATTGATGAAGCTCATGGTCCGCATTTACAGTTTCATCAGGATCTGCCTCTTGCTGCACTAGCGGCTGGCGCAGATCTTGTAGCGCAAAGCACTCATAAGATTTTAGGCGCTATGACGCAATGTTCCATGTTGCATCGACAGGGCGAGCGGATTGATTCATCCCGCTTGCATTCCATGCTTAAGGTTTTGCATTCTACTAGCCCTAACTATGTTTTACTGGCTTCCTTGGAGGCGGCACGGTTGCAGATGGCTTGCTCAGGCAGAAAACTTATGACGCAAGCCTTGGCTTTAGCTGATTTTTTTCGTTCACAAGTGAATCAGATACCGGGGCTCTACTCCTTTGGCGCCGAAAAGATCGGTTTGCCGGGGATCTATGAACTGGATCGTACGAAAGTAACAGTGACGGTTTCGGGCCTAGGGATGACTGGCGCAGAAGCGGAAGCTTTTCTGCGGCGTAAAAAGATTCAAGTAGAGCTTTATGATGAGCGCAACGTACTTTTTTTGCTTACCTTTGGTGATCGGAAAGCCACGATTCAAAAACTGATTGATGCCTTGGCGGCAATGGCTTTTGACGCCAGAAAACAACAGCGCAGCGAGATCTTGGCTAAAGCTGTTTGTCCACAGTGGCTGCCACGACTGATTTTATCGCCAAGAGAGGCGCTTTTTGCAGCAACAGAAGTGATTCCCTTTAGCGAGGCAGCTGGACGGATCAGCGCGGAAGTTCTTTCCTTTTATCCGCCGGGAATCCCACTTGTCAGTCCTGGTGAGGAAATTACGGCTGAATTTATTGACTACTGTCGCCGCATGCAGCAGGCCGGGCTCAATGTAGCCGGGCCAGAGGATCATTCGCTGCAGACGATTAAAGTGATTAGAGCAGAGAGGAAGCAAGGGGTATGAAAGGAACTTTAATTATTATTGACGGCACTGATGCTAGTGGAAAGGCTACGCAGGCGAAACTGCTATTTGAGCGATTGCAGGCCGAAGGGGAAACAATAAGGAAAGTGGAGTTTCCCGATTATAATAGTCCGTCATCGGCTTTAATAAAGATGTACTTAAAAGGAGATTTTGGCAAAAAAGCCGATGATGTAAGCCCCTATGCTGCTTCCGCTTTTTATGCCGTGGATCGGTTTGCTTCCTGGAAAATGAATTGGGGCGCTTTTTATGAGGCTGGCGGTCTTATTTTAGCCGATCGCTACGTTACCTCAAATATGATTCATCAAGCAGCTAAAATTGATGACGCCATAGAAAAGGACATCTATCTTGATTGGCTGTGGGATCTAGAGTTTCATAAACTCGCTTTGCCTGTGCCAGACTGCGTGCTCTTCTTAGATATGCCGCCGACTTTTTCCGCGCAGCTTATGGCAGGACGCTCGCTCAAGTCAGGCGAAAGCAAGGATATTCATGAGCAGGATCAGATGTATCTGACCCATTGCTATGAGCATTCGCAGGCTTTAGCGCAAAAGTACGGATGGAAAAAGGTTTCTTGTGTTGAGGGGGATCAGGTAAAATCGATTGATTCGATTCATGCAGAACTTTATGATTTGGTAAAACCTTATTTGAAAAGACAAGGTTTGAAATAATCTTTTGCTATACCAAGCCAGACTGGTATGATAAAATAAATTGATAAATTCTACTTATAAGCTTCTTGTTTCTATCGATACTATATAGTGACAGCCTTTTGAGAAAATCGAGGGATTGAAAGACAGGAGGAAACCCTGTGAAGATTAATAATTTAGGCAAAAGCCAAGTTCCTCTAATAAGTGATCGCGATAATCAAGGAAAAGTGGAAAAATCTCCAGGGCATTTTGCCTCAGAGCTGCTCAATTCACAGGAAACACAGTATCAGGAAAAGCTGAATAAGTTAATGGAGCAGATCCAGGAGCAGGGGACTAACCTGAGTCAGGCTCCGACTTATGGTGAATTGAAAAGCTACCGTGAACTTGTGCGCCAGTTTATCGGCGAAGCCGTAGGGCGCATGTATGCTGTCAGTTCCGATCGCGGTTGGGATCGCCAAGGTCGCCAGAAAATGTTTACAATTATTAAGAAGATTGATAATACACTATCGGACATGGCGGAAGATGTGCGAGTGGGCCAGGAACGGCAGTTAGATATCATGGCCAAGCATGATGCAATTCGCGGCATGCTTGTCGATTTGTATATGTAAGGGACTGAGCTTATGGACTGGAATTCGATTATTGGCCATGAACGGGAAATTGCTGTGCTTAGAAAAGTGTTGCGACAGCAGGCTGTGGCTCATGCACTGTTATTTGACGGACCAGTAGGAATTGGCAAAGCTCGGATTGCTGCTGTTTTAGCTAAAACATTGTTGTGTGAGTCTGACCAAGACGAACCGTGCGGACACTGTCTGTCCTGCCGCGCTTTTGCCGCAGAAAAC
Source organism: Pelorhabdus sp. sgz311002 (assembly GCF_056134285.1). NCBI lineage: Bacteria > Bacillati > Bacillota > Negativicutes > Selenomonadales > Sporomusaceae > Pelorhabdus > Pelorhabdus sp. sgz311002. The sequence continues at coordinate 330,234 of NZ_JBWBCL010000002.1, read as the reverse complement.
CATCCCGATTTTATCCAAGTAATTCCTGCCGGATCATCCATAAAAATTGATCAGATACGCCAATTACAGCAGGAAGCCGCGCTTTCGCCGCGTTTTGGCCAGAGACGGGTTTTTCTGATTGATGAGGCAGAAAAAATGACGCAGCAGGCGCAAAATAGCCTGCTGAAAATATTAGAAGAGCCGCCGGGAAGCATTACGTTTATTCTTGTAGCGCAAGATCTATCGTTGCTCTTAGAAACTATTTTTTCCCGGTGTCAACGCTTTCATTTTTCAGTGATTTCGAAGAGTTTACTGGAAGCTGCACTTTGCCAAGAAGGGTGGTCGCAGGCGGAAGCGCAGTTGGCCGCAAGGCTCAGTCAAGGCAGTGTAAGAAGAGCTCGTGAGCTTTTGTCACAAGAAGGACGAGAGCTGCGTCGGGTTGCAGCAGACTGGTTGAAGCAACTCTTTACTTTGCCGCAGAGTAAGCTGCTCGCCCATGGCGAAGCCCTAGCTGAGGCCCTTACACCTTTGACGCGCAGTGACTTTTTTTATTTTTGTAAGCTGTTACTGCGTGACGGCATATTACGCGAGTTATGCGACTCAGGGGCTTATGCAAAACTTGCTGTTAGCACCGAGGACAACGCTTTGCCGCTACTTGACCGCCAGCAGTCTGTTTTCGTTTGGGAGCGAATGGTTTTTTCGTTGCAGGAAGCGGAGACGGCCCTGCAGAAAAATGGAAACCCCCGCATTGTTTTTGAATCTTTAGCGCTTTCGCTTCACCGTCTTTGGCGAAGCGGTAATAGCAGTATTTAGGGAGGAACTTATATGCCCACAGTAGTCGGGATTCGCTTTAAAAAAGCGGGAAAAATATATTATTTTGATCCGGGAGAACTCGCCATTTCGGCGAATGATCACGTAATTGTAGAGACGGCGCGAGGTCTAGAATTTGGCGATGTTGTTATCGCACCGCGCGATGTGGCCGAAAAAGATATTATTCAGCCATTAAAACCTGTTTTGCGCTTGGCCACAGCCGAGGATGAGCAAAAGGTTACGGTAAATCGTCAGAAGGAAAAAAGCGCTTTTACGATTTGCGAGCAGAAAATTGCCGCCCATGAGCTTCCCATGAACTTAGTTGATGTAGAGTATACTTTTGATGTAAATAAAATTATCTTTTATTTTACGGCCGAAGGCCGCATTGATTTTCGTGAACTCGTTAAGGATCTTGCCAGTGTATTCCGTACTCGGATTGAGCTGCGGCAAATTGGCGTGCGTGATGAAGCAAAGATGATGGGGGGGATCGGTTGCTGCGGGAGACCGTTGTGCTGCTCCACATTTTTAGGTGATTTTGAGCCTGTGTCGATTCGTATGGCCAAAGATCAGAACTTATCGCTCAATCCAACCAAAATTTCGGGAATTTGCGGCCGTCTTATGTGCTGCTTAAAATATGAAAGCCATTGCTATTGCGGCCATGCCAAAAAGGTTATGGCGCCGAAGGTGGGCCTTGAAGTTTTGACACTTCAGGGCGAAGGTAAGGTAGTTTCGCTGAATACAACGAAAAAAACGGCCCATATTCAATTAAATGATGGAAAATCGCTGGATATTCCCTGGGACGAAGTCGTAGAAAAGGGTGACCAGCCAATTATATGAAGCTTTTTCCTGGCGAACGCATTGATGAATTATTTTATGGCGGCTATCGCATTTTGCAGCATGAAGAGGAATTTGCCTTTTCGCTCGATGCTGTTCTTGTGGCTCATTTTGCTTTTTTGCGGCCCCAAGCAAAAGCGCTTGATTTAGGTACGGGAACTGGCGTGATTGCCTTACTTTTGGCTGCTAGAGGCGCTGGCGAAATTACGGGCATTGAATGTAATAATCGTATGGCTGATTTGGCTCGGCGTAGCGTGGCCTTGAACGATTTAGATGAAACTATTAAGATCCTTTCCGGCGACTATAGCTGTCCGGGAAATTTTGCCGCCGATCTGCCGCCGGGATCGTTGGACTTAGTCATTGCAAATCCACCTTATCGCCTGTTAGGGACAGGTCAAAAGAACGCTAAGGCTGGCGTGGCGACAGCGCGTCATGAGGTAAACGCCTCTCTAGCCGATGTCCTCAAGGCCGCTGCCTATTGGACGAAGTTTCGCGGGCGCTTTGTCATGGTCCACTTGCCGGAACGGATGACGGAAATTCTCGTACTGATGCATCAGGCAGGGCTTGAACCAAAACGGTTGCGCCTTGTTCATCCACTTGTTCATAAACCGGCTAATATGATGCTAGTCGAAGGGGTGCGCGGCGGGAAGAGCGGCCTCACGGTTTTGCCGCCGTTGATTGTCCATGAGGCAGACGGTACTTATACTAAGGAAGTGCAGTCTTACTACGCTGCGAAGGAGGACAGACTGTGAGCAATGTACTCTACTTATGCCCAACGCCCATTGGCAATTTGAGCGATATGACTTTTCGGGCGGTGGAATGTTTGAAAGAGGCTGATTTGATTGCTGCTGAAGATACACGCCATACCCGTAAGCTTTTGGCCCATTTTGAGATTCATAAAGAGCTTGTTCGTTATGATGAACATAATAAAGAGACGGCAGGCCCTTGGCTGATTGAAAAATTGCAACAAGGTCAGTCCATTGCTCTGGTCAGCGATGCGGGTATGCCTGGTATTAGTGATCCTGGCAGTGATCTTGTCCGACTGGCTATTGCTGCTGGTATCGCTGTAGTACCGTTGCCAGGCGCTAATGCCGCATTATGCGCGTTAATTGCTTCAGGTCTGGATACTCGGGCCTTTACCTTTTTAGGTTTTTTGCCGAAAACGAAAAAAAAGCAGATCGAACTTTTGAATTCGCTCCAAGCGCATCCCTATTCGCTGCTGTTCTATGAATCGCCCCATCATTTGTTGACTACTTTGGCTGTGCTGCGCGAGGTTTTGGGCGATAGAACGGCAGTAGCAGGCCGTGAACTTACCAAAAAGTTTGAGGAGTTTGTGCGCGGTACGCTGAGTGAGTTGATTGAGTATTTTACGCAGCAGCCGCCGCGAGGAGAATTTTCGCTGGTGGTGAGCGGCTGTGAACAAGAAATTGTAACAGAGTTAGTTGTGCCGGATGAGGCTGGACTTGCCGCGGCAGTGGCGTCGCTTGTTGCTGAAGGCCTCGCGCCGAAAGAGGCCATGCGTCAAGTTGCGGCTAAGTATGACATTACGAAACGCGAAGTCTATCAGGCTGTACTAGCTTGCAAGGATTAGCGAATCGCAATAAAAAAGTGAATAAGCGGAACAGACATGAATAAGAGGGAGTCGTAAAGCAGGCTATAACAACCTGGTTTACGACTCCCTCTTTTGTAGTTGATTGCATCGAGCAGTAGCTGTTTTTATTTACGTAGCAGACTGGCTCATGGACTGCAAACAGGTTTTACAGACGTTTTTGCCTTTGAAGTTCGTTACTTCGTCAGCGTTGCCGCAAAATACGCAAGCAGGTTCATACTTGCGAAGAATAATGCGATCACTGTCCACATAGATCTCCAAGGCGTCTTTTTCTTCAATATCGAGAGTACGACGTAGTTCGATAGGAATAACGACTCTGCCTAATTCGTCGACTTTACGTACAATACCGGTAGATTTCATTTTTAATTTCCTCCCACACAACATTATTCGACAAAATATGTCTGACTAAATAATACCAAAAATTACAAGGCTTGTCAACCTAAAAAAGCAAGGGAAAATTCAGTCTTTTTTTCGACAAAACGAACTTTTTATTAGAGCAAGCAGCTCAGTTTTTATGGCATTTCACCAAAAATCAAGAAGTTGTGAACAAAAATTGCATGGAAGGCCTTGGAAGGCTTATAATAAAAAGCAATAGCGAATTTAGCAAGCTGTTTTTACTAAAGGAGGATACAATGAGCAAGAAACCTTTTTATATCACAACGCCAATTTATTATCCGAGCGATAAATTGCATATCGGCCATGCCTACTGCACCAGCGTGGCTGACGCGATTGCTCGCTATAAGCGCCTAACAGACCACGATGTCTTTTTTTTGACAGGTTCTGATGAACACGGCCAGAAAATTGAACGGAAAGCTACAGAAAGTAATGTAACGCCCCAGGCGTATGTTGATAAAATCGTAGCAGGTTTTCAGAATCTATGGCAGAAACTGAATATTTCTAACGATGATTTTATCCGCACTACGCAAGAACGCCATCATAAAGTGGTACAGCATATTTTCCAAAAAATTTACGATCAAGGCGATATTTATAAATCAGCTTACGAAGGCTGGTATTGTACACCTTGCGAAACCTTTTGGCTGGAACGGCAGCTTGTCGACGGCAAATGCCCTGATTGCGGTCGTCCAGTAGAAGTAGTAAAGGAAGAAAGTTATTTTTTCCGCATGAGCAAATATCAGGACAGACTGCTTGAATATATTGAAGCAAATCCTGATTTTATTCAACCAGTATCGCGCCGCAATGAAATGATTAATTTCATTAAAGGGGGACTTGAAGATCTCTGCGTAACGCGAACGACCTTTGATTGGGGTATTCCTGTACCTTTTGATTCAAAGCATGTAGTTTATGTTTGGTTTGACGCACTTGTCAATTATATTACGGCAGCAGGCTATCTTGACAACAAAGAAAAATATGAAAAATATTGGCCAGCTGATTTGCATCTTGTCGGTAAAGAAATTGTTCGTTTCCATTCGATCATTTGGCCAATTATTCTTATGGCGCTTGGCGAACCGCTGCCAAAACAAGTCTATGGACATGGCTGGCTCATTGTCGAAGGCGATAAAATGTCAAAATCGAAGGGAAATGTGATTGATCCTCTAGCATTAATTGACGAGTTTGGTCCTGATGCCATTCGTTATTTTCTGTTGCGCGAAATTACGCTCGGTACCGACGGCAATTTTTCACGACAGGCTTTGATCAATCGAATTAACGCCGATCTTGCCAACGACCTTGGCAATCTGCTTCATCGTACTTTAAGCATGATTGGCCGCTTTCAACAAGGCGTCATTGAATCTGCTGGCGAAAAAGCCGCTATTGATGAGGACTTAGAAGCCTTATGCGCCGCGACCGTAAAAAAATATGAAACATCTATGGATAAATTTGATATTACGGTTACGCTAAAGGATGTTTGGATGCTCATTAGCCGCACCAATAAATATATTGATGAAACAGCGCCTTGGGCTTTAGCGAAGCAAAGCGAGGCGAAAAGTCGTCTGGCCACAGTGCTGTACAATCTAGCAGAAACGCTACGTATTGTAGCTATTCTTATTTCTCCCTTTATGCCAGTTACGTCAGGGAAAATCTGGTCACAGCTTGGCTTGGGTGATAACTTAGCCGACGTGCGTCTGCGCGATGCTGCTTTTGGCGGTTTAGCCAGCGGCGTAACTGTTTCTAAGCCAGAACCGATTTTCCCGCGTATTGAAGAAAAAGAAGCAGAAGAAGTGCCGGCGGTTCCGGTCGCTTCAGAGGCAGCACCGCAAAAAACGGTGGAATCGTTACCGGAAGTGTCAATCGATGAATTTGCCAAAATGGATTTACGTGTTGTTAAAGTCCTGGCAGCGGAGAAAGTTCAGAAAGCCGATAAATTATTGAAGCTGGAAGTGGATCTTGGCGGTGAAGTGCGGACGATCGTCTCAGGGATTGCAAAACATTATGCGCCAGAGGAACTTATTGGTCAGCATGTCGTCATGATTATTAATCTAAAGCCGGCTAAAATCCGCGGTATCGAATCACGGGGCATGGTATTAGCTGCTTCCTGCGACGATCAGCTCAAGGTCGTATCAGTACCAGGCATGCCTGCTGGCAGCAAGGTGAAATAAAGTGGCACTTTATGACTCGCACACCCATTTAGATGACAGCCGTTTCGCTGAGGATCAAAACCTGGTCATTGAACGGGCTCTCGCTGCTGGCGTCACTGGCATGATTAATATCGGCTCCGATATGGCGTCATCACAAAAATCGTTGGAACTTGCCCAAAAATATCCCATGATTTACGCGGCAATCGGGGTTCATCCCCATGAAGCAAAAAGTGTTATGGAAAGTGATTATGACACTCTTTTGGAGTGGGCAAAACAAGACAAGGTCCTTGCGATTGGCGAAATTGGACTTGACTACTACTACGATAATTCGCCGCGAGAAATTCAGCAGCAGGTTTTTCGGCGCCAGTTGCTTTTGGCCAAAGCAGCAAAGCTTCCCATTATCGTTCACACTCGTGACGCCCATGGTGATATGATGGCGGCGTTAAAGGCGGAAGGCCAGGGATTGACTGGGATTATTCACTGTTACAGCGGTAGCCTCGAAATGGCGAAGGAACTGATTAAAAAAGGCTACTACCTAGGCATCGGCGGTGCTCTTACTTTTAAAAACGGTCGTAAACTGAAAGAGATTGTAGCGGCAGTACCCCTTGAAGCGCTGGTTGTAGAAACTGATTGTCCCTACCTTACGCCACATCCCTATCGCGGGCAACGTAATGAGCCATCTTATGTAAATTACGTTGTTGATGAAATTGCCGCGATACGTGCCATAGATCGGTCAGAAGTGATGGCCGTAACTACGAATAATTTGCAAAATTTATTTGGCATTGCTTAAAAATCAATCGAATGAGTAATCTGTTTAGAGGCGCGTTTTCTTTGCGCCTCTTTTTGTCGTTTTGCTTTTTCACATATTTTCCGTACCTTTAGCATATAGTAAAGTATAGCCAAGCTCTTTACTCGGTCTGTAACAGTTGAAATAAGGACATTTTGTGACAGGCTCCAAAGACCTATGTCTAGAGAAATTAGGACAGGCTAACTTGACAAAGTCCTGATTCCTATGCTAAAATTTGAACTCAAATACGAAAGGGGGTATTAAATGAGTGATGCAAAGCCCATTTTTTCTGCAATGGGGCGGAAAAGATTAGCGGTTTTTCTCATGCTGATCATCACATCACTACTGGCAACTGGGTTTGTATGGTCCTATAAAAATGTAACTATTACAGTCGATAATAAACAACTAGCCGTTACTACTTACCATTCGAATGTACAGGATGTATTGCGCCAAGCCAAAGTAGTGGTCGAACCAAGTGATGAGGTTCGACTGTCTACGGAAAAACTGGTTAGCGGCACAAACATTCATGTATACCGCGCCATACCATTACAAGTAATTTATCGCGGCGAAACCACCCAGGTTGTTTCCGGTAAGCCTACTGTTCGGGAAGTGGTCAGTTCCCTAGGGATTCCCTTGGAACAGGTTCAAATTTCCCCTCAGCCCGATTCTTTGCCAACAGCTGGCATGACGATTACTGTCACGGTGTTGTCAGAGAAAGTGGTTACCGAACAGGTAGCTGCTCCAATTCCTGTCGTGCGTCAAGGCGATGCTACCTTGGAAAAAGGCATCGAGAAAGTTGAAAGTGACGGAAGTCAAGGAATAAAAGAAATGACTGTCAGACAACATTTTACTGATGGTGTTATGACAAAAAGCGAAGTTGTATCAGAGAAAATCCTTGTACCTCCCCAACCTCAGGTAATTCGGGTCGGTATGCGTGATACTGTACCGACTTCGCGCGGCGATTTAAGATTTCGTCGCATCGCTTATATGGAAGCGACAGCCTACACGCCTTATGATGGCGGTGGTTCTGGCATTACAGCCAGTGGCATTGCTGCCAGACGTGGCATCGTAGCTGTCGATCCCTCGGTAATTCCCTTAGGTACTCGACTTTACATACCAGGCTACGGTCTGGCTTTAGCCGCTGATACAGGCGGTGCAATTGTGGGTGACCGCATTGATTTATGCATGGAAGATTACGGTAGCGCGGAAGGCTTTGGCCGGCGTACTGTAAAAGTCTATGTATTAGGCGAATAGTCTTGCAGAAAAAGCGGTACGCAGGGGCAACCCTGCGCTTTTTCTGTGAATAAAGGAGAATAAGGCATGCTGAAAGAAGTCATTGTCGTGGAAGGAAAACAAGATATTGTGGCTGTAAAAAAGGCTGTTGATGCTGACTGTATTGCTACAGGCGGCTACTCGCTCTTAAAACATACGATTGAACAAATCAGACAAGCTTATGAGAAACGAGGAATTATTATTTTAACAGATCCTGATAGCCCCGGTGAACGGATTCGCCGTTATCTCATGAAGCGCTTTCCTTTAGCTCAGCATGCTTATATTCCCCGACGAGAAGCAATCGCTCATAATGATATTGGCGTCGAACAGGCTTCCGCTGCGTCCATTCAGGCAGCCTTGCAGAAGGTTCGCTATACTTTGTTTGAGCCGAAAGCGGAGTTTGCTTTAGAAGATTTAAATCGTGATGGTCTGACAGGGTGCGCCGCCGCTTCGGAGCGCCGCCGCCAGTTAGGTGAAATTTTAGGAATTGGCTTTGCCAATGGAAAAACTTTTTTGCAGCGCTTGAATCATTACGGCGTGACTCGCGAGGACTATGAGGCGGCACTGCGACAAATGGAGGATGAACAATGAAATCTCCCTGTATTGCCCAGCGCGACGTAACGCTGCATATTTTAAAGACGTTTCATTTGTCTATGAGTAAAAAGCTAGGACAAAATTTCCTAATTGATCCATCTGTTGTTCAGTCGATTGTAGCTGCCGCTGAAATAGAGGCAACCGACCATGTTTTAGAAGTCGGTCCTGGCATTGGAACTTTAACACAAGGCCTTGCCGAAACAGAGGCGCAAGTGGTTGCTGTCGAACTCGACAAAAAACTGTTGCCTGTGTTGGCAAAGACGCTCGATGCCTATGACAATGTAAAAATTGTTCCCGGCGATATTTTGAAAATTGACATTCCCCGGGAAATGGCGACAGCACCTTACAAAGTTGTGGCAAATCTGCCTTACTATATAACGACACCAATTATTATGAAGCTGTTAGAAGAACGACTGCCAATCTCGCTCGTAGTGACGATGATTCAGCGCGAGGTGGCTCTACGGATGGTGGCAAAGCCTGGCGGCAAAGACTATGGCGCTTTGTCTGTGGCTGTTCAGTACTATACAGAGCCAGAGATTGTTTTTGATGTTTCGCCGAAATCCTTTATTCCGGCGCCTGCTGTTACTTCTTCGGTGATTCGCTGTCGCGTTCGAACGGCGCCGCCAGTCGCTGTTGCCGACGAAAAACTGTTCTTCCGTGTTGTAAAGGCCGCTTTTGCCCAACGCCGGAAAACACTAGGAAATAGTTTAAAGAGTGGCAGTTTTTCCGCTGACGAAGTGAAAGAAATGCTGCATCGCGCTGCTATTGACGGCAGTCGGCGCGGCGAAACTTTATCACTTCAGGAATTTGGCGATCTCGCGAACGCCTATACGGCTATGCAAAACTTGGGTTAGCTTCGAGGGCAGCTTAGTCTAAAAATTTCTTTAATACATCAAAGCGCCTGCCTGGGTGATAACCCAGGTAGGTTTTATTTTGCCATAAACGGTTTCTTTCTTTGCCGTGGAAGGCGGCAATAGCTTCCAGGCAGTCGCCGACAATGGTGTCAATAATCAACTGACTATGAATGCAATTTTTGACACAAGAGCCAAGGCGATAGTGGGGAATTGTTGCGGCAATATCAATTTTCAGTTTTGCCAGACGTCCTAAGGCCAGACTGACAGGCGGAATAGCCAGTTCCGCCAAGGGGACTGTTTCTAAGAAACGGCGAGATAGAGCATGAGGACCGTGGGCTGGTGTTGCCAGCCCCAGCTTTTTTTCGAAGCCGAGTTCTTTGGCTAAATTATAGCGCCACTGGAAGGTTGGATTGTAGCGTTCAATATGGCGGGGCGGCGATGGATAGCAGTTGGTCAGGGCCATATCTAAGTGTTTTATAGTAATTCCTTCGATAAGTTCTAATAGGTTTTCATTAAAGGTTCCTACCATATCGCCATCGACAAAGAGGACCGTATCGCTGCCTAGCGAACAGGCCAGCTTGGCGCCGACTGCGCGAGGAACGTCAATGCCCAGTTCTTCATGGAAATAGAGGAGCTGGACTTTTTTTGCCGGGAGTTCCAGTACGTCTCGGAGCGTTTTATCTGTGGCGCCGTTGATGACTACAATGATATGATCGACAGGAAGCAGTGATACATTCTGGATGACCGTAGCAATGCGGCCTGCTTCGTTTTTAGCAGGAATGACAACTGTGATCAAGGACATCACCTCAAAGGCTTTTACCCTGGCAGGATTATTACAGTATATTGAAAGATCGTACTGTTGGTCACAGTGTCGGCCGGGAGATTTGTAGCTAAGCAAAATCCTGTCGCATACTATAATGCAGGGGAGGAGGATGCCTGTGGCGATTGCAGTGGGCGATTTAGTGATTCGTAAATCCCATGGCGGCGATATTGTATTTAAGGTTATGGATATCTGTGAGCAGGACCAATATGAACCTAGCTGTGTGCTAAAAGGACTTCATATGCGGTTATTAGCCGATGCGCCGCTTGATGATGTAGAGAGAGTCGACGCCGAGCATTTACGGGTGGAAATTAAAAGACTGGAAGAAAAGCGCAGTGATTGTCTAAGTCGCGTCATGGAGCGAAGATCCGCTGATCGGATGCCAAATCTCTGGCGCGGTGATCGGAAAAAATATAGTTATTTTGATATTCCCGGTAGGGTTTTGCATATTGATGGTGACGAGGAATATTTAAAAATGTGCTTGAAAACATATCGTCAATTAAACCTAGAAGCTGATGGCGAATGGATTAGTGAGGCCAATCAACCCGAACAGATTGTCGCCGTAGTGAAGAAATATCGGCCTGATATTTTGGTCATTACGGGTCATGACGCTTTAAGCGGCAATGGGAAAAAGGATTGCCGCAATATAGAGAATTATCGTAACTCCAAGCACTTTGTGCAGTCGGTTCTCAATGTGCGCAGTCTATGTCCGTCTCGTGATGAACTGGTGATATTTGCCGGGGCCTGTCAGTCTTACTTTGAAGCGATTATTGCTGCTGGCGCTAATTTTGCCAGTTCCCCGACGCGCATTTTTATTCACGCCTATGACCCCGTGTTTATTGCTGAAAAAGTCGCTTTTACTTCCATTAATCAGGCCATTAATTTAAGTGATACGATTACTTCCTCTGTGACTGGCGTTGAGGGCGTCGGCGGTATTGAAACAAGGGGAAAATTTCGCTTGGGGCTGCCGAAGACGCCTTACTAATATTACCAACGTTATGTTAACAGGGTTTTTCCCTTCTAGCGCGAATTACTAGCTTTGTGAGATCTTTATCTCGCTAGAAGGGTAGATGATATGAAAAAATTTCTGACAGAATCGGTAACGAAAAAGGCAGGCGCGTTGGTTCTCGCAGTTTCATTGACAGTTACTTCACTGCCGCTCGGCTGGGGCGGTATTGCTTTTGCCGCTGATACAGCAGCGGCAGTCGGCAAAGAAGCGACTGACAAGCCATCAGGCAATAAGTTTGGTGGGGCGGGCGCTCTAGCGCTACTCGGTCTTTTGGCTCTGACTGCCGGGCATAGTGATCATCAGCCAAGCGCTGGCAAAGGTTCCACTCAAGCGACGAGTGCCGCGGAAGATACGGCGGCAACGACAAGTACAACAACAACGACAAAACCAAGCAGCAACACCAAGACGAGCACAGCCTCAACTGGTTCGGTACAGGCGGCGGAAGCACAGGCAGTATCACTAATGAACGCTGACCGCAAAGCGAACGGATTGGCGCCGCTAGCTGTTGACTCTCGTTTAACTGTTTTGGGTGAAAATTATGCCAAAGACATGATTGCTAGAAATTTCTTTGCTCACGTGAATCCCGAAGGACAGTCGCCCTTTGACCGAATGAAAGCAGCCGGGATTACCTATAAGGCCGCTGGGGAAAATTTAGCGATCAATCAAACGATTGCTGCAGCAGAAACGGCGTTTATGAACAGTTCCGGACATCGAGCAAATATTTTAAATCCAAACTATACGAATATTGGTATTGGCGTAGCCTATGATGGTAAAGGCGATGTTTATGTAGTACAGGAATTTATTGGTAAGTAATAATCAAAAAGGCTGTCTCAGCAAAAACGATTTGTTTTTGCGAGACGGCCTTTTTATTTTACTTAGTCCATATCATATTCGTTATAGGATAGATCCGCTGTGTGCATATGAAAGAATTTTTTCTGGCAGCGCGGACACGTCCCGCGGTGCTGATAAAAATCATATTCATGGCCGCAGGCATGGCAGACTTTATACAGGCGGTAATAGCACATACGGTAGAGTTTAAAGGTACAGTCAAAGGTTTTTACACATTTTTTCTTCGGAGCGCAGGAAATGAATTTAGGCTCCTTTTTCATGTGACAGCAGTCTTTCATGTCGTCCCATTCTTCCATTTTGGACTGGTAATACATTTTTTCCTCATTCATGCAAAGGCCTCCTTGTTACTCAGTGGGGAGTCTTTTACATAATATGAGGCAGGCGTCGCGTTGGTGCCGCTTGCTAGTGAGTAAAGCCTTTCCCCGAAACTTCGGCAGCATCTTGGACGATCATAAAGGATGATGGATCAATATCTTCAACAAGTAGCTTAATTTTAGCAATTTGAGTAAAAGATACAACAATATACAGAACCTTTTTTTCTTGGCGCGTAAAAGCGCCTTCCCCTTTTAAGATCGTTACGCCGCGGCCAAGCAGGCTTAGGACGGCTGTAGCGATTTCTTCGTGTTTATCAGAGATAATCATAATGGTTTTACGGCGGTTAAAGCCTTCAACAACCTTGTCAGTTAATACCGACGTTGTATACATCGCGAATAAGGTATACATAGCTGATTTAGGGCCAAAGAGAATCCCCGCAATGACCATGATTACACAGTTAATGGCGAAACTGACGGACCCCATGCTGTAGCCGTAGTAGCGTTTCATGATGGCGGCGATAATATCGAGGCCGCCGCTGCTGCCATTGACGCGAAAGATGAGGCCGGCGCTAATGCCGCTTAAGATGCCGCCGTATACGGAGGCTAATAAAATATCATCAATAAAATTATAATCAGCCAAGAACTTTGTAGTATCAAGTGCTGCGGAAAAAATCAGCAGACCGTAGAGGGCGCCGATGACATACTCTTTGTCGAGCATACGGTAGGCTAAGTAAAAGATTGGTATGTTTAACAGCGTGGTCATCAGGCCAATCGGTGTTTGCAAGAGAAAATAGATGATCATGGCAATACCGCTGATTCCGCCGCTCAAAAGGTGATGAGGTACGAAGAAAGTGTTAATGCTGATACCGCCGATCATGCTGCCGACAGCGACCCAGATATATTGTCTGATAATATGCGGCAGATTGAGAGATATGTATTCATACATAGAGGGGGAAAGTTTTTTGGCCATTTTGCGCAAGAGAATGCGGCCGATACGAAGCAAGAATCCTGTGGAATGGCGTGACATGAATGATCCTCTCCTTAAAAGTAGTATCAAAACGAAAATTTTGGCGGCTATTAGAATTATTAAGGCACCGAGGGCGATTTTCCTGCATATAAATGAACAAAGCCTGAAGAAACCGCCGAAATCCCTGCTAAGCCTTGCGGCAAGGATTCACATCATGAGGCGATTGCTCATATAGGTAAGGTAAGAGTATTCAAAGGAGGGATCTGCGTGGACGAAAAAGACCTTCGTGCTTATGGCGACCCTTGTACGCTTGGCGTACAGACCGGTCCGCAAACGATTGTTGTCAGGCAGGTAATTGGAGAACAGGAAAAACAAAAGGTTCTTGATATTCATGTGACCGTTCCAGCGGCAAAACCAGCCATTGAACAGATCATTGATGTTCTCGTAAAAGATGTCGAGGTCAATAGCGTTGATGTTATTACTGATAAGGTCATCGTACGCGGCGAATTTGAAATTAAGACGATTTATGTGGCCGATCTGCCGAACCTGCCGGTGCATGCCATTGAAATTAAGCATTTTAAATGGACGCAGGATATTGATTTACCGGGAGCGCGCCGCGGCATGGATGCCGATGCCAGTGTAATCATTGAATTTGTCGATTATGATGTGGATGATGATTACTATAACCGCGCTTATAACTTCAAAAAATACGATGACGATTGCGATGATCCTGATGATGACGATACGGACAACTGCGATCACGACTGCGACGATCACCACCACAATCATCATCACCATGACTGCGACGACGATTGTGACGGACACCATCATCACCATCATTGCCATTTGCGCGAATTTGACGTATCCGTTGTACTTAAAATCGTGGCAAAAGTAATGGCTGACAGGGAAGTGCAGCTCAATTATGGTGTTGTTCCGACAAATCCCAAAGGCTGAGCGGGAAAAGTGAGCGTAAAGGGGGGATAGTGATGAAAGAGGAGCTTAACCGACAGGCGTCAGGATCGACGGGCGCAACAACGACAACGGTGACGTCGGTGAGCGGTACCGGAACAGTCGATTCCGCCGATGTTCTTTGCGGCTGCCCGCAGCCAGGACCGGAAACCATTGATGTCGAGCAGGTACTTGGCGCTGGTACGAACCAGCGGGTCGTCGAATTTGATATTGTTTTACCAAGTGATAGACCTAATATCAAACAAGTCATTGATGTTTACGTGAAAGATGTCTGCATCACTGATATCGATTTGATTTTTGATAAGGTAATTATTCGCGGTAATCTAGAAGTCAAAGTTATGTATGTAGCTGACTTGCCTGATGAGCCTGTCTTTGCTTATGAGAAGAAACACATCCGGTTTACCCGAGATATTGCCCTACCGGGTGCAGCGCCAGGCATGAATGCTACAGCCGATGTAGTAGTAGAATTTATTGATTATGATTTTGACTGTTGGTGTGATCCCCGGAAAGTCCATATTACCATTGTACTTAAATTCTGGACCAGAGTCACGACAACAACAGCGCTTGATGTATATGCTTTATCGCCCATTGATGAAATTGGGACACTAGAAACGACTACGGCATCAGGTTCTCTAAATGATTCAGCCTCGGCGTTGGGGCAGTTCGGCAACACTGTTTCAGCCTCACAGACTGGTGGCGGCGACTATGGCGGCTATATACCGGAAAATATGATGATCTCTGGTATGGAGCCTGTGGCCGGTACGACGCAGGGGACCGTAGCAGGTACAGCTACAGTAAAAGGAACGAATGTGAATGTGCGTACAGGACCAGGGACCACTTTCCCTGTTGTTACAAAGGTAAATACTGGCGACGTGGTTACATTAAAAGACAGTGCTTTCGGCTGGAATCGTGTCGTTCTGCCTGATGGCACGACAACAGGCTGGATTGCCAGTTGGCTGCTGAATGCAATGCCCACGGCGCCAAAGGGATAATAAAACAGCACCGGTAGGTGCTGTTTTTACTTATCAATGCATAAAAAAAGCAGGTGATGGTGATGTTACAGGGGATCAAGCTTTTGCGGCCAATGAATCGAGGCGTGACGCGTCCTTTATTGGTTTTGGCTGATGATGGCAATTCTTATGTGGTTAAATTGCAATCCAATCCTCTGGGCTGCAAAGTACTTGTGAATGAGTTTTTAGCGAAAGAACTTGGCCAAAAACTTCAGCTCTGTTTTCCTCCTGGTGATTTGATTGCTTTTGACCCTGCTATAGCAGCGGGTTTAAGTCGGCAACTACGGCAGCCAGTAGCGCTAACAGAACACTTTGCATCTCAGTTTTTACCTAAAGCCTATTACGTAACGGCGAGAAGTGCTTCTGGCGCCGTGAATCGCCGCGAAATGGCCGGAATTTTATTTTTCGATCATTTGTTTCACAATTTTGACCGAACGCGCAATCGGCGTAATTTGCTGCTTTGCCGGGAAAAGACGGGTGCAAGAATCTATGCAATTGATCATTCTCATTTATTCTATCGCGGGCGCTGGCAAGTAGAGTCACTATTGCGTCAAGCCGAAAAAATTGTGCTCAATTCGTTTGGCTTGTATGGCTTTTTATTGCGGGAAATCTTGTATTCCACTGATTTTTTACCGTATGAAGAACGGTTTTGTTCACTGACAGATCGTGATTTTTGCGAGATGATCCAAAAAATTCCCGCTACATGGGCGATTAGTTCGCTTGAACGACAGGCGCTCGCTTTATTTCTCATTAAGCGACGCGCCTTAGCAAAGGATATTGTGGCTGCTTTATGCCGACTAATCCCGGATCGCCACAGGCGTACCGACAAAGGTCAGGCCAAATAGTTCCTCTACATGGGAATTATGCATGCGAATGCAGCCATTAGACACTTGTTGGCCGATCAACCAGGGTTTATTAGTGCCATGGATGCCATACGTGTCATAGTTCAGGCCGAGCCAGCGCGTGCCGAGGATTCCGCCGGGATTTACAACTTTTACAGCAATGGCGAAATTTCCTACTGGCGTTGGCGTACCTGGTTTGCCAATGGCGATAGGATATTGGCGGAAGACCCGATTTCCCTGCAACAGGGAAAGCTGGCGGCGCGATTTTTCGATGAGAATATGATTTGCTTTCGCTTGACTATAGGCTCGGGTGTCCAAGGGGATTTCTGTAGTTGGGTTCTCCTTCCACCGGGATTGTGGGGGAGTAAACGAGATGCGAATTAGCATGCGACTTCCTCCTTCTTATGCGAACAGTTTGTTTTTTTTACTTATATGACAACAATGGTTTTTTTGTGTTTTGTTCTTTTTGCATAAATAGAGCCGCTCTTTGGCAAAAATATGGCTATACTAGGCAAATGGAGGTCCGTCATGGGGGAAAAAGTAGCAGGTAACCTGATGATTATTGGCGGCAATGAAGACAAAGAAGACTCCTGTGTGATCTTAAAGGAATTTTTGCGTATGGCCAAAGGCCGGGAGTCACGTATTGTGATTGTTACTACCGCCAGTGAATATCCTCGGGAGTTGGGCGAAGAGTATCGTACTTTGTTTTTGTCGTTAGGGGCTAAGGAATCGTCCATTTTATACATTAATAATCGTGAGACAGCCAATGGCAGTCCTTTGGCGGAAATGATTTTAGAGGCTACTGGCATTTTTTTTACCGGCGGGGATCAGCTGCGGCTTACCAGTATCCTTGGCGGGTCAGAAGTCGAAAGCGCCATTCGCCGGGCCTATCGACGCGGTGTCGTGATTGCTGGAACAAGTGCGGGCGCTTCGGTTATGAGCGATACGATGATTGTAGAGGGCGAAGCCAATGAGTCGGCGCAGAAAGAGGCTATGACGATGGCACACGGCATGGGACTTTTGGCAGAAGTCGTTATTGATCAGCATTTTGCTCAACGCGGCCGGATGAATCGTCTGTTGTCAGCTGTGGCGCAAAATCCCTTTGTTTTGGGAGTCGGTATTGATGAGGATACGGCGCTGGTGGTAGCTGATAATGCGAAATGTCGGGTGATTGGCTCAAAGACAGTAACGATTGTTGATGGCAAGCAGATTCTTCACACTAATATTTCCGAATCAAATCCCCTTGATCCCTTAGCAATTACCAACCTGCGTGTTCATATTTTGCCTTCTGGCTTTGGTTTTGATCTGAAAAATCGTGTTCCTTATCTTGTTAATTCCTAAAAGAGGTGGCATATATTCATGCATATCCTAGCATTGCGGTCGATTGACGGCCCCAATATTTACAGCTATTCACCAGTGATCAAGGCGATTGTAGATATTGGGAAGTACGAATCTGTATCGACTCGGGAAATAGGCGGCTTTACAGAGCGCCTATTGCAATGTCTGCCTTCCCTGGCGAAGCATAGCTGCTCGCGGGGCTATCCCGGCGGTTTTGTGGAACGATTGCGGGAGGGAACCTATCTAGCTCACGTATTTGAACATGTCGCGATTGAACTGCAGAATTTAGCTGGCTTTTCCGTTGCTTTTGGCAAAACGCGTCGAACCGAAGGCGCAGGACACTACGATGTAGTTTATAGTTATGAGGAAAAAATGGTGGGGCTGCAAGCGGCTCAATTAGCGGAGGCGCTGCTGCGGTTAGTGTTGGCGGAAAAGAAATTTTTTGGTGAAAGCTTTGTACAAGAGCTTAAGCAAACAGCAGCAAAATATGCTTTAGGGCCAAGTACAAAAGCAATTATTGACGCAGCGAAGAAGCGCCATATTCCAGTTACACAGCTAGACGGCGACAGTTTGTATTTGTTAGGTTATGGTTGTAAGCAACAGAAAATATGGGCGGCTTTAACGGATCAAAGCAGTGCTGTTGCAGTCGATGTGGCTTGTCATAAAGAACTGACAAATCATCTGTTAGCCCAGAATCTTATTCCTGTGCCGCGCGGCTTTGCCGTATCTTCCTGGGAAGAAGCGACGACGAAAGCGGCGCTGTTTACCAGCTCTGTAGCGGTAAAACCTGTCAATGGAAATCAAGGGCGCGGCGTGAGCTTAGACATACGAAGTGAAGCGCAGCTAAGACGCGCCTATGAGGCGGCCGCAGTCTATAGTGATACGGTGCTGGTTGAGGAATATGTGCCAGGCTATCAGTATCGCTTCTGTGTGGTGGGCGGGAAGGTCGTGGCGGCAGCGGAACGTTTGGCCGCGCGGGTTCTTGGCGATGGACTGCACACGGTACGTGAACTTGTCGCCAAGGAGAACGAAAATGAGCTGCGGGGCGAAGAACATGAAAAACCGCTGACCAAACTTCGACTTGATGCCGTTGCTTTAAGCACTTTGGCTAAGCAACAGCTAAGTCCTGACAGTATTCCGGCAGCGGGACGCCTTGTATTTATCAGAGAGAATGCCAATATTAGTTCAGGTGGTACGGCAGTGGATGTGACGGATGCGCTGCATCCGGCCTTTCGCGCTACCGTAGAACGGGCCGTCCGCTTAATTGGACTTGATGTAGCGGGTGTCGACGTGGTAGCCAAAACAATCTGTCAGCCACTGGAAGGTCAGGGAGCGATTATTGAAATTAATGCGGCCCCGGGACTTCGTATGCACTTATATCCGTCGGCAGGGAAACCGCGCGATGTGGCTGGGGCCATAGTAGATATGCTTTTTGCCGACGGTAGCCAAGGGCGGATTCCCATTGCGGCGATCACGGGTACGAATGGCAAAACTACAGTTACACGTCTCGTAAGCCATATATTAAGTCGCCAAGGTTTTACTGTGGGAATGACGAGTACAGATGGAATCTTTATTGGCAATACCTGTATTCAAGAAGGCGATCGCAGCGGTCCGGCTAGCGCTTCGGTTGTACTACGGGATCCGCTTACGCAGATTGCGGTTCTTGAGACAGCCCGTGGCGGAATTTTACGGTCGGGCCTTGCCTTTGATTTTTGCGATGTCGGTGTTGTGACAAATATAACGGAAGACCACTTGGGGCAATACGGCATCGAAAGTCTTGATGATATGGCTTATATTAAATCGCTGGTGCTGGAGCGAGTGAAACCTGACGGTACCGCTTTGATTAATGCCGATGATCCGCAAGTAGTTGCTATGGCTAAGCGGGTAAAAGCGAAATGCCTTTATTTCAGTCTTTCCGCTGAAAATGTGATTGTACGGCGCCATTTGGGTGTCGGCGGTGAAGCCTTTTTTGTTAAAAATGATATGATTTATCAGGCAAAAGGCAATGAAGCGCGCCCAGTTGCACCGATTCATACAATTCCGATTACGTTAGGTGGAGCCGCTTTGCACAATGTACAGAATGCGCTAATTGCCGCTGCTGCCGCCTTTGCTTTAGGGGTGCCACTGCCAAAAATCCAGGAAGGACTCGTTTCCTTTGAAAAAAATCCAGGGCGTTTGACGATTCGGCAAGTAGGCGCTGTGCGAATTTGTATTGACTATGGTCATAATCCAGCAGGCTACAGTGCTTTAATTCAGACAGTGAAGCAGCTTGGCGCGAAACGACTTGTCGGCGTCATTGCGGCGCCAGGCGATCGGCAGGATAGCTGCATTTTAAATATCGGACGTAAAGCTGGCTGCGGTTTTGACAAGGTAATTATTAAGGAAGATGAGGATTTGCGCGGTCGCCGTCCCGGTGAAGTAGCTGCACTTTTGCGGCAGGGAATGATGGAAGGCGGGCTTACGGCCAAGCAGATTGAAGTGATTTATTCAGAAACAGAAGCGGTTCGAGCGGCTTTAACGCAGGCTAAGGCAGGAGATTTAATTGTTATCTTTTATGAGAAGTATCGCTTGGTTGATGAAATCGTAACAGCTTATGAAGCAGAAGCCGCAGCGGATCCTCACTCTTTTTCCGGCGAAAGCGAGCCTGTTGAGCAGGCATTTACTTGACTTTGTCGAATAGGACTTTGTAAAATAGAAGGACAAGGATGCGTAAAAGCCGAAATCGGCTTTGCGCCAAGTGAATGAATAAGGAGATGCCGTGGTAGAAGTAAAGGCCTATGCCAAAATTAACTTAGCTCTTGATGTGCTCCATAAACGTTCCGACGGCTATCATGCCGTCAATATGATTATGCAGTCTGTTGATTTGTATGACGAGGTGACGCTGGAAACGGCGCCATCGGGAATTACGGTGTGTACAGATCGTAGCGATTTGCCAGGCGGACCGTCCAACTTAGCCTATCGGGCGGCCGCTCTTTTTCAGGAGACTTGTTCGCTATCGGCTGGCGTATACATTACACTGCATAAAAAAATCCCTATGGCTGCGGGATTGGCTGGCGGCAGTTCTGATGCGGCCGCCGTATTAATCGGGATGAACGAATTATTTCAAACTGGCTTGTCGCAGGCAGAGCTCGAAGCAATTGGTGCAAAAGTCGGTTCTGATGTGCCCTTTTGCCTAACTGGCGGGACGCAGCTGGCTACAGGACGCGGCGAACAGCTGCAGCGTTTGCCCGATTTGCCACCCCTCTGGTTTCTGTTGGTGAAACCGTCGCTTGCTGTGGCGACAAGCTGGGTCTATCAAAATTACTCGGCTGAAAAAGTTTCATGCCGCCCTGATGTAGCGGTCATGACCAAAGCTTTGGCTAGTGGCGATATGCAGGCTTTAGTGCAAAGCAGTGCCAATGTATTGGAATCAGTTACTCTGGCGCATTATCCTGAAGTTGCCGCTATTAAAGCGCAGCTTGCTCAAGCGGCGCCGCTTGTGACGTTGATGTCAGGCAGTGGCCCGACGGTGTTTGCCCTGTTTACCACTAGAGACAAGGCTTTGGCTGCCGCTGAACAGTTGCAAGACAAAGAAGATTTATTTATTACTGTGGTGAAAAATGTTGTGGGGAGGAACGTGTAAGATGGAGAGGCGTCTATTGCCGATCAAATTAGATAGTTACAAGCCCTTACGGGAAGTGGTCAGTGAAACACTTCGTGAGGCGATTACGAGCGGGGTACTGCAGCCGGGAGAACGGCTTATGGAAATTCAGCTTGCTGAGGAACTTGGCGTAAGCCGTACGCCTGTAAGAGAGGCGATTCGTAAACTGGAGCTGGAAGGCTTTGTTGTTATGATTCCTCGGCGCGGCACTTATGTAGCTGATTTATCAATTAAAGATGTCAATGAGGTATTTGAAATTCGTACAGCCCTGGATGTTTTGGCAGCCGGTTTGGCAGCAGAGCGAATTACTGATGAAGAGTTAGAAGAGCTTGAGCGAATTTTAGTGCAAATCGGCGAATGTATCGAGAAAAACGATATGGAACCAATTGTTGAGCTTGATAGCCAGTTTCATGATATTCAGTATCGGGCTTGTCGCAATGATAGACTTGTTGGGATCATTAATAATCTTCGCGAACAGTTTACACGGTTTCGCTCTATTTCTATGGCTTTTCCGGGCCGAATTAAAAATACGTTGGAAGAGCATAGCCGCCTTGTCGAGGCCATTGCTTCCCGCGATCCGGAACTAGCTCAGAAATTAGCGCGTGAACATATGGAAAATGCCGAACAAACGTTACTCCTAGATATGAACCATCGGCGTCAGGTTTAACCTGACGTCGCAGGAGGCGCAGGGCTTTGAAACTAGACGCTATTGTTTTGGCTGGCGGACAAAGTGGTCATGACTTATATGAAATTACTCAAACGAAAGAGCGCGCGTTGCTGCCTATTGCCGGAAGACCTATGGTGCTTTGGGTCATAGAGGCACTGCTAGCGAGCGATCTTGTCAAGCGAATTATCGTAGTGGGCGACATCGACATCGCTACGCTTGCTTCCTGCGCTTTCCCTGCCGCTGTTTCGATTGTGTCAGGCGGTGCTACGTTATTAGAAAGTCTGCAGCGAGGGTTGGCCGAGGTGCAAGCGGCTCAAAAAGTATTCATTGCTTCCGCCGATATTCCGCTTTTGACGGGTCAGACTGTCCGTGATTTTTTTGCAGCTACTTTGCCTGGTACAGCCGACTTGTATTATCCTATTGTCACGAAAGCGATTATGGATCAAACCTTTCGCACGACTAAAAGAACCTATGTGAAGCTTAAGGATGGGTTGTTTACGGGCGGCAATCTTTTTTTGGCCAATCCAGCCGTTTTACCGCAATGCATTAAACAAGCCGACTATTTACTTCAGCATCGTAAACAGCCTGTAGCGCTTTGCCGCTTTTTAGGTTTTTCTTTTCTGTTACGTTTTTTAGCGGGGCAGCTTTCCTTGTCGCACATTGAAGAACGGGCATCGGCATTGTTGGGTTTTCAGGGCGCGGTGATCAATGGTCCGTTTCCTTTGGTGGCTATGGATATTGATAAGGCGGCGGATTTGGAGACGGCTACTGCTTTTTTACGGCGGTTAACAAATTAAACTTCTGATTGTTAGCGAAGGCGATTTTAATTATAGAGTTAGCAAGACAAAAGCAATTTATAAAACATAAAAGAGAAGCTATCAGGGGAATCCTCTTGATAGTTATTTTTTTGCCGAAAAAATAAGCAGGATTTACCGCGAAAAGAGAGAAAGTGAATAAAAATAGAAATTTAGCAGTTAATGTTCGGAATTTTAGGTAAACTGGAGGACTTTTCATGGATAAAGTACGGAGAATGGACCGTTTGGTGGCAATGACGAAAGTTCTTGTCGACCATCCCCATCAACTCTTTCCGTTAAATTATTTTAATCGGCTCTTTACAGCGGCAAAATCAACCCTGAGTGAAGATATGCTGACAATTAAACAAGCGTTACAGCATTTTGAAATGGGAACGTTAGAAACCGTATCTGGTGCAGCTGGCGGCGTTCGTTATCTGCCGTATCATTCTGAAGCTGTTATCGCTAGGGAGTTAACGGCGATTGCTGAGCGCTTGAGTACAGCAGAACGGATGATTCCCGGCGGTTTTTTATATATGTCAGACCTGCTCTTTGATCCTGGGCTTATGGAACTTGTCGGTGAGTTCTTTTTGACGCGGTTTCGTGATGCCAATCCCGACTATATTATGACAGTAGAAACCAAAGGAATTCCTCTAGCGCTTATGACGGCCAGAGCGTTTCGCGTTCCCTTGGTCATTGTACGCCGCGGCAGCCGCGTAACCGAAGGATCGGCTGTAAGCATTAATTATGTGACAGGCTCATCCCGGCGGATTCAGACCATGTCTTTACCGAAACGGGCGATTCGCGATGGCGCTAGAGTCTTGATTATTGATGACTTTATGAAAGCTGGCGGTACGGCTGCTGGCATGGTTGATTTAGCCAAAGAGGTTGGCGCTGAGGCTGTGGGCGTTGGCGTTCTTGTGGCGACACAGGAACCAGAAGTGAAGATGATTGAAAATTATACGGCGTTGCTTATCTTGGAAAGCGTCAATGAGCATAATAAAACTGTGCAGATTCGGCCCGTATTGTAAAATAGGCAAAGGGAGGATTTTTTATGAAAACGGTAACGGCGCAGGATATCGAGCTTGCTTATGAAACCTTAAAGGATGCCATTCACTTTACGACGCTTGACCGCAGTCGAACTTTTAGTGAAATGGCAGGTCAGCCGATTTATTTGAAACTCGAAAATCTCCAAAAGACAGGCTCTTTTAAAATTCGCGGTGCCTATCATAAAATTGCTTCTTTATCAGACGCGGAAAAAAGTCATGGCGTTATTGCCGCTTCAGCGGGAAACCATGCGCAGGGAGTCGCTTATGCGGCAGGGCTGCAAAATATTCCTGCTACGATTGTTATGCCGGAAGCAGCGCCGCTGGCCAAGGTTATGGCATCGCGCGGTTATGGCGCAAAAGTAGTACTTTATGGCTCGTGTTATGACGAGGCGTATCAAAAGGCGGCAGAGCTTAAGGAAACAGAAGGTTTGACCTTTATCCATGCTTTTAATGATCCACAGGTCATTGCCGGTCAAGGAACGATTGGTTTAGAAATTTTGCAACAACTTCCCAACGTAGATCAGATCTTTGTGCCCATTGGCGGCGGCGGTCTGGCGGCGGGAATCGGCGCCTATATCAAAGCCAAGGCGCCTCACGTAAAAGTGATTGGTGTGGAAGCCAGCGGTGCGGCGAGTATGTATCTTTCCAAAGCGCGTCATGTGCTTACGCCTATATGTGATGCGACGACGATTGCCGACGGGATTGCCGTTAAAGTTCCCGGAGATTTAACCTTTCCCATTATTGATGAAACCATTGATGAAATTGTGCTTGTGGAGGAAGAAGAAATTGCCGCTGCCATTTTGTTAATGTTGGAACGGTCGAAGCTTATGGTCGAAGGCGCTGGCGCAGTGTCTTTGGCGGCGGCGCTAAAGAGCAAGGGAAGATTTAAAGGGAATTCCGTTTGCCTCATTTCTGGCGGTAACATTGATGTGAACTTTATTGCCCGAATGATTGAACGCGGTCTGGTCCAATCAGGACGGCGCGTGAAACTTGCCACACTTGTACCTGATCGACCAGGGGCGTTGCAGCACGTATTGGCGCTGATTGCGCAAGCCAAAGCAAATGTAGTGCATGTGCTGCATGATCGGATTGAACGCCAAGTTCCGATTGGCCAGGCTGTGCTTGAAATCAGTTTGGAAACG
The DNA here is from genome assembly GCF_056134285.1 of Pelorhabdus sp. sgz311002. NCBI lineage: Bacteria > Bacillati > Bacillota > Negativicutes > Selenomonadales > Sporomusaceae > Pelorhabdus > Pelorhabdus sp. sgz311002. The sequence continues at coordinate 305,554 of NZ_JBWBCL010000002.1, read as the reverse complement.
CGCGATAGCGGCCATACAGCCGAAATTGTTGCGTTGCTGCAACACGAAGGGTATCAAGTTACGGTGATTTAAGATACTATTTTTTTACAAGAAATCTTGTAAAGTCTAACTATTCTGTGAAGGAATAGTTAGACTTTTGTCGAAGAGAACTCGTTGTGCACTTTTGCGAATTTTTCTGTCAGGAGGAATTTAGATGACGAATATCCCCTGTACGGCGGTTATTTTAGCTGCGGGCAAAGGAACAAGGATGAAATCATCCTTGCCGAAAGTCCTTCATAAGATCGGCGGTAAGTCGCTTGTACAGCATGTAATCGATGCGGCAAAGGGAGCTGGTGTTTCCCAGCAGATTGTTGTAGTCGGTTTTGGCGGCGATCATGTGAGACAGGCTTTAGCGGGACAGGCTATGTTTGCTGAGCAAAAAGAGCAGCTTGGAACGGGGCATGCTGTATTGCAGGCGCTGCCGCAGATTCCCGCTGGGGAAGGAACCGTTATGGTGCTTTGCGGCGATACGCCATTGCTTACAGTAGAGATGCTGCAAAATTTGCTCACAGAGCATGAGGCAGCCGGGGCCAAAGCGACAGTCCTTACGGCTCATATGCCGGATGCGACTGGCTATGGGCGGGTGATTCGCGATGAAGCTGGTCAAGTAGTAAAGATTGTAGAGCAAAAGGACGCTTCGCCGGAAGAACTAGCTGTTCGTGAAATCAATACAGGGATCTACTGCTTTGAACAAAATGCGTTGGCTAAGGCGCTTGCCGCAACGAATTGCAATAATGCGCAAGGCGAGTATTACCTCACTGACGTAATCGCTATCTTGGCAAAGGCTGGAGAAAAGGTTTGGGCAGTAGCCGCTGCTGACTATGAGGCGACAAGCGGGATTAATTCGCGGCGCCAATTGGCGGCAGCCGAATTAGTATTGCGTAAGCGTAAACTTGATGAACTTATGGATCAAGGCGTTACGATTATGGATGTGAACTCTACCTTTATTGACGAAACGGTGACGATTGGTCCGGATACGATTATCTATCCCTTTACCTGGATTGAGGGGGATACGGTGATTGGCAGTGGCTGTGAAATTGGGCCGAACAGTCGGTTGCAGAACTGCTGCATTCGTGACGACGTCACGATCCACTTTTCCTATGCCCATGACTGCACGGTGGAAAGTCAGGCTATTGTAGGTCCTTATGCTCACTTACGGCCTGATACGCATCTTGCATTTGGCGTTAAAGTGGGAAACTTTGTGGAAGTGAAAAATTCTACAATAGGTAAAGGTTCCAAACTGCCCCATCTAAGCTATATTGGCGACACCGATATGGGTGAGCATGTAAATATTGGCTGTGGTACGATTACAGTCAATTATGACGGCTATGAAAAGCATCGGACAACCATTGGCGACCATGCTTTTATTGGCTGCAACAGCAATTTGGTGGCACCTGTTACGATTGAGGACGATACTTTTATCGCGGCAGGATCGACGATTACGAAAGACGTTCCCAAGGGAGCATTAGGAGTGGCAAGAAGTCGGCAGACGATTTTGCCGGGATGGACCGAAAAAATGCAAAACAAAAGAAAGTAATTTTGGAGGGTGTACAAGTGATGTTAGATGACAGTAAACGGCTGCGCATATTCAGCGGCAATGCCAACAAAAAGCTGGCTGAAGAAATTGCAGCTTGTTTAGGAATCGCCGTAGGGGAAGCTTCCGTAGGGCATTTTAATAATGGGGAAACACAGGTTATGATTGGCGAGAGCGTTCGTGGTACCGATGTATTTATTATTCAGCCTACCTGCACGCCGGTGAATGATCACTACATGGAACTTTTGATCATGGTAGATGCTTTGAAACGGGCTTCAGCCAACCATATTACTGCCGTCATTCCCTACTATGGCTATGCGCGGCAAGACCGTAAAACACGGGGACGGGAACCTATTTCGGCCAAACTTATGGCGAATCTGTTAACCACCGCTGGTGTGACTCGTGTTGTTACGATGGATTTGCATGCTGGTCAGATTCAGGGATTTTTTGATATTCCTGTGGACCATCTGCCTGGCGGTCCAATCTTGGCTGATTACATTACCTCTAAAAACTTGGGTGATTTAGTTGTTGTTTCACCAGATCTTGGCGGTGTAACAAGAGCGCGGCAATTAGCTGACCGTTTGGAAGCGCCGATTGCTATTATTGAAAAACGCCGCCCCGAACCAGGCGTGGCTGAAGTAATGAACTTGATCGGCAGCGTCGAAGGGAAAAATGCAATTATTGTTGATGATATTGTTGATACGGCTGGTTCTTTGACCGAAGGTGCTAAAGCCCTGCAGCGGCTTGGCGCAAAAAGCGTATATGCTTGCTGTACTCATGGCGTTTTAAGCGATCCGGCTGTACAGCGTATTCAAGATTCCAATATTACGGAATTGATCATTACGAACACAATTCCTTTGCCTGACAGTAAGAAAATAGATAAAATTAAAGTTTTGTCAGTTGCACCGCTTATGGCCGAAGCCATTATTCGCATTTTCGGCGAACTTTCCGTAAGCAAATTATTTGACGATTAATTTGGCGACTCGAAGCAAGCAGATAGTTAAACATAGCAAAACTTGCTTTTCATAGAATAGATGGCCGTCCCTTAGGGGACGGTCTTTTTTTATGACGCGAAAGGGCGGCGGAATTAGGCTTTTAGTGATCAAGCATACAAGGTTTTAAGCGATAAGATAAGCGATACATAGTAAAGGCTGTTCCTAACAAACAAAGCCAGGCAAACCAGTCTCCCAACCGACTATATAGGGAATCGCCGCTACTTAGGGGAGTTTGAACAACTAGGGCGGCGCCTTGGTTACTGGTAGAAGCGGTTCCCAACAAGCGGCCACGGCTATCGCTGACCGTAAGTAGTCCCCATTGGGCGGCGCGGGCTACGGCAAAATTTCCCTCGACACCGCGCAAAATGGCGACGCGGCCATGGAGCCAGCCGTCGACGTGGAAATCCAAGGCTGGTACTAGCACAAGACCGACGCCCTTCTGGCTGTACTTCATAGCTGGAAAAGCAAAGTCCATATCTTTGCAGATCGCAAGGCCCGCAGCGGCAGTATCAATGCATGGCAAGATCGTAAGAGCTAGACCGGGGCTATAGCTATTTTCATAGGGAGAAAGTAAATGTTGCTTGTCATACGAATCGACTAAAGAGCCGTCTGGACCAAAGGCGAGGGCTGCATTACGGAGCTTTTCTTTTTGTAAGCTTAGGCCGACGACGAGTGCAACGTGGTTTTTCTGAGCGGCTTGACTAAGTAGCGATAGACCTGTTTCTTGGGCTGACGGAGCTAAAAAATCGATTTTTTCGGGAAATAGTACAAGCTGGGCGCCAGCATTGGCTAAGAGGGGCATTTTGTCAATATAATGCTGCAAGGAGTTGTTCACAGTTGTTGGGTCTTGGTTGCGTAATTCTTCAAATGTTGTGGGGACAGCGGCTAAGCCGATGGTCATAACTGGACTTACAGTCGGTCCATAAAGGCGATAGAATCCAAACAGAACCACGATTGTCAAAAGTCCGCCCACGACTAGTGCTGGAATTCGCCAAGCGGCGCCGTTGTTATGAATATGCCAAATCGCAGCCAAACTGGCAGGGAGAAGCATCAGTAGAAAAGTAATTCCCCAGATGCCAGTTACCGAGGCGAGTTGGATAATCGGGAGATTGAGCACTTGCGTGTATGCCAAACTTTCCAAGGTGCCTAAGGAAGAAAGCTGGGACTGGATAAATTCGTAGGCAGTCCAGGCTGCAGCAAAGGCCAGTGGCGCTAGCGGTTGATTCAAGGAGCGGAATGTTGATCGAAACAGCAAGATTGCTAAAGTAAAAGCAGTTGCACTAAGGAGCGTTGTACTGAAAAATAAGAGCAAAGGCAGATAGCCAAACTGATTTAAGGCACCTAGAATAAATGCGACAAATGAGGCCAAGGCAGTTTTGGTCGCTTTAGCTTCCAGCGAATATAGGCATAACGGCAATGGCGCTAACCAAGTTAAGAGCCAGTGCTCATAAAAGCCTGTAGAAAAATAAAATAAGAAAGCGCTCAGGCCAGCAAAGAAAATCATAGAAAGTCTCCTTTCTCCTACTGTGTTCTCTAGTTGGCAAGGAAGCCCTTTGGGCATTGCGATTGTGTAAAGAGTCGAAAAGACCGATCCTGATTTAAGGGTCGGCTGTGGGCTATACCGAAATATGTTATAATAGATGAAATATTGCCAAGGAGAAAGCGGGCGCTGTTGCAACAGGTTAGCGCTTTTGCTATATTATACCCATTGGGTTGAATGGTAATAGTTTATTACTTGAGGATTTTAGGTGAGATAAATGAAATTAGTAATCGGTCTGGGCAATCCCGGCAGAGAATATGAGGCGACGCGTCATAATATCGGGTTTATGGCTGTGGATCGCTTAGCAAAACGCTGGGAGACGCCTGATTGGCGGCGCTGGGAAGAGGCGCTCATTACTGAGCAGCGCTTTCAAAGGGGAAAAGTGATTCTAGTAAAGCCGCAAACCTATATGAATTTAAGCGGTGTAGCTGTACGCCAACTAGCGAACTTCTACAAAATCGACTTAGCTGACATGCTGGTGATCTATGATGATATGGATCTTGCTGTTGGCAAACTTCGGTTTCGGGCGAAAGGCTCTTCTGGCGGCCACCGCGGCATTGAGTCAATGATTGCTGAACTAGGGGACAATCATTTTTCTCGGTTGAAAGTGGGAATCAGTCATCCTGGCGGCCGACGCAAAGTCGTTGATCATGTGCTGACCCCCTTTACGCCAGAAGAAAGCGAAGCCATTGAAGCGGCCTTAGCGCGATCCGAACAAGCGGTAGAAGCATGGCTACAAGAGGGAATTACGGTAGCCATGAATGGATATAACAAGAATGAGTGAGGTGAAATGATGATTACCACTTTATTTGCCGATCAACATGGCGAAATCTTTGATCAGCCAGGCAAAGCGGCAGTCGGGCGCAGCGGCGATTGCCTTGTGCCGCTTTCGCGAGAAAATATGATTTTGTTGCCCGAAGGGGCTGAACTAATGTTTCTGCCAGGACGGCGCGCCGTTGCTTGGGAGCAGGGGGAAGCAAAGGCACTTACGAATCAGGGGCTTGCTGTTGCGGCTATGCTGCCTGTAGGCTATACGCGGACGCTGCTGCCTGCTTTTATTAAAGCGGACGATGCACCAGTTTTGCCGCTCTACGGCTATACGGCGGCGGCGCTTATTGATGATGAAATTTATGTAGCTGCTGTGAAAAGTGATGATAATGCCAAGTGGCATCCTTATGCCTATAATACGCCGAAACTAAAGGGGAAGGTCCGGCGGCTTACAGAGCAGTTTCCGAAAAATCGCTTAGTAGAACATTTAGGGAATTGTTCGCTTTCCTGGCATTGCTGTACGGCGCAAAATCTCTTTTATCACCGCTGGGAAGCGGGAATTCCCACATCGCCTGTTTGTAACGCCAATTGCTTTGGCTGTATTTCGCTGCAACCATCAGAGTGCTGCCCATCGCCGCAGACGCGCATTGCCTTTACGCCGACACCGGAAGAGGTGGCGGAAATTGGCGCCTATCATCTGGCGACAGCGGAAGATGGGATCATCAGTTTCGGCCAAGGCTGCGAAGGGGAACCGTCTCTCGCCTATGAAACGATTGCTGCTGCGATACAACAGATTCGGGCCGTAACCGATCAGGGGATTCTCAATATCAATACGAACGCGGGCTTTACGACAGGAATCAAAGCGATTGTGGATGCTGGACTCAATAGTATGCGTGTCAGCATTAATAGTCCTACCGAGGCTGTCTATCAGGCTTATTATCGGGCTGGTTACGATTTGGCGGCGGTAAAGGAATCAATTCGCTATGCCAAGAGCAAAGGAGTTTTCGTATCGCTCAACATGCTCTTTTTCCCAGGAATCAATGACTGTGAGTCGGAAGTCGCTGCCTGGGAAAGTTTTATCAAGGAACTCGCGATTGATATGATTCAGTTGCGTAATTTGAATGTAGACCCTGATGAACTCATGGCCATTATGCCGCAAATGACTTCAGCCGCTATAGGCGTAAAGCCCATGATAAAAAGATTGCAGCAGGCGGCGCCATCCCTCGTGATTGGCAGCTTCAGCCATTATACTAAGGAAGAATAATTCTTTGGTTTTTCTTTCGCTTTTCGTGTTGCACAGAAAAGTCGATTGTGCTATAATTCATAGGTAAACTGTAGGGGTTCTATGCACTATGTCAAAGAACATGGTGATGCTAGTAAAAGTGAGGTGCAGAAATTATGAAGGAAAACATTCATCCTAATTTTGGCGAAGCCAAAGTAGTTTGCGGCTGTGGCAACACATTCACAACTGGTTCTGTGAAAAAAGAACTGCGCGTTGATGTTTGCTCTAAATGCCATCCTTTCTATACGGGTCAGCAGAGAAACATTCAGGCTGGCGGTCGTATTGAAAAATTCAATAAACGTTACGGTAACTAAGAATGATAGGTTCAGCAGAGCACATACATGCTCTGCTGTATTTATATCTATTAGTTTATCAGATAATATAGACAAGAAGAACAATGGATCAAAGGAGAACTGGAGTGAAACCAAAAGTATATATTGGTGGCCAGGCTGTGATTGAAGGCGTTATGATGCGCGGGCCGAAGCATATCGCTACAGCTGTTCGCGAACCAGGCGGGACGATTGTGATTGATAAATCGCCCCTGACTTCAATTATGGACCGCTATCCTATTTTAAAGAAGCCGATGCTTAGGGGCGTTGTTGCGCTAGTGGAGTCGCTGGTATATGGTTTAAAATCGCTTTCCTATTCGGCTCAAGCGGCCGGTGAGGAAGAAGAAGCCTTATCTGATAAGGAAATTGCTATGACGATGATTGTTTCGTTGGCAATTGGTATTGGTTTGTTTGTGATTTTGCCTACCTATGCGGCCAAAGCCCTTCATTCTTCCCTAGATAATCCGATTTTGCTCAACCTTCTAGAGGGATTGTTGCGGCTTGTGATCTTTTTTGCCTATATTTATGGAATTTCGCGTATGGGAGAGATTCAACGGGTTTTTCAGTATCACGGCGCTGAGCATAAAACGATTCACGCTTACGAACAAGGACTTCCCCTAACGGTAGAAAATATTCGGCCGCAGAGTCGGTTGCATCCACGGTGTGGTACGAACTTTCTCTTAATTGTCATGGTCGTAAGCATCGTGTTGTTTGCTTTTCTCGGGTGGCCTGATTTAATTGAACGAATTGTTTCACGGATCATTCTCATGCCAGTTGTAGCGGGGCTTGCCTATGAAGTAATCCGCTTTGCCGGACGTAGTGAAAGTCCTTTCGTGGCATTTGCCATACAGCCAGGCTTATGGTTGCAGAATTTAACGACTCGCGAACCAAGCGACGATCAGATTGAAGTTGCCGTTGCTGCGCTGGAAGCAGTCAATCCGGCTAGTGAGTCAGAACAAGTATTAAGTGAAGAAATAAAGGTGGATGACCATGCTTGAACAAGTACAGGCCATAGAAGATAAATTTTTAGAACTGGAAAATTTAATTAGCGATCCTGTTGTACTGGCTGACCAAGCTCAGTGGCAAAAGCATACGCGCGCTCATGCCCAGCTTATGCCAATTGTGGCAAAATATCGCGAATATAAAGAAGTGCATCAAGAACTTGCTGATACAGAAGAGCTTTTGCGAGAAAAACTTGATGATGAAATGCGTTCTTTAGCCCAGTCGGAATTAAATGAGCTAAAAGATCGGTTTGCAGTGCTGAGCGAGGAATTGCGTATTCTGCTGTTGCCGAAAGATCCCAATGACGGTAAAAATGTTATCGTTGAAATTCGTGGCGGTGCCGGCGGCGACGAAGCGGCTCTATTTGCGGGCGATCTCTTCCGCATGTATACGCGTTATGCCGAAACAAAAGGTTGGCGTACGGAAATACTTGAGTCGAATCCGACGGAACTTGGCGGCTTCAAGGAAGTTATTTTTCTGATTGAGGGCGATAGTGTTTACAGTCGCTTAAAATTTGAAAGCGGCGTGCACCGTGTACAGCGGATTCCGACGACAGAATCTGGCGGGCGGATTCATACATCAACAGTGACTGTTGCTGTATTGCCAGAAGCCGAGGAAGTCGATATTGAAGTCAATCAAAATGATTTAAAAATTGACACCTATTGTGCCAGCGGCGCTGGCGGACAGCATGTCAATAAGACAGAGTCGGCTGTGCGAATTACTCATTTGCCAACAGGCGTCGTCGTTACTTGTCAGGATGAAAAATCCCAACTAAAAAATCGTGATAAAGCCATGCGTGTATTACGAGCAAAACTGTTAGAATTAGCCCAGCAGCAACAGCATGCTGAAGTGGCGCAGGAGCGAAAAAGTCAAGTTGGGACAGGCGACCGCAGCGAGCGGATTCGGACCTATAACTTCCCGCAGGGCCGTGTGACCGATCATCGGATTGGTCTGACTCTTCATAAATTAGATTTTGTTCTTAACGGCGATCTTGATGAAATTGTTCATGCTTTGGTTACGGCGGATCAAAGCGAACGGCTGCGGCAGGGGCAGTAGCTATGGCTGAAATGTGGACGATTGGCCGTATTTTAGCTTGGACGAAGCAGTACTTTGCAGCCAAAGGCGTGGAATCTCCGCGCCTTGACGCCGAAGTACTGCTTTCCCATATTTTAAAGCAAGATAGAATTTATTTATATGTGCACTTTGATCAGCCGCTTACGCCAGAAGAACTTACTGCTTATCGGGAAGCGGTGAAAGAACGAGCGCAGCGTTTGCCTGTTGCTTATATTACAGGCTATAAAGAATTTATGGGCCTTAACTTTGTCGTTTCCCCGTCCGTTCTGATTCCGCGCCCTGATACGGAGATTCTTGTAGAAGCAGTCCAAAAGCGTCTTGCTCAATATGAGGATATTTCGTTTGCTGATCTTGGTACAGGCAGCGGCGCAATTGTCGTAAGTCTGTTGACATTGTTGCCTAAAGCCAAGGCGGTAGCTGTTGATATTTCTGAAGCGGCGCTTATTATAGCTGAGCAAAATGCCAAGAATCACCAGGTACAGGACCGCTTAGACTTATGTTGCGGCGATTTTACGCAGGCTTTATCAGGACGCTTTCAAGCGATTGTTTCCAACCCTCCCTACATTCCTGATGACGAGGTGAGGACTTTAGCGCCGGAAGTATTAAAAGAGCCAAGTCTTGCCTTAAAAGGCGGCAACGACGGCCTTGATTTTTACCGACGTTTGTTATGTGATTGCGCGCCACTGCTTACGGATGATGGGTTTCTAGCGATAGAAATTGGAATTGATCAAGCTGAACCACTGCAGGCACTCGCTGCAGCATCGCCCTTTCAGGTACAGGAGATTGTGAAGGACTATGGCGGGATTGAGCGCGTTATGGTCTTTGTAAAAAAAGAATCAAAGAAGGAATAACAATGGAAACTCATTATTATAAATTGTCGGCGGAAAATCCGAGCCATAAAGTGATTGAAGCAGCAGGGGCCTTGCTACGCCAGGGCGGTCTTGTGGCTTTTCCTACTGAGACTGTGTATGGTTTAGGGGCGAATGGCTACTGTGCTGAAGCGGTGGCGGCGATTTATGCCGCCAAGGGACGCCCTTCCGACAATCCGCTGATTTTACATATTGCCTCTTTAGCTATGCTCGATGAACTGGTTGCGACAGTGCCGGTAGCAGCGGAAAAAGCCTTACAAGCCTTTTGGCCCGGTCCTTTGACGATTATCGCGCCGAAGAGTTCGCGCGTTCCCCTGGCGGTAACTGGCGGACTTGATACCGTTGCTGTGCGCTATCCGTCCTCAGTAATTGCTCGGGAGTTGATTGCTGCGGCTAACGTACCGATCGCAGCACCGAGCGCCAATCGCTCCGGCAAGCCTAGCCCGACGACGGCGCAGGCCGTGTTGGAGGATTTAGACGGACGAATTGATATGATTATTGATGGCGGGCCTTGTGATATTGGCTTGGAATCTACGGTGCTTGATTGTACTGGTGATATTCCGGTAATTTTACGACCAGGCGGTATTACCTATGAAATGCTTGTACAAGAGCTAGGACAAGTCGAGGTCGATCCTGGTTTATCTTTAGGCGCTCAGGCAGCGCCGAAGGCGCCTGGTATGAAATATCGCCATTATGCGCCAACTGCGCCGCTGATACTGTTTGAAGGGCCGGAGCAGGCCGTCCAAACGGCTATGCAAGAGCGAGTGGCGCAAGAGACAAAGCAGGGACGGCGGCTGGGGCTGCTCATTTGTGAAGAGTGGCGGTCTTTATTTCAAATGGTAGAATCTGTCGAAACCTTTGGTTCCCTCTTAGACCTTGATGCTGTGGCTGGACAGATTTTTGGCGCACTACGGTCTTTTGACCATGAATCGGTTGATCTCATTTTAGCGCAGGGAATTCCTGAATCGGGAATTGGTCGAGCGGTGATGAATCGGTTGCGTAAAGCGGCCGGTCAGCAAATTGTAAAAGTATAATCCTAGAGGTTTGCGCGGCTTTTTTCCTTCATATAGTTACTAAAAGGAGGAGAGGCCTATGTCGCTTTGGGAGGTTTTACTACTCAGCATTGCCTTAGGGGCTGACCTGTTTTCTGTGGCTGTGCCGATTGGGATGCAAGGGCTTGAGAAAGAACGTATTTTCTTTTCTTCTGTGGTTTTTGCCTGTTTTCATATTTTTATGATTTGGGCTGGTTATTTTTTTGGTCACTTACTTGGCGATGTTCTTACGGCTCAGGCGAGCGCTTTTGGAGCAACGATTTTAATTTTGCTTGGCTGCAACATGCTATGGGAGCAAAAACAAGGCAAGGAAATGCGATCTTGCCGCTTGCGCGGCGGCGCTTTGGTGAGCCTGGCTGTCAGTGTCAGTCTTGATGCTTTTGTTGCGGGAATTGGCTTAGGCATACTTGAAGTCAATCTGCTCTTTTTCAGCTTAATTCTCGGCTTGACGATTTTTGTTATTAGTTTTTGCGGGTTTACTTTAGGCGATAAGCTGGGAGCTTTCGTAGGTCGCTATGCCCCTGTTCTAGGCGGAGTGCTTTTAGCCGCTTTCGGCATGCAGACATTGTTACGAGTTTTTTGGCTAAAATAGAAGGAGGAGAGTCCTTTGTTGCAAATTCTCATTTTATGTACAGGAAATACTTGCCGCAGTCCTATGGCGCAGCTCTTGCTGCAAGAGCGCATTAAAGAAGCGGAAATGACGCATGCCTTTACCGTAAAATCAGCCGGTCTGGCGGCATTTCCTGGTCAGGCCGCTTCGGCGGGAGCCACGCAAGCGATGAAATCGCGCGGAATTGATGCCAAGATGCATCGTTCGCGGTTGCTGACGGAAGATGATCTTGTTTCAGCCGACCTTATACTGACTATGACGCAAGGCCATAAGAATCAAGTATTGCAGCTCTTTCCTAAGGCCAAGAGCAAAGTGTTTACTTTGGCTGAATATACGGGCAGCCTTGCCGATGTGTCAGATCCTTTTGGCGGTGATTTAGCGGAATATGAGCGTTGCGCCCGCATGCTATCAGAACTTGTTGATCTTGCCTGGGAAAAGTTGCAGACTTCGGCAGGAAAAAATCAGTAAACGGAGAATCATGAGGAGAATAGTCAAAGGGGGTACAAAAGTGAAAATTGCAATAGGCAGTGATCACGGCGGCTTACGTCTGAAAGAAGAACTAAAAGCGCGCCTGGAAGAAAGACAGATCGAATTTCATGATTTTGGCGCTTATACAGAGGAATCGGTGGACTATCCTGACTATGCCAAAGCAGTGGCTGAAGCTGTCGTCGCCGGTGACTATGAGCGCGGAATCCTTATTTGCGGCACAGGAATCGGTATTTCTATTGCAGCTAATAAGGTAAAAGGAATTCGCGCCGCTCTTTGCTGCGATGTCTTTTCAGCGAAAATGTCGCGCGAGCATAATGACGCCAATATCTTGGCTCTGGGCGAGCGGGTAACAGGACCGGGGCTTGCTTGTATGATTTTAGATACATGGCTGGATACTCCTTTTGCTGGCGGTCGTCATGAGCGTCGTGTTGGCAAAATTAGTGAACTCGAACAATAGAGGTGAGCATAGGTGTCACAGAAAGAATGGTTGGAAGAAATTCGTCAGGCGACCCGTGAGGCCGCTACAGAACTGCTGATGAAAGCTCAGGTAAAAGCTGGGATGGTTCTGGTTGTGGGCTGTAGTACCAGTGAAGTAAAAGGGGAAAAAATCGGCTCAGCCGGTTCGGAGACTGTAGCAGAAATTCTGCTAGCAGAGCTTCGTCAGGCCGCCGTTCGTCGTCAGGTTTTTTTAGCCATACAATGCTGTGAGCATTTAAACAGGGCTCTCGTTGTAGAACGGGAAGCTCAGGAAAGATACGGCTGGACAGAAGTCTCCGTATTGCCGCGGCCTCATGCCGGCGGTGCGTTAGCGGCTCAGGCCATGACCGATTTCAGCGATCCTGTCGTGGTAGAAACGATTCAGGCTCATGTGGGTCTTGATATTGGCTGTACGCTCATTGGCATGCATTTAAAGGCTGTAGCTGTACCACTGCGTCTTACGCAAAAAACAATTGGACAAGCTCTGTTGGTGGCGGCAAGAACGCGACCTAAGCTGATCGGCGGTCAACGGGCTGTTTATCATGAAGAAGTACTCGTCAAATAATACAACACTTTGTTAGGGGGCACATCATGTCGTTCTTGGAACAGGTAGATCCGGAAATTGCTAAACTTATTGCTTTAGAAAAACAACGTCAGCAAAATAAGCTGGAACTGATTGCATCAGAAAACTTTGTCAGTGAAGCGGTTATGGAAGCGCAAGGTTCTGTTTTGACGAATAAATACGCTGAGGGCTATCCCAAGCATCGTTATTACGGCGGCTGTGAACATGTCGATGTAGTAGAACAATTGGCTATTGATCGGGCGAAAGCTCTGTTCGGCGCTCCTTACGTCAATGTGCAGCCTCATTCTGGCGCTCAGGCGAATATGGCTGTTTTTTTCGCCCTGCTCTCACCTGGTGATACCATTCTCGGTATGAATTTATCCCATGGCGGTCATTTGACTCATGGCAGCCCCGTTAATTTTTCCGGTAAATGGTTTAAAGTTGTTGCTTACGGCGTTGATGAACAGACCCAGTGCATTGATTATGACGCAGTGCGCAAATTGGCGTTAGAAAATAAGCCGAAGCTCCTGGTTGCAGGCGCCAGTGCGTATCCGCGCGTCATTGATTTTGCCCGTCTTGCAGCGATTGCTCATGAGGCAGGCGCGTTGCTTATGGTCGATATGGCTCATATTGCTGGACTTGTGGCAGCAGGCCTTCATCCCAGTCCTGTACCGCATGCTGATATTGTTACGACGACGACTCACAAAACGTTACGCGGACCGCGTGGCGGTATGATTCTCTGCCGGGAAGAGCAGTACGCGAAAGCAGTGAATAAAGCGATTTTCCCCGGAATTCAAGGTGGCCCGCTTATGCATGTGATTGCAGCGAAAGCTGTTGCCTTGCAGGAAGCTAGCACGGAAGCTTTTAAAGCTTATCAGCAGCAGATCGTAAAAAATGCGGCAGCTTTGGCGGCGAAACTGACGAAATCCGGTTGCACACTTGTGTCGGGTGGTACGGATAATCACTTATTGCTGCTAGATGTGCGGCCGCAAAACTTAACAGGCAAAGAAGCGGAGCATCTTTTGGATGAAGTTGGTTTGACTGTGAATAAAAACACCATACCTTTTGATCCTGCCAGCCCCTTTGTGACTAGCGGTGTTCGGATTGGTACTCCGGCAGTAACATCGCGCGGCATGGACGAAGCCGCCATGGAAGTGATTGGCGAAGTAATTGCGTCAGTGCTCACCGCACCAAATGACGAAACCATAAAAGTAGCTGCGAAAGAAAAAGTAGCGGCTCTTTGCAAAAAATTCCCTCTTTATCCTGAAAAAGCGTAAAGAGACGAAGGAGATAACAGAATGCAGATTCATGTAATTAATCATCCCTTAATCCAACATAAACTATCTTTGATTCGTGATGTAAATACAGGAACAAAGGAGTTTCGTGAACTTCTTGAAGAAATTGCTACACTAATGGCTTATGAAATTACTCGCAATCTTCCTTTAGAAGACGTTGTTATTGAAACACCTGTAGAAAAATGCCATTGCAAAATGCTGGCAGGTAAAAAAATCGGTGTTGTGCCAATTTTGCGTGCCGGTCTCGGCATGGTTAGCGGCGTACTTCGCCTGATTCCCGCAGCAAAAGTCGGTCATGTCGGTTTATACCGCGATCCCGAGAGCTTGCAGCCAGTTGAATATTACTGCAAACTGCCGACTGATGTAACAGAACGTGATTTCATCATTATTGACCCAATGCTCGCTACTGGCGGTTCTTCCGCTGCGGCGATCGATCTGTTAAAACGCCACGGTGCTAAGAACATTAAACTTATGTGTCTTGTTGCAGCGCCGGAAGGCATTAATCTTGTCAATGAACAGCATCCTGATGTAGAAATTTATACAGCAGCTGTTGATATTAAATTGAATGACCATGGCTATATTGTTCCTGGTCTTGGTGATGCAGGCGACCGGATTTTCGGTACAAAATAAGAAAAACGGCAGTTGGACTTGGTTCTAGGGAACTGTCCACTGCCGTTTTTTTGCAAAAGCGTATTGTAAAGCGAGGGTTTTTATGCGGAAAAACTGGGATGAATATTTTTTAGATATTGCTTTTCAGGTAGCTGAGCGCAGTACTTGTCAGCGGCGAAAAGTCGGCGCTGTCATTGTGAAAAACAAGCGGATTAAAGGAACTGGCTACAACGGCAGCCCGGCAGGACTGCCTCATTGCCTTGAAGAAGGCTGTCTCATGCTTGACGGTCATTGTATCCGTTGCATTCATGCGGAACCGAATGCTTTGCTGGAATGCTCGCCTGATGAACGTCATGAGGCTACCTTATACTGTACGGATAGGCCTTGTCCGGAATGTCAGAAGCTGATTATTACATCAGGAATTCAGCGCGTTGTTTTTGCTCGAGACTACGAGCCTCATACCGAGTGGTTTTCGCTGGCGACGTGGATTGAAATCGTTCATTTGCCCCGGTGAGCAAGGAATGGCAGCCATACAAGCGGAAACTATATATTAATGGTATGGTTTGGAGCCTATCGCAATGATTTCGTGATAAGGCAAAAGGGGTGTATACTCATATAGGTAGAATTAAGCATTAATCGTGGTTTTGAGCTTATGACAACTGTTTTGTGATAAGGCAGAAAGGGAGATATTACTCATAAAAGCGGAAGTCGAGTGCTAACGGTGACGCGTTATGAGTAATATCTCCCTTTCGTCTACCCGAAAAAGGCTGGGAAATGCGAAAAACCGGCTATCTACCTTCGTAAATAACCGGTTCTTCCTATTATGGCGGAGTGACAGGGATTTGAACCCTGGCAGGCCTTGCGACCTCTAACGATTTAGCAAACCGTCCTCTTCAGCCACTTGAGTATCACTCCAAGGACACTATTAGATTGTAGCATGATGAAACATCTTCTGTCAATAAGCAGTTAACCTATTTTTATGCTACAATAGAGATATAACTTAATTTTAAGTATAAAATATACAAAATCTGCCCTGCGAAGATATAATTTAGGATGGGACATTTGTCGTTGGATTGAACAAGGAATGAAAGGAAAACAAAATGGATACAATTAGCTTACCAAAATTGAATCATTTGACACCGACATTTTCTTCGACTCTTTTAAAAGCAGTAGAAGAAGCTGGGGAGTTGGCGCGGGCTGTTTTGCACTTTTTGCCGTATGGACGATCGGAAGAGGTCGGACAGATCAGTGCGATACCAAGCAAGGCAGTTGATCTGACGGCAGCCCAGCGCACTTTGCGTTCGGTGGCGGAAGAACTGTTAGATGTGGCTCAGGTTTGCGTGACTATGCTGTTTGTGATGGAAGATGAGTATCATCTGACGATTGATCAAATGATTGACAGACATTTGGCAAAACTTATGGCAAAAGGCTACTGCTTTGATCAGGGGCAAACCTATGAGATTGCAACTTGCGGTTCCTTTAAGACATTACGGCTGCCGCGGCTTTATCTTGATGAAGTAACTTTGCTTACGACGGTTTGTAAGATTCAAGAAGAGCTTGGCGAGATGACGCAGTATTTAGGCAAGATGACAGGCGCTTCCGGTGAAACCGTTCAGCTTGACTTTGCGGCTGCTCTAGATGGTTGCGCCGAAGAACTATTAGATGTAGCGCAGTGTTGTTTTACGATGATGTATATTCTCGCTGACCGCTATCAAGTTGATATTGCCGCGCTTGTAGCTGAGCATGTAGAAAAACTGGAAAAACGGGGCTATTTTACGCGGTAAATCAGACAGGAATGTACAGGCTTTCATTGACAAGTTTTTACGTGGTTTGGTACAATAGGGCTGTTGGTGCCTGGTCAGTTTTTTGGAACTTACCTTAGGTACATTAGAAAACGAGGTGCATGAATTGTGCAATCTTATGTTGTTGCTTTTATCACGGCTTTAGTTTTGGCTTATCTCATTACTCCATCCGTAATAAAGCTGGCAATCAAACTTGGGGCTATGGACGCGCCTGACGCACGCAAAGTGCATAAGCATCCGATTCCGCGGATGGGCGGACTGGCAATCTACATTGGTTTTGTCGTCGCTGTTTTGGCAAGTATGCATATGGATAAAGATATTCTTGGCCTACTCGCTGGCGGTACCGTAATTTTGCTTGTAGGTATTGCTGATGATATGTTGCAGCTGCCAGCAAAAGTGAAACTTCTCGGGCAAATTGCTGCGGCGATTGTTTTAGTTTTATTTGATATTCAGATTGAATGGTTGACAAATCCTTTCGGGGATATGATCTATGTAGAATATTTTTCTGTACCGATTACGATTCTTTGGGTTGTTGGGCTGACCAATACAGTCAACTTAATTGACGGTTTAGATGGTTTGGCCGCTGGTGTTTCAACAATTGCAGCGCTTACGATTTTGCTCGTGGCTTTGCAACAGAATTTTTGGATTGTTGCTGTGCTGACTTCGGCTCTTGCTGGTAGCGCACTTGGGTTTTTACAGCATAATTTTAATCCGGCTAAAGTTTTTATGGGTGATACAGGCAGTATGTTTTTAGGTTATATGCTTGCGGCGATTTCCATTTTGGGAACTGTAAAATCCGCTGCAACGATTGCCTTGATTGTGCCGATCGTCGCTTTGGGGCTGCCGATTATGGATACAACCTTTGCAATTATTCGCCGATATAATAGCGGACAGCCCATATTTAAGCCTGATAAAGGACATTTGCATCATCGTTTGTTAGCTATGGGCTTATCACAGAAACAAGCTGTTTTGCTCATGTATGTGATCAGTGGCTGCCTCGGTCTTAGCGCAATTGCTTTGACAGAAGTAAATATGGGGTTTGCTGCCGTCATTCTTTTCTGCCTCCTGGCGCTTGCTTTTGTTGGGGCGCGGAAGGTGGGCGTTCTGAAACAGAACGATTCGGCGCAAAGTCATTCTTGAGTATGATTTTAAAGTAAAAATAGCAAGAAACCACAAAGGCGGGCGCAAGGCCTGCCTCTTTTAGCTAATTAGGAGAGTGATTTGTTTGGCTCGTCTGAAAGTTATGACTGTATTTGGCACAAGACCGGAAGCTATCAAGATGGCTCCAGTGGTGCTAGAGCTTGCTAAATATAGCGATCTCATCCAGCCGATTGTTACGGTAACAGCCCAGCATCGAGAAATGCTGGATCAGGTTCTCGGCCTGTTTGCGATTCAACCTGACTATGATCTTGATATTATGGCGCAAGGGCAGACTCTATTTGATATTACCGCCAAAGCCATGCATGGTCTTGATCGTGTCCTTGCCACTGAAAAACCCGATATTGTTCTTGTTCATGGCGATACGACAACCACTTTTGCGGGAGCGCTAGCCGCTTACTACCATCATATTCCCGTAGGCCATGTGGAAGCGGGGCTGAGAACAGGCAATAAATATTCGCCTTTTCCCGAGGAGATGAACCGTAAGCTGACTGGTTCTTTAGCAGAAATGCATTTTGCACCGACGCCGACAGCAAAAGAAAATCTTTTGAAAGAGAATATTTCTACTGACAATGTTTTTGTTACAGGCAATACGGTCATTGATGCTTTGAAAGCAACGGTAAGTGAAACCTATCAATTCTCTGATCCGCTGTTAGCTTCGATTCCTTATGGCGAGCGCCGCGTTGTGCTGGTGACGACTCATCGCCGCGAGAATCTTGGCGAACCGATGCGCCATGTTTATCAAGCGCTACGGCAGATTGTTCATGATTTTTCTGATGTAGAAATCGTTTTCCCGGTTCATAAAAATCCGAAAGTACGTGAAGTTGTTGAGGCCGAACTTGGCAGTGTAGGACGAGTTCATCTTATTGATCCACTGGACTATGAACCGTTTGCTAACCTCTTGGCGCGGTCTTATCTGGTTCTAACCGATTCGGGCGGAATCCAAGAAGAGGCGCCGTCCTTAGGTAAGCCAGTTCTCGTTTTACGCGATACGACGGAACGGCCAGAAGCAATTGCTGCTGGTACAGTAAAGTTGATTGGTACAGAAAAAGAACGAGTCTATCAGGAAACCTCATTGCTCTTAAGTAGTCGCAGCGACTATGAGAAGTTGGCCGGGGCTTGCAATCCTTATGGTGATGGACTTTCTTCGCGACGGATTGTCGAAACGATTCTATGTCGCTATGGCTTGAAACAAACAATGCCAGCTCCTTTTGTTTGCAAAAACGAATAAGAATTTAGTCCGCATACTATTGTGATGCGGACTTTTTGTATTTGAAATAAATTTAGCGCTTTTTCAGCAATTTTATAGAATAACTAGACAAAAATCTTCTTTTTTACACAATCGAGGAGGAATTTTTAATTGTGTGAAGAATATATACAAATACTATTCATGCCATTTCCGAAATCATAGAAAAGCGTATTCCAGGGTATGCTATTTTTTGAAGATGAAGGGGATGCAAAGATGGGCAAGAATAGCAAAAACGCTTTGCTGCAGGCGCTGAATCTTGTATCGGCTCTAGGGCTTACGCTTGTTTCGACACTTGCTGTAGGAATAGGGATAGGGCGGCTTTGGGATCACTATTTTGCCACTTACCCTTGGGGAACGATCATTGGAATTGCGCTAGGAGCTTTAGCTGGTTGCGTGGGAGTGTTTAAGCTCATTGTTGCCAGTCAAAAAAATTGAATATTATGGTGATAGTAAATGAAAGAAGCGCTTTTTGTATGAGAACCGATTTTGGGGAGATGAAAAAATCCTATTTTTGGGGACTACCCTTATGGTCGTTCTTCCTGCTTGGCAGTACGTGGTTATCAGGTCATGGTGATAAGCTGCCCGGACTCTTGCTTGGTATCGTGGCGGCTTATATTTATTTTATCCTGGTGATGATCCGCGTAAAAAAAAGCGCCAACCTGCCGCCGAACAAGGCGGTTTGGTCCATGCGCGTGGGCTGGGTAATTCGTCTTGTATTTGTCTGTTTTATTCTTTATTTTTCTTTGCGAGTTCCCGAACTCGATTTTTTGGCAGCAGTCGTGGGGCTTTTCTCACTTCATATAGTTTTCCTGGGGGCTGCTTGTGTGTTTGTTATCAAACACAAATTCTTCTAAATGAAATAAGAAAGGGGGGGATTTCTGATGGAACATGGTGAAGGACATGCAATTGGCTCACATCAGATTGCTCATTTTGCCGGCCTGAGTTTTCATCTAGACACGCTCATTATGACGTGGCTGACTATGGCGGTTGTTATTATTATCGCAATCTTAGCAACAAGACGGCTGACACTAGTGCCATCTGGCTGGCAAAATTTATTGGAAATGGCTGTAGAAGCGCTTTTGAATCAAATTGAATCCACTATGGGCCCGAAAGGCCTCAAGTTTGCACCGATGATCATTACGCTGTTTCTCTTTCTCTTGATCAGCAACTGGCTTGGACTTATTCCGAAGTTTAGTTCGCCGACAAGCGACTTGAACACGACAGCAGGGCTGGCGATTATGGTTTTTGTTCTCATACAGGTTTTGGGCATTATGCATAAAGGGCTCGGATCGTATATCGGACACTTTTTCAAACCGTACGCTTTATTTTTGCCCATTAATATTATTGAAGAATTAGCCAAGCCGATTACACTGTCTTTTCGTCTATTCGGAAATATTATTGCAGGGGAAGTTCTCCTCATTGTGCTTGGCATGTTGGTGCCGTACTTTGTTCCGACAATTTGGCTGGCTTTCAGTGTCTTTGTCGGTGTGATTCAGGCTTTTATTTTCACCATGCTGACAATGTCTTACTTGTCAAACAGCTTAAATGACAACCACTAATGATTGAAAATAGACTTTTCTAAACAAAATGGAATGAAAAAAAGGAGGAACTTATTGTGGAACATGCAATTATTATCGCAGCTTCGGTTATCGGAGCAGGTTTAGCTATCGGTCTTTCCGCCATTGGCGCAGGTATTGGTGACGGTCTCGTTACGGCTAAAGCCGTAGAAGGTATGGCTAGACAGCCGGAAGCAAAAAGCACGATTCTTGTTAATATGCTGATCTCTGTTGGTTTGATCGAAGCATTGCCAATCATCGCTGTTGTTATTGCTTTCGTTTTGATGTTTGCCAACCCGTTTACGAAGTAATCAAGAAAAGCGGTATAGGGCGACAGGCTAAAGGGTCTGTCGCCTCCCTACACGCCTAAGGAGGAGGGGCCTCATTGGTTGATATTGATGCGACGCTTATAGCGCAAATTATAAATTTCTTAATTCTTGTGGCCATTCTGACCAAAGTCGCCTATAAGCCCCTTGTGGGAATGCTCAATGAACGGCAGCAGAAAATCGCCTCAGGTCTTGAGACGGCAGAGAAAGAACGCGCTGCAGCCGAAGCGTTGAAACAAGACTTAGAACGTCAGTTGGCGGCAGCTCGCAGCCAGGCACAGACTATTATTGACAAAGCTGAAAAATTTGCGGCAGCAAAACGCGACGAAGAACTAGAAGTGACGCGTCAGGAATGCGCGAAACTGCTGAAAAATGCTCAGGAAGAAATTAGCCGCGAACGCGATAAAGCGATTAATGAAATGCGGCAAGAAGTCGTTGCTTTATCATTAGCAGCAGCTTCCAAAATTATCAGTGAAAACATGACAAATGAAGCAAATGCTAAACTTGTAGCGAATTTCATTGATAAATTAGATGAAACGAAGACGGGTGGTCTGCCATGTTAGTGCAGCAACTTGCCCAAAAATATGCTCAAGCGATTTACGAGTTGGCCAAAGAAAAGAACGAGCTTGCTGCAGTAGAAGCGCAGCTCCAGATGGTGCAAAGCGCTGTAGCTGACAATAAAGAGCTGGCAACTTTTCTGTATCATCCACGCGTACCAGCTGAATCAAAAAAATCCTTGTTAAAGGAAGTTTTCGGTAAGGAAGTAACCCCGGAAGTTCTTCGCTTTCTCTTGCTTGTCGTTGACAAGCGTCGGGAGACCTTTTTACCACAAATGATTCAGGAATTTATTAGCTTAGCAAATGAAGAACGTAATATTGCTATTGCTGAAGTAAAAACAGTTCTGCCGTTAAGCGAAGCAGAGCAGACTGCTTTGAAGCAAAAGCTTGAAGCCGTTATGGGCAAAACCATTGTACTGAAAGAACACATTGACGCTTCCATTATTGGCGGCATGATCATTAAATTAGGCGATAAACTGATTGACGGCAGCGTAAAACGTCAGCTTGACCTTATGAAGTACGCACTGCTGCAATCGCAAGCGACGAAGATTGGGGTGACAAAGTAAGTATGAAAATGAGGCCAGAAGAAATTACGGCTATCATCAAACAGCAGATTGAAAACTATGAAGTCGACCTCAATGTTGATGATATTGGTACAGTCATCGAGGTAGGCGACGGAATTGCTCGTATCCATGGCTTAGAAAAGGCTATGGCCGGTGAACTGTTAGAATTCCCCGGTAGCGTTTTCGGTATGGTTTTGAATCTGGAAGAAGATAATGTCGGCGCTGTTCTTATGAGCGGTGAAATGACGATTAAAGAAGGCGACACAGTGCGCCGTACCGGCCGCATCATGCAGGTTCCTGCTGGCGAAGCTATGGTAGGTCGTGTTGTCAATCCTTTAGGGCAGCCGATTGATGGTAAAGGCCCGATTGCAACAACGGAATTCCGTCCTGTAGAATTTAAAGCGCCTGGTATTGCTGATCGTAAGAGCGTTCACGAACCACTTCAGACAGGCTTAAAAGCAATTGACGCCCTTGTGCCAATCGGCCGGGGACAACGTGAATTGATTATCGGTGACCGTGGTACTGGTAAAACAGCTGTTGCACTTGATACAATTATTAATCAAAAAGGCCAAGGCGTAATCTGCGTATATGTTGCGATTGGCCAAAAAGCTTCGACCGTAGCTCGCGTTGTGAAGACGCTGGAAGATCACGGCGCGATGGAATATACGATTGTTGTTGTTGCCACTGCTTCTGACAGTGCACCGTTGCAATATATCGCTCCTTATGCCGGTGTTGCTATGGCAGAATATTTTATGTATAAAGGCGGCCATTGCCTCTGCGTTTATGACGATCTTTCCAAACAGGCAGCGGCTTATCGCGCCATGTCGCTTCTACTTCGCCGTCCGCCAGGACGTGAAGCCTATCCAGGTGACGTTTTCTATTTACACAGCCGTTTGTTAGAACGGGCTGCTAAATTATCCGATGAACTTGGCGCTGGTTCCATTACGGCTTTGCCGATTATTGAAACTTTGGCTGGTGACGTATCGGCCTATATTCCGACTAACGTAATTTCCATTACAGATGGTCAGATTTTCCTTGAAAGCGAACTTTTCTATTCTGGTATCCGTCCAGCTATTAACGTGGGTCTGTCCGTATCGCGTGTAGGCGGTAGTGCCCAGGTAAAAGCCATGAAGAGTGTAGCTGGTACGCTTCGCCTTGACTTGGCGCAGTATCGTGAAATGGCAGCTTTTGCTCAGTTCGGCAGTGATCTGGACAAAGCGACTAAAGCGTTAATTGATCGCGGCGATCGCATGACGGAAGTTTTGAAACAGCCACAGTATGTGCCGATGCCTGTGGAAGAACAGGTACTTGTAATTTATATGGCTGTTAACGGCTATCTTGATGATGTGGCTGTAGAAAATATTACGAAGCTCGAACAGGATTACCTGAAATTCATGCGTACGAGCTATGCAGAAATCGGCAAATCGATTCGCGAGAAGAAGGTAATTGACAGCGAAACGGCAGCAGCGCTGAAAAAAGCCATTAAAGAATTTAAAGATACTTTTGTAAGCATTGAAGACAGTGCAGCGAGGTGATAACGGATGCCTAGTACACAGGACATACGTCGTCGCATCAAAAGCGTAAAAAACATTCAGCAGATTACGAAGGCTATGAAGATGGTTGCTGCCGCCAGATTGCGCAAAGCGCAGGAGAAAGCAGCAGCTTCCCGGCCTTATACCGATAAAATCCGGGAAGTGCTAGAGAGTGTAACTGCGAATGCTCACGATATCTCTCATCCGCTGCTGGAATCGAGAGACGTAAAAAAAGTCTGCTATTTACTCATTAATGCGGACAAAGGACTGGCTGGCGCTTATACGTCAAACTTAGTCAGGGAAGTTGTGCCGCGCCTTAAGAGTCATGATCAGGTACAGCTCATTACGGTGGGCCGAAAAATGCGTGATTATTTCCGGCGCCGCCACTATAGCATTGATCAGGAATTTATTGGATTCTCTGAAAAACCTTCCTATCAAAATGCTGTGGAACTTTCTCGCGCGGTAGCAGATGGTTTTGTAAAAGGCGAGTATGATGAAATTTATATGGCTTATACGCAGTTTTTATCGCCGCTGACCCAAAAGCCGACGGTTATAAAACTGTTGCCCATGACGCAACCAGAGGCAAAAGTAGAAGCGGACGAAAAGCGTGCTGGGGAATATATTTTTGAACCGGATGCTGCCGCCGTTTTAGCGGAATTATTGCCAAAATATCTTGAGTCTACCATTTATGGCGCTTTGCTGCAGTCGGCGGCAAGCGAATTAGGCGCACGAATGACGGCGATGGGATCGGCTACTGATAATGCCCAGGAGCTTATAGCTAAGCTTGTCCTGAAATACAATCAAATTCGTCAGGCGAATATTACTCGCGAGATCAGTGAAATCGTGGGTGGCGCTGAAGCCATTAAATAGTGAATTTAAGGAGGGGGGAACCCTGTGAATATCGGAAAAGTGAAACAAGTAATTGGTCCTGTTGTAGATATTGAGTTTTCCCCCGAGCAGCTCCCTGCCATTTATAATGCCATTAAAATTCAGGGACAGTCGGATGGCGCTAAGTTGGATGTTACAGCTGAAGTCATGCAGCATTTGGGAGACAACACGGTTCGTGCTGTTGCCATGTCGTCTACGGACGGCCTGACACGCGGCATGGATGCAGTTGATACCGGTGCGCCGATTCAGATTCCCGTAGGCAAGGGCACGCTCGGTCGGGTATTTAATGTGTTAGGAGAAGCCGTTGATAATAATCCGGCGGAAGTCGTAGCGGACGATCATTGGCCGATCCATCGGTCAGCTCCGAGCTTTGAAGATCAGGAAACTTCAACGCAGATTTTGGAAACAGGCATTAAGGTTGTTGACCTTATTGCTCCCTATTCCCGCGGTGGTAAAATCGGCCTCTTTGGCGGTGCTGGCGTAGGTAAAACTGTTTTGATCATGGAATTGATCAGAAACATTGCTACTGAGCACGGCGGTTATTCCGTGTTTGCTGGCGTAGGCGAACGTACCCGTGAAGGAAATGATCTCTGGTCAGAAATGAAAGAATCTGGCGTTATTGATAAAACAGCTCTCGTATATGGTCAGATGAATGAACCACCGGGAGCCAGAATGCGCGTAGGCCTTACGGGCTTGACTATGGCGGAATATTTTCGTGATGTAGGCGGTCAAGACGTACTGCTGTTCGTTGATAATATTTTCCGTTTCATTCAGGCTGGTTCGGAAGTATCGGCTCTACTCGGCCGTATGCCTTCCGCTGTTGGTTACCAGCCAACGCTGGGTACTGACGTAGGTGCGCTGCAAGAACGTATTACTTCTACGAAAAAAGGGTCTATCACTTCCGTTCAGGCTGTTTATGTGCCTGCCGATGACTTGACTGACCCGGCGCCAGCTGCGACATTCGCCCATCTTGACGCAACGACAGTATTGTCGCGTCAGATTGCTGAGCTTGGTATTTATCCGGCTGTGGATCCGCTTGATTCCACGTCCCGTATTATGGACCCTAATATTTTAGGGGAAGAACATTACCGTGTAGCTCGCGGCGTACAAAAAATTCTGCAACGTTATAAAGAGTTGCAGGATATCATTGCCATCCTTGGTATGGAAGAGTTGTCGGAAGACGATAAGATCACTGTAGCAAGAGCTAGAAAAATTCAGCGTTTCTTAAGTCAGCCGTTCTTTGTAGCGGAAGTCTTCACGAACTCGCCAGGAAAATATGTATCACTGAAAGAAACGATTCGCGGCTTTAGCGAAATTTTAAGCGGCAAACATGATGATCTGCCAGAAGCAGCATTCAACATGGTTGGTACAATTGACGAGGTTATCGAAAAGGCTCGTACTTTGAAGGGGGAATAAGCAATGGCCAGAACTGTTCGTGTGGACATTGTAACTCCTGACAAACTGGCTTATTCCGGTGATGTCAATATGGTAATTGCGCGGGCTACTGACGGCGATCTTGGCGTTCTGCCAGGCCATGTGCCGCTGATTGCCGCTCTAAATACGTGGCCACTGCGTCTGTTGACAGCGGATGGCGAACATCAAATTTCTCTTTGTGGCGGTTTTATCGAAGTGCAGCCGGAAAAGGTTACTATTTTGGCGAGCTGTGCCGAATTGCCCGAAGAAATTGATGTAGAAAGAGCTGAGGCGGCAAAGCAACGTGCGGAAGAACGTTTGAGTGCTGCTAGCAGCGAAGTGGATGAGGCAAGAGCTCATGCTGCTTTATCTCGTGCGATAGTCCGGTTGAAAGTAGCTAGCTTTGGAGCGAAACATCATTAATTTCGCGCAGCGTATATAATTTTTTCATGTCCTGTTTAAGAGGCTATGGCGTCATTTTTGCGAAAAAGTGACCTATAGCCTCTTTTTGGCTTTTCGCATATTCATTTCATAAAATGACAACAATATAAATACTTGCCTGTCGGGCTTGCTTAATGGTAAACTAGATAAGAATGACTCAACGAACGCGCAGTGAGTTGGCGTAGGAGGAACTTTTGTGGAAAAACTAGTTATCAGGGGCGGTAATAAATTAGCAGGACGAGTGAAAATCAGCGGAGCGAAAAATGCCGTACTACCTGTTATTGCAGCTTCCCTTCTGGGAACCACTCCGAGTACACTGGAAGAGATTCCTGATTTGGAAGATGTACGGACGATCAGCGCCGTTTTAAAAACCTTGGGTGTCAAGGTAGATGCAAGTGAAGCGGCGACGCTTCATATTGACAGCACTCATATATCGACAGTAGAAGCACCTTATGAACTGGTGCGAAAAATGCGAGCATCCTTTTTGATTATGGGGCCGCTTTTAGCTCGTTTTGGCAAAGCGAAAATTTCGTTGCCAGGCGGCTGTGCGATTGGAACTCGTCCAATTGATCTTCACTTAAAAGGGTTTGAAGCTCTAGGAGCGAAGATCGAGTTAGGTCATGGCTTTATTGAGGCGGCAGCACCTCCCAGTGGACTGGTTGGCGCGCGCATTTATTTGGATTTTCCTAGTGTTGGCGCGACAGAAAACCTAATGATGGCGGCAAGCCTTGCTTCTGGACAGACTATTATTGAAAATCCGGCGGAAGAACCGGAAATTGTTGATTTAGCAAATTACTTAAATGCCATGGGCGCGAAGGTCCGCGGTGCTGGCACGAATGTCATTAAAATTAATGGTGTAAAAGAATTGCGTGGCGCTGTTCATGCCGTAATTCCGGACCGCATTGAAGCCGGGACTTATATGGTAGCTGCGGCGATGACAGGCGGCGAAGTTCGGATTGACAATGTTTTGACCGAGCATTTAAAACCAGTCATTGCCAAACTAAAAGAAGCTGGAATTCAGCTTGAAGAAGACACGAATGGTGTATGGGTTCGCGGCAATAACCGTCGCTCGATTCGTTCTGTTGATATTAAGACTTTGCCATATCCCGGTTTTCCGACAGACATGCAAGCTCAGTTTATGGCTCTGATGACAGTCGCTGGTGGTACGAGTGTTGTCACAGAAACTGTCTTTGAAAATCGCTTTATGCATGTGGACGAACTAAAACGAATGGGTGCAAATATCAAGATAGAAGGCCGCAGTGCTTTGGTGGAAGGCGTAGAACGTCTAACTGGCTGTGAAGTGAAAGCGACAGATCTTCGAGCTGGCGCGGCGCTTGTCCTAGCGGCACTTGTTGCTGATGGGGCGACGGAAATCTCTTATATTCACCATATTGATCGCGGTTATGATGATATTGTCAACAAGCTGCGCGGACTGGGTGCCGATATTTCCCGGGTTGATCGATAACGAGAGAATATGTATGAAGATACTTCCTGCTAATAGCAGGAAGTATTTTTTTAATTTTGGCTTCATAGAATGAAAGGAACCGGATAATTGGGGGTCTTGAAAGGAGGAGGAGGAGGGGTGAAAACAGCCCTGAAAATATTAATTGGCGGACTGATTGTGCTCTTAATTCTTCCGGCGCTGATTGTTTATGGCCCTCGTGTTAAAATGCCTTTTTCTATGCCCTTTGGCAGCTATAATGAACATATTACCGTGCGATTGTATCAGGCCGAAGTACAGAAAATTATTGATTTAGATCTGGAAGATTATGTAGCTGGTGTTGTGGCTGCTGAGATGCCAGCTGAATTTGAGAGCGAGGCCCTAGCGGCGCAGGCTGTTGCGGCTCGAACTTATGCGGTCAGAACTTTGAAGATTTTTGGCGGCAAGGGAGCGCCAGCTCATCCTGGCGCCGATATTAGCAGCGATTACCGAGAGGGACAGGCTTGGATCAGCGAAACAGAACGAAAAAAACGCTGGCAAGGACAATATGAGGCTAAGAATAGTAAAATAAAAGCGGCTGTAGCGAAAACAGCGGGAATGATTTTAACCTATGAAGGCGAACCGATTCATGCAGTCTTTCACTCTACCGCGGGTCCGAAAACGGCAAGTTCTAGAGAAGTATGGGGAAGTGACTATCCTTATCTTGTCAGTGTAACGAATAATTGGGACAGGCAGTCGCCGCGCTATCAAGAAGATAAAGAATATACTTTGCGGCAACTGCAAGACTGCCTTGGCGTTAATAAAGGCAGCATAGCCGCTTTTGGTCAGAGTACTGCTAAACCGACAGATGTGCATATTCTTAGCTTGACTGAATCAGGCAGAGTAGACAAAGTCCGTTTTGGCGATAAGGTTTTGACCGGCCAGGAAGTTCGGGAAAAGCTGGGACTTCATTCCACTAATTTTACCGTTACCATAACGAAAGATTCGTATATTTTTCATACAACAGGCTACGGTCACGGCGTAGGCCTTTCTCAGTACGGCGCCGATGGGATGGCTAAGGCTGGTTATGATTATAAACAAATTCTGTTATTTTATTATCCCAAGACCCTGCTTAGCTCATTGCAGGGCGGTTAATTCCGCCTCTTATGTATAAACAAGGGAGATTTTGGATAGCCTACAGCCAGAGGTGATTGCTGTGGCAAAGGGGCGTATTCTGTTTATTACTTTATTTTTATTTGGAGTATTTCTAATCTTAGTAATTGCCGTTACCTGCAGTTGGAACTTGTTTGGAAAGCAGTCGGTCGCGGTAGAAACAACGCCGCAGATTTCAGCGGATCAGTCCGGTGAACCTGCCGCGAGCAGTCAGCGTGTGTATCGACCGAGCCAAGGCAGTGTGTATTGGCACTTTGGTTGGCAGATTCATCCGGCATTTCATGATTGGCGCTATCATAATGGCTGTGACTTATTGACTGAGCAAGCAGCGCCGGTTCAAGCGATGTGGGCGGGAACTGTCACCGAAGTGCGTGAAGACAAACGACGGGGACTCACGCTAGTCATTGAGTCAGGTGAGCGGCAGGTTCGTTATGAGAGCTTGAGTCAAGTTTTTGTAACACAAGGTAAAGTTGTGGCAGGCGGCGACACCATTGGTCTCAGTGGATCTTGTCAGGATGAGCCTTATATACACCTTCATATTACGATAAAAGTTGCCGGGCGGCTTGAAGATCCAGACAATTGGCTTTAGGGGCGGTCATGTTTTTTTTCACTTCGCATATACATGGTAGCAAGCAAGTTAGGAAGGGAGTCGGACGGGATGAAAGACTATATTCGCAGACGGGTTCTCGATGTTTGTGAGCATATATTAGCAAGTGGTGAAACAGTGAGGCAGACCGCGGCGCGTTTTGGCGTGAGCAAAAGCACTATACAGAAAGATAACCTAAAAGAGAACCTAAAAGAGAACGGTAAAAAATAACACCTGTACCATTGTATTAGGTCGAAAGTCGCAGTATAATGAACAGGATGGCGGGTTTTACCTTACTGGGTTCTTGCCTTATGGTAAGAACTCTCTTTTGTTGGTCCCCTTTTTACAACATAATGAGAATCGTTCTCATTAAATATGAGTCGGAGGAGTGTTTGTCATGGGATTGTTTCGTAATTTGAAGACATCGGTTAAAATTCTTACCTTGATTGTTCTTATGGCCTTCTTTTTAGGTGTTGTGGGCTATGCCGGCCATTACGCTGCCAATAATCTGTCGGCTATGATGAGTAATATGTATAAGGATAGGCTATTGCCAATCCAATGGCTCAATGGCGTCCGCGCCGAAAGTCGGCTGAATGAAACATTAACTCTGGCTGTGTTTCTTGCGAAAGACCCAAAACAGCAGCAAGACCTGCTTGGGCAAATCCAAGAACATAAAACAAAAGTAGAAAAACTTTTAGCAGATTACAGCAACACGCAGCTTGATTCCTATGAGGCTGAAACCATAGCGAAAGCGTTGACGGAAATGCGCGCCTATCGTGATGGCTGGCAAAAATCGCTTGACCTAGCGCTGCAAGGTCAACAGGAAGCCGGACATGCTTTTTTTGTTCAGAATGCAGCAGGTCATTTAAATGAGTTTAATAAACTGCTTGACCAGCTTGTTGAATATAATTCGAAACAAGCCGAGGCGGAGAATGAGACCAGTGATAAGGTCGCTTTGTATAATGATCGGCTGATCATGACGGTAACCTTGCTGGCGGTGCTCTTCTCGCTTGCCTTGGGATGGGTGATTTCTCGTTTAATTGCCTTACCATTGGCAAATCTTGTCACAGAAGTAAAGCAATTGGCCGCAGGTGATCTTAAGATTCGTCAGAGCGGGCCTTTATATCATGATGAAATCGGCCAGCTTACTAGCGAAGTAAGTCGCATGGCTGATAATCTTCGCAATCTCGTGTCACGTATTCATCAAAGTGCCGAAGAATTGACAGCTTCATCGGAAGAACTTACGGCAGGCGCTGATCAAGCGGCGAAAGCGACAGGCGAAGTAACTGGCGCGATTACACAAGTTGCCCAGGGAGCGCAGGAGCAGTCTATGGCCATTGATGAAACAACTCGCGTTGTTTTGAAAATGTCAGGAGCGATTGAAGAAATTGCTTCCCATGCGGGAAAAGTCAGCGAAGCCGTAGGCGAAACTGTGGCGGCCGCTGAGGCCGGTGCTAAATCGGCCGATTCGGTAGCACATCAAATGGATGCCATTGAAACAACCGTTTCCTCTTCCGCTTCGGCTGTGACAAAACTCGGTGAACGATCGCAGGAAATCGGACAGATTGTTGATACAATTGCCGGCATTGCTGGGCAGACTAATCTTTTGGCGCTGAATGCGGCGATTGAAGCAGCACGCGCTGGCGAGCAAGGCCGTGGCTTTGCAGTTGTAGCGGAAGAAGTCAGGAAACTGGCAGAGCAGTCGCAAGAAGCAGCGGGGCGGATTGCTGCTATGATTCGCGATGTACAAAGTGAAACAGCAAAAGCTGTTGCCGCTATGGAGGCAGGCAGCAACGAAGTGAAGGTAGGAGCCGATGTTGTAGCAAGTGCTGGCAAGAATTTTGAACAGATTGGTTCTCTTGTTGATGTTGTATCGGCGCAAGTGACTGATATTTCGGCGGCGCTTGAGGAAATGGCGTCAAGCAGTCAGCAGATTGTAGCTTCTGTGAAAAATATTGATGAAATCGGCAAAAGATCGGCAAGTAAGACACAGCATGTTTCGGCTGCATCCGAAGAGCATGCTGCATCGATTGAAGAAATTGCGGCATCAAGTCAATCCTTGGCGACGATGGCGGAAACTCTGCAAGCCACTGTGTCAAAATTTAAAGTTTGATCAAATAGTGCTTTTAAAATAATACGTTCCAGCTGTGATGTACCTGTCGATGAATGGCAGGTACATTTTTTTATGGAAATGATTACTTGACACTTCAAAACGACTGGTCATATAATATAAATATAGAATATAAAATATTAATTAATAGGAAGTGTTAATTATGAATAGAGAAAGTTTAGATTTACTGTTTCAGCCAGTTACCCTAGGAAACTTGAGCTTGTCTAATCGAATTGTTATGGCGCCAATGACGCGGGGCTTTTCACCTAACGGCATACCGGGGGCTGATGTCGCTGCCTATTACCGGCGCCGGGCGGAGAATGAAACCGGACTTATTATTACCGAAGGAACACTCATTAATCATCCCGCTGCTGCCGAAGGCTTAGGGCGACCCAATTTTTTTGGACAGGAATCATTGGACGGTTGGGCTAAGGTGGTAGAAGAAGTTCATCAAGCAGGTGGTAAAATTATCCCGCAGTTATGGCATGTTGGCATGGCGCGCCAACTGCAAGGGCAGAATCCAAACCCAGACGTAGCGCCTGTAGGTCCATCGGGAATTGACGTGATCTCTGGTGAACAGATGACAAAGCCGCTCACCCATGGTGAGATTCAGGAAATTGTCGCAGCTTTTGGGGAAGCAGCTCGGCAAGCGAAGCGCCTAGGCTTTGACGGCATTGAAATACATGGAGCCCACGGTTATCTGATCGACCAGTTTTTCTGGGCGAATACGAATCAGCGTGACGATGAATATGGCGGGGATCTTGTTGCGAGGACTCGGTTTGCTACGGAAATTATTAAAGCTTGTCGTAGCGCGGTTGGTGATGATTTTCCGATTGTCTTTCGGTTTTCTCAGTGGAAACTGGGTCATTATCAGGCTAAAATGGCGAGTGAACCAACTGAACTGACTGCTTTTTTAGCACCGCTAAGTGCGGCAGGCGTTGACATCTTTCATGCTTCTACCAGGCGATATTGGGAACCGGAGTTTGTAGATTCACCCCTGAATTTAGCCGGTTGGACGAAAAAGTTAACAGGAAAACCTACTATTACCGTAGGCTCTGTGGGGCTTGATACGAATTTTATTGAATTTTTTACCGAAGGAAAAGGGGCCAATCATAGTAGTTTAGCGCCCCTCATGGCTAGACTAGAACAAAATGAATTTGATTTGGTTGCCGTAGGCCGAGCCCTCTTAGCCGACCCCGCTTGGGCAGCTAAAATTCATCAAGGGAGAGAGCAAGATCTCGTCTTGTTTAGTAAAGGCGCTGAAACCACATTATCCTAAAAAAGTGAGGTTTTCCTGGACCGTGAGAAGAAAAAGTTCTGATTTAGAAAAGACAAAGCAACAAATATTAGAAGCGGGATTGCAATTATTGCAGGAAAAAGGCTATAACGCCACAGGAATTCAGGATATTGCCAATGCCGCGAAGATCCCTAAAGGGTCATTTTATAATTACTTTGCGAACAAAGAAGCGTTTGGCGCTGCGGTGATACGGTATTATACGGCAATGAACTTGGAAAATTGGCTGCTCTTATTACAAGCTGCAACCGCAAAGGCAGACTCTTATCAGGCGCTAAGTACGGCTTTTTTATCAGTGACGGAAAAATATCGCTGTGAGGCCGTAAAAAAAGGCTGTCTCTTAGGGACTATGGCTGCTGAAATTAGCGAGGTTAGTGAAGAATGTCGTGTGGCTCTTCACGAGTCCATAGCTAAGTTTAAGACTGTTTTGGCGGATCACTTGGCTGATGGACAGCAGCTCAACAAGGTTCGCCGCGATATATCATCCCAAGCGTTAGCCGATTTAGTGTGGGATTGCTGGCAGGGCAGCTTGCTACGCATGAAAGTAGAAAAGTCGGTTGAAGCGGTTGAGCGTGATCTGGAAACACTTTTTCACCATGTATTATTGCCCAGATAATAGCAAAGAAAGATCGGTATAAGTGGCTCCTAGGATAAAGCAACTGTTACGTAATTATAATAAAGAAAAATGATGATAGGTTAAGTGTTTCGTAAAAGTCAGCTGTGTTTGGGGCGATTGTCCCTGAACACACTGGCTTAATGGAACACTTTTTATTTTGTCTTTAGCGGTAATAATTATTGACCTTGAAAAGTACAATGTAAGGAATCAGACGTAGCGATCAAGGAGGGGACACGATGAGTCTAAATATACGATTTATTAACCCTAACACAGTCGAGAATGTGGACAAGCATTTGCCTAAAATACTAGCCGAGGCGCTAATCAACAAAATTACCAAAGAAGTGGAGACAGCATCAAACTCTGAGGACGGTAAACAAGTCTATCATCCTTAGCCGCGGCAGGTTTTTATTACCTGAAAGATACTCTACAGAGAGGGGAAAGCATCGCATGGAAGAGGCGAGGAGGATTGTAAGAAGGATGGCTGCTTATTGTCGAGTTTCTACGGAGAAAGAAGATCAATTAATGAGTCTACAGATGCAGCGGGATTTTTTTACGGAATATGCCCAAAAAGAGGGAATGAAGCTCGTAGAAGTCTATGCTGATGAAGGCATAAGCGGTACGAAGTTGAAAAATAGAAAAGACTTCAGTCGGCTGATGTATGATGCGCAGCAGCAGAAATTTGACTGTGTTTACGTCAAAGATGTATCAAGAATGGCACGCAACGTGGTAGATTTCCTTCAGAGTATACGAAAATTAAAAGCGTTAAATATTGACTGCCGCTTTGTAACTGCCAATATGTCCAGTAATGACGGCGAGCTCACTCTAACCATTTTGGCAGCCGTAGCGCAGGAGGAATCGGCCAACCTGTCTAAGCGCGTTAAATTTGGGAAAAAACGTAATGCTGCACGAGGTCGCGTACCAAATCTAGTTTATGGTTATGACAAGACCTGTGGCCAGTATTTTGATTTGACCATCAATGACTATGAAGCCCAAGTGGTAAAACGAATTTATCATTATTATGTCTATGAGCGGCAAGGAACCTATAAAATTGCGCAAAGGTTAAATCAAGAAGGGGTCCTGACAAAGCGGCAGTGCCGCTGGTCACAACAGGCCATATCCACTATTTTGACGAACCCGCTGTATATTGGCAAGGTCATTAATGGCAAAGAATCTATTAAAGATTTCTTGACAGGAAAAAGGATTAAAAATGAAGTGGACAAACAATATATCGTTGACAAGCCAGCCTTGGCTATTATTGAGCAAGATATGTTCGATAAGGCGCAAGCTTTGCTGGCTGAACGCACAGCGATGTTTGGACTGACGAAAACTCGTCAGTCCAATAAATACTGCTTCAGTACCTTAATTCATTGCAGCCATTGTGGCTACAGTTTCAGACGAATTTATCGAAAATGGCTTAAGGAGTATATTCGCTGGGGTTGTGGTGGTCGCAATGTGAACGGCAAGGAGTTTTGTCATAATCATACGACGATTGATGAGCGGGAAATGTTAGCGGCAATCAAGAACTATTTGTGTAGGCTTATCTCATCGCCAGATAAAATGCTTAAACAGACGCTAGCTGAATTTAATAAGAAATATAAGCCAAGCACACAGGAAGTTTCTCACGATTTTATTATGAGTGAACTGGCAAGACTAAAAAAAGCAAAAGCGAAACAACGTCAAATGTTTGAAGTAGACGCCATAAGTCTGGAAGAGCTAAAGGGACGAACTGACGAATTAAATACTGCGATTGCTGTCTATGAAGAGAAACTGACATCAATGGGAGATAATACATCTGGAGTGAGTTGGGTGGAGATTAAGATAAAAAATTATTGCAGCAGTATACAAAGTCTCTTGGCAGCTGATTTGTTTGATAATGCTATGTTAAAGAACCTTATTGATAAAATAGTTGTAACAGTAGAAGGAGAAATACAAGTTTTCTTAAAATTGTTTTCTGAGTTGCAAATCAGCCAATGAGCTACAAGATCGTAAACTACTGCGGATTGCCGAGATGAAAAGGCAGTCCGTATTCTTTTTTTGTTTTAGTAATTCTTTCCACAAGGATATGATTGAACGGTTGCCGCTGTTGAATAAACCCCTAGCAGTTAAAGTGCGGACGGTACTAGAACTGAATAAAGCGGAAAGACATATTCGTGGCGGCGAAGCGACGCGAAAAAAATATCAATCTACGAAAGAAATCTGCGAAAAGTCCTAGGAAAAGGGGCCTTAAAATAAAGGTATTTCGCAAAAGTTGTAGAAATAAAGTAACACTTATGTATCTATAGCGCGAATCGCCGTACGGTACAAGCAGTGAAGAAGACGAGAGGGGTAAAAGCATGTTTGGAATGTCAATGGATGTTGGCGTTGATTTAGGGACTGCCAATGTTTTGGTTTACATAAAGGGAAAGGGAATCGTATTACGAGAGCCTTCCGTTGTGGCAATTGATCGGGATACGAATAAGGTTTTGGCAATTGGCGAGGAAGCTCGCCGAATGTTAGGCAGAACGCCAGGCAATATTATTGCGATTCGTCCGCTTAGAGAAGGCGTCATCGCTGATTATGATACGACGGAAAGCATGCTTCGCCATTTTATCCAAAAGGTAGCAGGCAAAAGTAGTTTTTTTAAACCTCGTATTATGATTTGTATTCCTTCTGGCGTAACGACGGTAGAAAAACGGGCTGTACTCGAAGCTTCGATGCAGGCTGGCGCTCGTAAAACTTTTTTAATTGAAGAGCCACTAGCTGCTGCCATGGGAGCTGGTCTTGATATTGCTGAGCCTTGCGGTTCCATGGTTGTTGATATTGGCGGCGGTACGACTGATGTTGCAGTATTAAGCTTGGGCGGCATTGTTGTTAGTGAATCGCTTCGCATTGGCGGCGATAAATTTGATGAAGCTTTAGTGCGATATGTGAAAAAAGAATATAATATTATGATTGGCGAACGGACTGCTGAAGAGATCAAAGTCAATATTGGCACGGCCTTTCCGACCGGACGCGATGAAACGATGGAAATTCGTGGACGCGATCTGGTCTCTGGTCTGCCGAAAACGATGCGGATTTCTTCGGCGGAAACGCGCGAAGCTCTTTCCGAATCGGTATCACTCATTGTTCATTGTGTCAAATCAGTGTTAGAAGTGACTCCGCCAGAACTCGCGGCTGATATTATGGACCGCGGCATTGTTATGACAGGCGGCGGTTCTTTACTCTTTGGGTTGGACAAGCTGATTAACCAGGAAACAGGAATTCCTACTTATTTAGCAGAAGACCCCCTCTCTTGTGTTGCGCTAGGTACCGGTAAAGCCTTAGATTCATTGGAAACCATTCAAGATAGTTTAACAACGCTGAAAAAAGGCGGTATCGCTTAAAACTATCAGAAAAAAATCCCTGACTGCGTGCATTTTGCGGCGCAGTCAGGCAGAGAAAAAAGGAGTTGGGATTTTTGCTACGAGGCATTTATACAGCGGCGGCTGGCATGGTTTCCGAAGGTTTACGCAATGATGCGATAGCCAATAATCTCGCGAATGTAAATACGACAGGGTATAAGCGGGATGTAACTGTAACGAAAGATTTTGCTACATTCCTAATAGAACGAACTGGCAAAGACGGTTCAGGCGCTGCGCCAATCGGTGGTATGGGTTATGGTGATGTAGTCAATGAAATCGCTACGATTTATACGAATGGCCAATTACAGCCAACTGGAAATCCTCTAGACCTAGCAGTTCAAGGCAGTGGTTACTTTGCGGTACAAACACCAAACGGCGTACGTTATACTCGGGATGGCGCTTTCTTTCGCAGTGGTCGAGGTCAACTGGTAACTGCTGATGGCTATCAGGTGCTTGGTACCAACAATCGTCCGATTACTCTGCCTGATGGGACAGCATCAATTAGTTCTGATGGTCGCGTCACCGTGGCAGGTCAGCCGACCGGTCAATTGCAACTTGTAGAATTCGGTAATGATAGAAGTGTATTGCGGAAAGAAGGCAGCAATTTATTTTCTACGACCAATGAAGCCCAACCAAGACGAGCTACTGGGACGGTGCAGCAAGGATCTTTAGAACGGTCTAACGTCAATGTT
This sequence comes from Pelorhabdus sp. sgz311002, assembly GCF_056134285.1. Taxonomy (NCBI): domain Bacteria; kingdom Bacillati; phylum Bacillota; class Negativicutes; order Selenomonadales; family Sporomusaceae; genus Pelorhabdus; species Pelorhabdus sp. sgz311002. Next base: position 268,272 of record NZ_JBWBCL010000002.1, on the reverse strand, counting down.
ATTTCAGAAATGGTAAATATGATTTCTGGGTATCGTTCTTATGAGATGAGCGGCAAAATGGTACAAGCCCAGGACAGTTTGCTTGATAAAGCAGTGAATGAAGTAGGCCGTGTATAAAGGGAAAGATCATAAGCGGCCGGACCGCTTTGCGGAAGCCGCTGCCTGCTGAATGAATGAGGCAGGTATAGATAAAACGACGAGGGGGATAATTCATTATGATGAGAGCCTTATGGACAGCCGGAACAGGCATGACGGCGCAGCAAGCCAATATTGATGTGATTTCAAATAACCTTGCCAACGTAAATACGACCGGTTTTAAAAAAAGCCGGACTGATTTTCAAGATCTTATGTACCAGACGTTAAGAGAGCCTGGGGTTGCTACAGGACCTGATACGACTGTACCATCGGGGATTCAGATGGGCAGTGGCGTAAAGCAAGTGGCGACGCAGAAAATTTATTTAGAAGGTTCGGCGCTCCAGACTGGTAACCAGTATGATATGATGATCGAAGGCGATGGCTTTTTCCAGATTGATATGCCTGATGGGACTACTGCCTATACACGTGACGGTAGTTTTAAATTGGATTCACAGGGACGAATTGTTACGTCTGACGGCTATCCCTTGCAAAATGTCAGCGCCGTGCCTTCGACGGCGACGAGCGTTAGCGTTTCCTCAGACGGAAGAGTATCGGCTACGGTTCCTGGCCAAACGGCGGCGCAGGATTTGGGACAACTGCAACTGGCGCGATTTATCAATCCAGCCGGTTTAAGTGCGATTGGCCGTAATTTACTTGTTGAAACATCTGCTTCTGGTCAAGCTGTCGGTTCTAACCCTGGTGTTGATGGGGCAGGTACGATTCAACAGAAGTTTTTGGAAACTTCCAATGTGCAGGTTGTCGAAGAAATGGTCAGTATGATTACAGCACAGCGGGCTTATGAAATTAATTCCAAAGCGATTCAGACGTCAGATTCCATGTTGGAACAAGCGGCTAATTTAAAACGTTAAGATGAAAATCTATAAAGCCCTTCTTGTCTGGATTGTCCTTGTTTTGTACTCGCTGTGTTTTTCAGCTGTGCTTTGGGCTGCACCAGTTACGATTGTGATGGCGCCGGAGATCTCGGTGTCAGGCGGTGTGTTGTACTTAGGCGATATTGCCACAATTACTGGTGATGGCGAACGTGCTGCGACTTTAAGCCGCTGTAAAATTGGTACGGCGGCGCAGCCTGGATTTGCGACGATTTTAACGCCGGAATTACTTAGGATGCGTTTAGCGGGAGCCTGGGCAGATTTAAGCGATATTGATTGGCAAGTGCCTGATAGTGTAAGAATTACTACGTCGGCGCAAACTATTCCCGAAGCTGTTTTGCTGGAACAGGCGCAGCAAGCGGTTAAAAGCAAAACGGTAGGTCTCGATTGCGAAATAAAGCCTTTGGGCGGCGCCGATCTTTTAGCGCCAGTCGGGCAAGTTTCCTATGACGTTCGGTTTCCTTCGGGCATTCATTTTATCGGACCTGTTACAGCGCTTGTAGCTGTTTCTGTAGATCATAAGCCCTATCGTCAAGTCACAGTGAAACTAGATGTAAATCTTTTTAAAAATGTTGTTACGACGGTGCGGGCATTGCAAAATGGTGATATGATTTCTGCTAGCGATATTCAGTTAGAACGTCGCGAAATCGGCCATTCTAGCGGCTTTTTTTCAGAGCTTAGTCAGGCTGAAGGGATGGTGCTGAAGCGGCCGGTAGCGGCAGGGACGATGTTACAAAGTTCTTTTATGGCGATGCCGCAGGTTATAAAACGCGGCAGTCTCTTGTCACTTGTTGCTAGAATCGGTTCGATTGAAGTGGCGACGACAGGTCAAGCCATGGAGAACGGCAGTATAAATCAAATCATTAAAGTGCAAAATTTAAAATCCAAAAAAGTTGTTTCGGCAAAAGTAATTGATGCCAACACGGCGGAGGTCTTTACAAGACCTTAGGCCAACATCGGAAAGGAGAATCTGCCATGCAGTTTTGGCGTTATAAACATCGTGTGCTCCTTTTGACAATTTTATGGCTCTTTACCGCTTCGCCGCTAGTCTTTGCTGATTCGTTGTGGAATGATTCGGCGCAAAGTATGTTTAGCGATCGTCGGGCTCATTCGATTGGTGACACCCTTACGATTGTAATTAGTGAAAACTCTAGCGCCGTCAGAAGTGGCAATGCTTCTAACTCAAAGTCCGGCAGTAATACGCTCAATGCGGGGACAGGTATTTTCCACTTTTTAGCTAGTGCGACAGCGAGCGGCTCGGATTCTTTTTCGGCAAAAGGCGCTTTAACGAATACAAATACGGTGACTGGCCGTGTTACCGTCCAGGTTGTCGGCGTGAAACCAAATGGTTATCTAATGATTTCCGGCACGCAGACAATCAATCAAAATGATGAAGTGCAGAAAATTACGGTCACAGGCACGGTAAGGCCTGACGATATTGCTTATGACAATACCATTTTATCTTCGAATGTAGCGGAAGCGAAATTGAAGATTGAAGGCAATGGTCCTTTGGCGGGGAAACAGCGCCAAGGTATTTTGACACAAGTTTTTAATCTCCTATTCTAATTGTTTCGTAGAAAGCTGTGGAGGGTTTTATGCAAAAACGAATTGCAATTCTAGTTCTGCTGCTCTTTTGTCTCGGAATCACTCCGGCCCTTGCCTATCAGTCGACACGGATTAAAGATGTGGCGAAAGTGCAAGGGGTACGCAGCAATCAACTAGTTGGATATGGTCTCGTAACTGGTTTAAATGGAACCGGCGATAGTACGAAAATCGTGGAAACGCTGCAATCCATATCGAATATGCTAAAGGGCTTTGGCGTAGTTATGAGTCCCTCGCAACTGCAGGCCAAGAATGTGGCTGCTGTTATGGTTACAGCAGAATTGCCGGCCTTTGCGAAACCAGGCGACACGCTTGATGTGAATGTATCGTCTCTGGGAGATGCCAAAAGCTTACAGGGCGGAGTTCTCTTGCAGGCGCCCTTGAAAGCAGCTAACGGCTCTGTTTATGCAGTGGCGCAAGGACCTCTGTCCGTTGGCGGCTATACTGCCGGTGGTGGCGGCGCCAGTGCTACGAAGAACTTTCCAACTACAGGCCGGGTGCCTGCTGGCGGGATTGTGGAAAAAGATGTACCCGTACAATTTGCCAAAGACGGTGAAATTCGTTTATCCTTAGGACAGCCCGATTTCACAACAGCTTCGCGTATTGCCGAAGCGATTGACAGCCGGTTTGGTTCTATTTCTTCGGCGAAAGATCCTGGAACCATTGCTGTGAACATTCCTAGTGAATTTAGCGAAAATGTCGTTGGTTTTGTTTCAGCTTTGGAAGAACTGCCAGTTTATCCTGATGCCATTGCTAAAATTGTTATTAATGAGCGGACTGGAACGATTGTTTTAGGGACGAATGTAACGATTGATGAAGTGGCTGTGGCGCAAGGTGGTTTGACGGTGAAAATTGGTAAGACAACAGATGTTTCACAACCAGCACCTTTTTCGAACGGTTCTACTGTTGTAACGAACAATACGACAGTAGATGTACAAGAAAAACCGGGACATTTGGTCGTATTACCGCCTTCCTCCAGTGTGGGCGATGTGGTAAATGCACTCAATGCTGTAGGGGCGACGCCGCTTGATATCATATCAATTATTCAGGCAATTAAAGCTTCTGGTGCGCTTCATGCTGAGCTGCAAATTATTTAAACTTTGAGCAGGAGGCATTCGCTTATGAATGTAGATACGACAATAACGAACTTGCCTGCTTCTGGTCCTGCCACGGCTGCGACTTTGCCAAAGTCGGACGGCAGCGAGTTTCGCAGTCAATTTGACCAAGCTATGCAAAAGGGCGCAACGGTAGGGCAGGAAGATAAAAAACTGAAAAAGGTTTGTCAGGACATGGAATCGGTGTTTATTAACATGATGCTAAGTACTATGCGTTCTACTGTGCCCAAAGATTCGCTTTTGGGCGACAGTAACGAAGATGATATTTTAAAATCCATGCTTGACAGCGAAATGGCGAAAAATCTTTCTCAGGCGGGTGGCATTGGTTTGTCTGATGTGATCTACAAGCAGCTAGCGCCGCTTAATGCGAAGGCTGCTTATAAAGCAAAGGAATAATCCCCCTAGGATACAGGACCTGACACGAAAGTGTCAGGTTTTGCCTTCTGCAAAACCAAGATAAAGAAGGAGAATTATGAAAAAAATCGTACGTCAGTCTATAGTGTTTGCCTTATTTTTAGTTTTGGTGCTGCAAAGCTTTGCGTTTGCGGCTGCGGCGAGTCAAGTTCAGAAAATCCGGTTTAGCCAAGCATCTGATAAAGTACGTCTTGTTTTGGAAATAGGGGCTTTGCCTGATTATACTGTCGATGCGAGTACGGCGGGCGAAATTACGATTGATTTGCCTAGTACGATACTCACGGCAGGGGCTGCTCTTCCCGCGATAAAAGATAAGGATATTACGGCAATTCGTTGGGATAAAGCAGCGGGAAATCATCTTAAGCTTACGATTTCTTTTACAGATAAGGTGACGGCGAAAGTTTTTTCGTTAGCAAATCCCAATCGTCTGGTCATCGATTTACTGAAAAGTGGCGATAAAACCGTTACAACGGTAGCGCCTGGGCTCACTTATACCCACTGGCTGCGTAATGAAGCCTTCGGACCGGTAGAAACCTATGTTGTCGAAGCCGATTTGGCGAAATATAATCTGCGCCCTGTGTTATCAAACACGATCGTACCTGGGTTGGAAGCCGTAAGTGATATGGCGGAACGGAATCAGGCGATTGCTGCTATAAACGGTTCTTACTTTGCCCCTAACGGCGAAATTATCGGGCTATTGAAACTGAATGACACGATTGTGAGTATCCCCTATATTACGCGGACGGCTTTGGCAATTACAACAGATAATAAACTCGTTTTTGATCAAGTAGACTATCAAGGGAGTATTCGCTTGCCTGATAAGCGCACGTTAGCTATAAACGGCATTAACTGTGAACGCGGTGAAGATGCTGTGACCCTTTATAATTCTTATTATGGTTCATCTACAAAGACGAATGAGTTTGGCCGCGAATATGTTGTTACAAATGGCAAGATCACGGCTATTTCACCACAAGATACCAACCTTGCTAGCGGAAGCGTCGTTTTATCGGCTCATGGTACTGCCGCAAAGGCTATGGAAAGCTTGAAGGTGGGCGATGTAGTTACGATCGAACAGTCTCTTGGCGACGTATTTAATAAAGCTCCTTTTGCCATTGGTGCTGGGCCAACACTCGTACGGGACGGTAAAGTTTTTTTAACGACAACAGCGGAAGAATTTCCTGATGATATTGCAATCGGTCGAGCGCCGCGCACGGCATTAGGTGTGACGAACGACAATCATGTGCTGCTTGTCGTTGTTGATGGTCGTCATGCTAGCAAAGGCTATACGCTAGGAGAATTAGCGAATTTTATGAAAGAACTGGGTGCGGTTGATGCTATGAATTTTGACGGCGGCGGCTCCAGCGATATCGTAGTAAAGGACGAAGTAAAAAATAAACCTTCCGATGGTCAAGAGCGGCTAGTGGGCGATGCCTTGATTCTTGTACCGAAGAAATGATTTATGTTGCTTTCGTTTGATAATCAGCTATAATGAAGGTAGGAAGTTACTTTGAGTAAAGAGGTAAAAGGGGTGTTTATTATGGGCACCAAAATGAAAATTGTTTGTATAACCATTCTATTGGTGGCGCTCGTTGCAGCCTATTCATCAGCTGCTGGGCTAGTTGATCAAAAAGGCGTTGTGCCGGGAAAAGTTGCGGCGCAGAGTCTCGTTACTGAGGGAATGCATGTTTCGGTGGGGACGCCTCTGGTTATGGTAGCAACGCCAGTCGGTCTCGTTCCGGCTACTAGAGCGAATGTGAACGGTGTTGTTCGTCAGGTCCTTGTGCAACCAGGCGACACAGTAAATACAGGAGATGTGCTGGTCCGCTTGGAAGCAGTGCAGAGACGATAGAGAGGATGAGCTTTTTGGGGAAATTTTTGCGGGTGCTGTTCATAACTTTGCTGACAGTCCTGATGGGTTGTCTGCCGATAGCTATGGCAGCGCCTGATTTTTTGCCTGTGGATCAGATTCAGCCAGGCATGACAGGCATTGCCAAGACAGTTGTCTCTGGTACGAAAATTGAGGAATTTAATGTTGAAGTTCTCGGTGTCATGAAAGGAAAAGGCCCGAGTGGCGATTTAATTCTTGTTAAGACATCGGGCTCGGTAATTGATCGGACTGGCGGTATTGCTGAAGGAATGAGCGGCAGTCCTGTCTATATCCAAGGGAAATTAGTGGGAGCCATTGCTTATGGTTGGCCCAATGCGGATCATCGCGTGGGAATGGTTACACCCATTGGCGACATGATCAAAACGTTTGATTTTAATCCGACGACTCCGACGGAACCGGAGCTGATAAAAGAGCCAGAAGCGGAAAATGCAGCTGAAGCGCCTGATCAAACCGGAAAAGGTTCCGATGACGGCCAAGAAGAAGCTGAGCCAGGCGTAGTACTTAAGAAAGCGGCTGACAAGAAGACTCGTTTTTTTGCGCCGTTAAATACACCATTAATGGTATCTGGCTATAGTGCGGCGGCGTTAGATCGTTTAACAAGTGATCTTGCTCCCCTTCATCTCGTCCCTTTTTCCGTGGGCGATGCGCCAAGTGGCACAAATTATGGTCCAATTGAACCAGGCAGCGCCATTGGCGTTCAACTGGTCCGTGGCGACGTGTCGATCGGTGCCTTGGGAACCGTAACTTATGTGGATGGTAATAAAGTATTAGCTTTCGGGCATCCCTTTCTTAAACGAGGCACAGTGAATTATTTTGCTACAAATGCCTACATTTTCACGACGGTAATTGGTCAGGAAAGTTCTTTTAAAGTTGGAACAACTGGCGACTTAGTGGGGACGATTACTCAAGACCGCGGCGCCGGAATTTCTGGGCAGCTCAATCAGTTTCCTTATGTAATTCCCTTCGCGGTAACAATTCAAGATAAGGATTTAGGCCGAACACAAGAGTCAGACTACCAGGTGGTGCAAGATGAAGAACTTGCGCCAATTCTCGGAGCTACTGGTGTTTTTAACGCCATAGACAAAGCGATGGACCGCCAAGGCGGCGGGACAGCAAAGGTCACCTTCGAAATAACGGGACGCAATCTGCCAGGCGAAACGTTAAAGCGGGAAAATATGTTTTATGCACCTGGTAAAATCAGCGAAATGGCTGTAGGCGAAGTTCATGAAGCATTAGATTTATTGACAAGCAATATTTTTTCCCATGTAGATTTATTTGATGTGAAGGTAAACGTAGAGGTAGAAGCGGCGCGGAAGACCGCGACCATTCTTAGCGCAAAAGCGGCGAAAGGGGAAGCGAAAGCCGGTGATACCGTTGCTATTGACGTGACCTTAAAGCCCTATCGCGGCGCACCTGTCGTCAAAACAGTTCAATATCAAGTGCCCAAAAACCAATCTTCCGGCAATATGTTACTGGAAGTGCGCGGCGGCGGTATGGTGCCTTTGGCTGACTTGCTGTTAAAGCGGCAAGGAATTGATGTTGATGCGTTGCGCGGTGATGCGAAAAAGCGTACCTTTGCTTCGGTAGTGAATAAATTAGCTACGCGTGACCGTAATAATGATATTGTCGTGGAAATTCTTGAAAATCAAGGCGAAGAAAACGATGGGCCCGCACTTGCTAAGGGGAATAAATCCCCAAATAAAACTCCTGCAGCGACAACTGCTTCCAACGCAAAAGCGCCTAATGATGCAGCAAAAGCAAAAGTGAATGCAGCAACTGACTTTGTCATTGACGGCGATACACAAATTACTATTATGGTAAAATAATTTTGCTTTTTCAGGCAGGCAATATCTTATAAAGATATTGCCTGCTTTCTCGCATCTCTTTGTCGAAAAAGCGCTCGCAAGCAGGGAATTTCTCTGTTGACAGGGAATAAAGATACTACGATTTTGAAGGGGCTGAGGAAAAAGAAGCTATGCTAAGTAAAGTATTGAGTGAAATCGGTAAAGCAACCATTCGTTTATTTGAAAGTGCTGGCCGTAGTTTTTATATGCTGCGCGATGCCTTTATGCTCTTACCTGCGGCGAATAGTCGCCATGTGTTGCAGCAGATGGGTCATTTAGGAGCAGATTCTTTGCCTATTGTTTTGCTTACCATGTTATTTACCGGTATGGTTATGACAGTGCAGATTGCCCATGAATTTATTAAATATGGCGCGCAATCATCAGTCGGCGGCGTTATTGCTATTGCTATGGGGCGTGAATTGGCGCCGGTGCTCACTGGTGTTGTTGTGGCAGGCCGTGTTGGGGCGGCCATTACCGCTGAAATTGGTTCGATGAAAGTAACAGAGCAGATTGATGCTCTTCGAGTGATGGCGGTCAATCCAATTGCTTATTTAGTAGCGCCGCGACTGCTTGCCTGTTTGATCATGGTGCCGGCGCTTGTGGTATTAGGTGATGTAATTGGTACTTTAGGCGGCTACTTTATGGCTACAAGCTATGCCGGTATTGCCGAGTCGACTTTTATTCACTCCATTCAGGTCTTTTCTGTGCCGAATGATGTGACAGGCGGGCTCATCAAAGCCATGTTTTTTGGTATGATTGTTGCTCTCGTGGGGTGTCATAAAGGCTTAACCACAGAAAACGGCGCGGAGGGAGTCGGTAAAGCCACGACAGGCTCTGTTGTTACTTCGATTATTTTAATTTTTATTAGCAATTATTTTTTATCTTTGTTACTTTATTAGCGCCGGCAACAAGGAGGAATGCCGATGATTCGCTTGGAAGAGGTGAGCTTGTCCTTAGGCAATCGCCTTATTTTACAAGATATTAATTTAACGGTAGAGACAGGGGAGACAATGGTCATTATCGGACCAAGCGGGTCTGGTAAAAGTACATTGCTTCGCCTGATGATTGGTCTTCTGAAACCAACACAAGGAAAAATATATATAGATAACTGTGAAATTTCTACTTTGAACGAAACGCAGTTGAATCAAGTACGATTACGAATGGGAATGGTGTTTCAGTATTCAGCGCTCTTTGATTTTTTGACGGTAGGCGAAAATGTCGCCTTTGGGTTGCGTGAGCATGGTCAGAAAAGCGAAGCAGACATAGCCAAAGTCGTGCGCCGTTGTCTCAGAATGGTTGGACTATGGGGCCGTGAAAACGACTGGCCTAATGAACTTTCCGGCGGAATGAAAAAACGGGTGAGCTTGGCCCGGGCCATTGCGACAGAGCCGCAAATTCTGCTTTATGATGAACCTTCCGCCGGGTTGGATCCGATAATGTCTTCCACGATTGACCGACTGATTGTTAGTACGCAGCGGCGCATGCGCGTGACCAGTCTAGTAGTGACGCATCATATGGATAGCGCTTTTGCTATTGCTGATCGCATGGCCATGATTCATGAAGGCCGCATTCTTCAAGTTGGCAAACCGGAAGAGTTTAAAAACTCGCAAAACCCTCTGATTGAACGGTTTATTTATGGCGCTAAACAGCGCGACTTAATGAAAAGGAGGAACGATTTGTGATAAGTACAGAAGCCAAAGTCGGAGCGATGACAATAGCGGCGCTGACGCTTTTGGCGGGAATGATTATAAGTCTGAGTCACTTTAGTTTTGGTGAAAAAGGCTATCCTGTTTCCGTTTTATTTCGCGATGTGGCTGGCCTCGTGCCAGGCAATATTGTGCGTTATGCTGGCGTTCAAGTTGGCCGGGTGGAAACCGTGTCCATCGAGCCTGGTGCAATTCGTGTCGTTATGCAAATCAAAAAAGATACAGCGATACCGGCTCAGTCGCATTTTACGATCGGGTCTGACGGACTGCTTGGCGAAAAGTTCATTTCCATTGTTCCGCCAGCGGCAACAGACAGTTCGATGCTAGAACCAGGCGCTATTGTGCAGGGAGATGAGCCGCAGGGGCTCGCCACTCTCATAGCCTCAGCTGAAAAAGTTCTTGGTGATGTTCATGCACTCGTACAATCATTAAATGATATTCTTGGTGATGAAAAAGTCAAGGCTGCTTTAAAAGATTCAGCGCTCAATGCCAAAGTTATTACGGATAATTTAAATGCCTTATCAGCAAGTTTGGCAAGAATGGCCGTAAATAATGAACAAGATGTAAATGCCATGGTTCAGAATATGCGGGCTATGTCAGAGAGCCTGCGGCTCGTAGCCGATCGCGTGGATTCCATGCTGAGTCGCGTCGATAATAATGGCCAGACGGCCTCTGATCTGGCGGCAGCCGTACATAATATTAAGCTGACAAGTGATCGGATTGAGGCGATGGCGAAATCGCTCGAAGGCGTTGTAACTGATCCGAAAACAGCGGCGAATCTGAAAGAAACACTGCAAAACGTCCATGATGCCAGTGAAAAGGCAAACAAGCTGCTAAGTAAGGTCAGCAATATTTCAGCTAGCGGCTCTGTTGATGCTTTTTATAATCCCAAACGGGGCAAATATCGCACCGATGCAGATCTAAGGGTGCAGTTTACACCACAAAATTATGCTTTAATGGGGGTGGATTCTATCGGTGATGGCAGTCGACTTAATTTTCAAGTAGGGAGTGAAACAAATGGTTTTGGCAAACGCATGGGAGTCATTAGCGGCAAGGCCGGCGTCGGTCTTGATGCTCAAGTGGGCGAACAAATGCGTTTTTCTGTCGATGTTTATGATCCTAATGCAGTGAAGGTAAGACTGCGCAGTGAGTACAAACTGTCCGATAGTATCTCTCTGATTGGTCAAACCGATAGCATCAATCGCGAGGCTAGCCAAAATACGTATTTTGGTTTGCGCCATGCCTTCTAATGTTGACACTAGAGGGAAAGGACCCTATAATAAATTCATAATTGACTCGCTAGTCACTCTGGCGGCACTTTGTAATTCATAAGGAGGATTTAATACATAATGAGAGATAAAAAATATACTTTTTTGCGAAAAAGCTTAGCCTTGCTGCTGATCGGCGGCTCCCTTGCATTGGTGACGCCACAGGCGTCGGCGGCGGCACTGGAAATTTCTTTGGACGATAGTATTGCTATTGCCTTAAAGAATAATCCGGCTATCCGTATCTCTGAATCTAGTCTCGATGTAGCTGCTTCCGAATTAGATCAAGCGAAAAATGGCTATCAGCCGCAGCTTAGCTATTCCTTCTCGGCGCAGCGCGTTGGTTCGCCTTCGTCGGAAAGTACGAGCAGAGCGAGTCAGGTTGTTGATTCCAATGGCAACGTCATTGGTTCTACCGTATCCCGTACAACTTTTACGCCTCGCTCCAGCACCGATAAATATGATAACAAATTGAGCTTGTCTGTACCGCTTTATACAGGCGGCAAACTAGAAGGTACCGTCAATCAAATGGATTTGAACTACCAATCTAGCCAGTTGGCCTTAGAAAATACACGGCAGCAGATTCGTTATAGCGCCACTGTCTACTATTATGCAATTTTGGAAGCTCAGAATATGCTGAAAGTGAATCAGGAAGCCGTTCGCGATCTGAAGCAGCATCTTAAAAATGTAGAAGCTCAATATGCCGTGGGTACTGTTGCTAAATCTGATGTTTTGCAATCACAAGTTAACTTAGCCAATGCTGAGCAAAATTTAATTAAAGCCGAAAATGCCTATCAGCTATCCTTATCAAACATGAATAATGTGATGGGGATTTCGCTTGATACGGAACTTAAAATTAAAGATACTTTGAAATATACGAAATACCAGATCGCTTTAGCGGATGCGACAAAATACGCTTTAGCGCACCGCCCTGATAAAGCGCAATCTGATCTTGCCATTGCTTCGGCCAAGGAAGGCGTTACTGTCGCCAATAGCGGCTACAAACCTACTGTTACGGCGAGCGGCATGACCGACTGGAACGATACGAAGTTTGCTGGAACGTCTAATTATAACTGGGTAGTAGGCGTATCGGCTACTTGGAATATTTTTGATGGCGGCATTACCAAAGCGCAGGTAAAACAAGCGACTGCCAGTGTGGAGAAAGCAACGCATACAGCGCGTCAGACGAGTGATACGGTAATTCTTGATGTGCAACAGGCTTACCTTAACTTGCGGGAAGCGGAAAAACGGATTGCTACAACGCAGGTTGCCGTTGATCAAGCGGAAGAAAACTACCGGATTGCTCAAGTTCGTTACTCTTCTGGCGTTGGTACCAATACCGATGTAATGGATGCTGAAACAAACCTCACAACAGCCAAAACAAATGCTGTACAAGCCCTTTATGATTACAATACAAGCAAAGCACAGCTAGATAAAGCCATGGGAATTGCTGTAGCAAAATAGAAGTTCTATAAGCTATGTATCGCGCCAGCCTCTAAGCGGTTGGCGCGATTTTCTATTTCTTGTCATGGAGGAAGGCCTAGAAGTGATGTCGAACTTCTCTGTAAGTGAATTGCAGGAGGCTCGTTATGCCGAAAAAAGGAATAGTTATTTTACTTGCCTTTCTGCTATTAATTGTGGGAAGCGCAGTTTTTTTGAGCCACAGTCAGCAGGTCATGGTTGGGATTTCGCAGGAAATCAGTGGGGAATTGACTAAGGCTCTTGGCCAGAACGTAAAAATCGGTTCGATTCGGATTCGTTCTTTTCGTGAATTATCTTTAAGCGATGTGTCGATAGAGGATCAAGATGGAGAATTGCTTGGCCAGAGTAGGGAAGTAAATCTGGTTTTTTCATTGCGTCAGTTTCTCTTTGGCGGTCAGTCGGCTGCGTCAATGATTGAGGCCATTGATTTGGTATCGCCTCAAATCTTTTTATGGCAAGACGCTGCTGGAGCTTGGAATATAGAAAAACTTTTTCAAACGAAGACGAGCGGACAATCTCCGCTAAAAAGCACGGTTACGATAGAGCAGGGAGAATTGACGGTTACCTTGTCCCAGGGGAAATGGGTCCTGTCAGATTTGAATGGAACAGCTGACTTGGCCCAATTTCCCGCTGTAGCTATGACGCTAAAGGGGACTGCTGCTGGCCAAACTTTCTCACTAGAGGGATTTATCAAAGATAAGGAAAATCTTCAAGCTGAGCTTACTGCGCCAAAAGTAGAGGTTTCGCCCTTTTTACCGCTCGTTGCGGAAGTTTTGGGGCAAAATGGGCTGGATATTCATGGCGGCCAGCTAGAAGATGTGACAGTTGTTGTCAAGAAAAATAAGGGATCGCTGCTCTTTTCTGGTGAGAGCGCTGTAAAACAGGCGGCTTTTTCTTGGCAAGGCGAGGAATTTTCGCAGGGAAGCGCTTTTCTTACGTTTACTTCTGATAAAATCAACCTCTATGGCGGTAAAGCCGAATTTGATGGGCAGCCTTTTGCTTTAAGCGGTGAAGTCTACTATAGCGGCGCCGAGCCAGTTTTTTCTGCTGCGCTTACTACGCATCAAACCGAGCTTGCTAGATTACCTCTAGCGAAAATCGGTTTAAATCAGCCGCTTTCTGGTTTGGCTGATTTAAATATTCTGGTACAAGGTACAGCGAAAGCTCCTGATGTGGCGGGCTCTGTGAATGTAAATAAAATGCAGTTAGGAAATTATGCCGTAGACCATGTCTATGGACAGTTTCATTACAGCGATCAAAAGCTGGCTATACATAAATTTTCTTTGCTAGGCTTCGGGGGTAATGCCAGTGGGGCCGGGACGGTGGATTTTGCCAAGGGGCAGACGGCCTTTCAGCTTTCTGGCTGGCATATTGATACGAGTTTACTTGAGGCAGCGCTACAAATGCCACTTAGTGGTTATGCCGATTTTTCCCTAGCGGCATCAGGACCCTTAGCAGTCGATCAGCTTACTGTTTTTGGCCAGGTTTCTATGCAGGCGGGAACGGTGCAAGGAATTGACTTTCAGTCGTTATCAGCCACTGGACAAAAAAATGGCGACGGCTCTCTGCTACTGCAGGCGGCTAGCGCGAAAATAAGCGGCGGCTCCATTTCTCTCTCTGCTGCGGTGCGGCAAGGTCAATTGACCGGCTCTATTTGGGCCCAAGACATTAATGCCGCTCCTTTAGCGGCGGCCTATAGCGAGATTCCCGTCAAAGGGACTTTTTCTCTGGGAGGGCAGTTAGGCGGATCTTTGAATGAGCCGACTTTTACCGGACAGGTTCTAGGAGAACAGGGGAGTTTGGCAAGTCAGCCCTTTGACCAACTGAGCGGGCGTGTTCACGTATCACAGAATAGGCTGTATCTTGATGAAGTTAATACAGAGTATCATCGTCAGGTGGAAAAAAGTGATCCGAAGCTTTTAAGTCCGGAAATTGTGACACGGTACCATTTGACGGGTTCCATAGAATTTACCGGTGAACAGCGCATCGACTTAACTGCCGCCTTAACCAAGGGGCGAGCGGAAGATCTTGTGGCCGTTCTAGCTCCTGGGGAACGACTGACTGGCAATATTGATGCCGATTTGCGGTTGACAGGGACAATCAAGCAGCCCGAGGCGTTCATGGCTGCAAACTTTACCGATGGCAGCTATCGTGGTTATATTATTCGACAGGCTGAAGCGCTGGTCCAGCACCATCAAGGCGTTACTACCGTCGATCATCTAAAAGTACGGGCAGTACCAGCGAATTTTGAATTGAGCGGTACCATTGATGCCAATAAACAAATGAATTTTGCCGTAGATATTAAAAATATTCGTTTAAACCGCTTATTCGTCGAACTGCCTTATCCAGTCACCGGACGCGGCGATTTTGCCGGACAATTGACCGGGACGCCAGATGATCCTGTTTTTACTGGTGAATTGACAGCGCAAAATGTCAAAGTGAAAGGTCAGCCGATTACCGGAGTTTTAGGCCATGTAATTCTTGATAAACGAACTCTTACCGTGCCGGATCTGACCTTTAGTCAGGGCGGCGGAACCTTCCGCTTACGCGGCGGTTTGGATCTGATTGACAAGACTATGGGCGGCGTGATGGAGGTTTCGAATGCTTCCGTCAGTACGCTGATGCCTTTCTTTGATTTGCCGCCAGATCAGGTCACTGGCCTGTTCAATGGTGAAATGCAGGCTTACGGCGCTTGGGATAATCCTACAGCCTCCTTACGGGCTAAGTTGGATCATGGGACGATCAAACACTATCCCTTAGAAAATATTGATATTGACTTGTCACTGGCAAATCACGTTGTTACAGTGAATAATTTTCAGGCGCAGCAAGGCAATGGTCGGCTTGTCGTAACCGGATCAGCCGATTTAAAGGGGCAAATCAATTTGAATGTCTTTGGAAATCAAATTGATAGCGGTTTATTTTCGGCTTGGTATGATGCGAAAGTTCCTGTCCATGGTGAAGCCTTAATTGCCATGACACTTACTGGCGATACAAAAGCGCCGCAAGCTGCTGTTTCTATTGGTATCACGAATGGCAGTATTCAAGATCAGAGTTTTGATACGCTTAGCGGCAGTTTTATTGTTACGCCGCAGCAAATCGATATTAATCAGATCACCTTGACGAAAAACAGTTATGTCGCCAGTGCTACTGGGAAAATACCGCTAAAATCGCTGAGTGACAGTGAAATTTGGCCTAATCTTTCGCCGATTACCAACTCCCATTATAGTCAGGTAAGCAAAAAGATTGTGTCTGACGGGGAAATGGATTTAAAAATCATGCTCGACCAAGCGGATTTGGGGATTTTGCCACTTCTTACTAAGCGAGTGGCCTGGGCGACAGGACAGACTCAAGGGATCGTTTATGTAAACGGTACACTTGATAATCCTAAGGTATCAGGCGATTTTACAGTTCTTGATGGCGTGATCAAATTTTCTGATTTAAAAGAGCCTTTGCAAAACTTGTCTATTGCCATTAGCCTACAAGGTGATAAAATAGTTGTAAACACGTTTCAAGGCACAATGGGAAAAGGCGGGTTTACCCTCAACGGTTCAGCAGCGATTCGCGGGCGATCTTTAGCAGACTATGCTTTTAATCTATATCTTAACGCGTTAGAAATTGATCATCGCAACTTTAAAGGCCCTGTCAGTGCTTCGCTGCAGTTAATGCCGAAAGCGGGAAAACCGCTGCTTTCTGGTAAGGTGTTATTTGAACGCGATCAGATTGATATTCCAATGATCCCTGACATGGAACCTACTAACTTTGATATGGGGCTTGATGTTACGGTAGAGGCAGGTAAAAATGTCCGATTTTATAACCCTTATATGTATGATTTTTATGTTGAGGGAAAAACGACTTTTGGCGGTACTTGGCAAAAGCTTGAGCCAACAGGCCGATTTACTGTAAGTCGTGGTCAGCTTACCTATTTTACGGCGCCCTTTAAGATTGTTTCCGGTTCTGCTGAGTTTACACCCTATAATGGGCTCATGCCTGTCATTAAGCTAACTTCTTATTTCCAGATTCAGCAGATTAATCTAGCGCAACAGACCACCGTCACGTTAGGTGTCAATGGTCCAGCCAATGCGATGAATTTTAAATTATCAGCCAACCCGCCGATGACCCAGGAAGCCATTCTTTCACTGCTGACGCTTAGAAGTCGCTATTTTGAGCGGCAGAGTTCCGATACTTCGTTTGGCGTCGATCAAGTCGGCAGTGTCGTAAGCTCCGGTCTTGAGGCGCAGCTCTTCAGTCCGGTGGAAAATACCTTAAAGGACTTTTTTGGTGTGGATGACTTTCATATTGTAAAAAGTACCGATTATCTGACAACTGATGGGACAGTCGGACGAGGATCTCGTGATGTTTACAATGTAGAAATTAGCAAATATTTAACAGACCGTTTTTCCATAAACCTTTCTCGTGGCGTCGACAATTCATCACAAAAGATTGGCGTCCTCTACCAATTCAATGAACATGTAAGCAGTGGTCTTTATTATGATTCGGTGAAGAAGACGCAATTTAATATTCTAACTCGCTATGCTTTTTGAAGCGAGAAACACTTTGTAAGAATAGGATGGACGCAATGAGTTTGCAGGATTATTTAATAGAACTAAATAAAGTTGAGCTTTTAACTCCCGAGGCCGAGGCTGAACTTTGGTCTCGCTATAAAGACGGCGATGATTTAGCAGCACGCAGCGAACTCATTGAACGCTACCAGCCCCTGGTTTTTAAAACAGCAGGCCGGTTTCGCGCTGGCGAAACGCTGATGCTTGATTTGATTCAAGAAGGAACTGTAGGTCTGATTGAAGCGGCGGAAAGCTATGAGCCGCAGCGAAATGTTGCCTTTGCTGTGTATGCTCTTCATCGGATTCGCGGGCGGATGCTGAACTATCTGGCGAAGGAAGGCAAGCAAAATTGGGCCTATATGGACGGACCTGTAAATGAAGCAGATACTGCCACATTAGGCGATTATTTAGCCGATCAAGGTCCTAGTCTAGCGTCTCAAACCGAACAAAGCTTTTTAGTCAGTCAATTAAAGCATGCCATTGACCGCTTACCGCAGAAAGAACAAATTGCTGTCAGCGGCATGTATTTAGAAGAGCAAGAACCTAAGAATTTAGCTCAGTCGCTTGATGTGAGCGTATCGCATTTGTATCGTCTACAGAAACAGGGAATCCGGCGAATTCGCGGTATGATGGCTAAGTTAATGCAAAACTGGTAAGCTTTTCGTATAAAATCAATGATAAATTATGAAAATAAGTGATTATGACTTAAAAAACGGAAAGAATGTGCGATTTTCTTGGAAAAAAGCTGAAAAAAAGACGAATTTAAGTGACCAGAATCTGGACCCTTCCCTTGATTATAAAATGTGGTTATAATAGAGGTGGTCAATATGGGTGAATTTAAAGGGAAAATCAGTGCACATCTCCGGTCAGCGCAAAAATGGCTGCATCGGGCTGAACAAGCTTTTGAGAGCGAGAAAGATACGCAGGGAAAACTGAATCTTATGCTCGCTCAGGCTGAACTTCAGCATATCCAGGAAAAAACGATTCAACAGAAGACCTTTTCTTGGAAAAAGCAGCTAGCTGCCTTCTCTTTGGCTGCTTTACTTGTTTCTGTAGGGATAGGGGGCGCCTATGTTTATTTGGCGCAGCAAAAGACAAGTGAAGTTTTGCCACAGATAGCTGAAACAAAACCCTTATTACCTGTCCATCCCACTGTGCCTGCCGTAACGGATCCAGTTGAAACAAAATCGACTGTGACAGAAAAGCAGGCTGATGTAATGCCGCCTAAGCAAAGTTTGGTGACGACAGCGCCGCAGACAGTTTCAGAACCTGTTCGCAAAGCGCCTGTCCCTGAAACAGTTCCGACGCGGGACACAGAAAAAGTCGTAGCGCCGGAAGAAATGCAGCAGCTAATTCGGGCTGCCGGAAAATCTTTGCGCGGGCAGTAAGTTGAGTTGAAAGTTCTATAAGGAGGGAATACATGAATACAAGACGCTACGGGCTGTTTATAGTTGCCGTCTTTCTCTGTACCGTTTTGTTTCTAGGGTCAACTTCTTCTGTTTTTGCCGCTGATATGACGGGGAAAACAGTCGCGGCTGTTGCCGTAAGTGGTAATAAGACCGTAGAGACAGGGAAGATTCTTGCAGCGATTCAGCTAAAGCCCGGCGATGTACTCACAGGCGATGCAGTCCGTAAGGACATGCAGTCCGTCTATGATCTTGGGTACTTCTATGATATTGTGGTGAATTTCTCCGAGGTGCCAGAAGGAGTTAAAGTTACCTACACTGTTTTAGAGAATCCTTTACTAACGAATGTGGTTGTAAAAGGCAATACGAAAGTTACGACGGAAGCCATTCTTGGTATGGTACAAGCTCCTAAAAACAGTATTATCAATATGAAGAGCCTCAACGAAAATATGCGGGCCATTGAGCAGTACTACCATGATCAGGGCTATATTTTAGCAAAAGTCAGTGATGTAAGCGCCAGCCCTGATGGGACGTTGACGATTACGATCAATGAAGGAATGCTGGAGAATATTGTTGTTAAGGGCAATCAAAAGACCAAAGATTATGTAATTACCCGCGAAATGACGATTAAGCCAGGCGAACCTTTTAATGCTAAGTTGGCAAGACGTAGCATGCAAAAGATCTATAATCTTGGTTATTTTGAAGATGTCAATATGAAACTCAACCCCGGTCGTGAACCCAATGCCGTATCGATGGAAGCCGATGTAGTTGAGCAAAAAACAGGGACTTTCTCTATTGGCGGCGGCTATAGTCATGATGACGGGCTTGTTGGTATTATTGAGCTAGGTGATAATAATTTAGCCGGAACAGGTGACAAGGCGAAGATTCACTGGGAGTTCGGCGGCAATGCCAGCAGCCGAAATTATGAATTTTCTTATACGCACCCATGGCTTGATGACCAACAAACTTCTATCGGTTTTAGTATCTATAACATGACGAATCAGTATACTGATTATGGCATGTATCGTTCTGATGGCAGCTATGACGACAAAGCCACTCGTTCTACCTATGACAAAAACCGTAAGGGCTTTGAAGTTACGCTAGGTCGTCCTGCCAATGAATATTTGCAGAACTATGTTACTTTTAAGAACCGGAGAGACACATGGGTTAGCCATGTATCGGGAGATATTGATTACTCCAATACGACCGATCCTCATTTTACCAATTACTTGAAAGATAATTTTGGGTTGACACGCAGTATTATTTTGACGCGCGTTTATGATGATCGTGATAATGTCTTTAATCCAACGGAAGGCAGTCGCTATTCTTTAAGTGGTGAATTTGCCGGACGCTTCATGAAAGGCGACTTCAATTTTAACAAATACACGGCAGAAGGTCGTCGTTACTTTAAGATTAATGATGATCATGTCATTGCCGTTCGTCTCACTGCTGGTTATGCCACAGGTAAAATTTCCGAAGCAAATCAGTTTTCTGTCGGTGGCGCTGACACATTGCGCGGTTATGATGACGATCAGTTTAAAGGCAACCGTATGGTATTGGCTTCAGCGGAATACCGGTTTCCTATTATCAAGAAAGTGCAAGGCGTAGTATTTGGCGATGTTGGTAATGCCTGGAATGATACAGGGCTTAAAGTCAGCGATCTCAAAAAGAGCGTTGGTGTAGGCATTCGTCTCACCACGCCGATTGGTCCGATTCGTTTTGACTTTGCTAAAGGGGATCAGGGGAATAAAACCCATTTCAGCTTTGGCGGCCAATTCTAAAACGAATGAATTTTAAGACAAGCTAAGCAACAGGAAAAGTCAGGTAAATCGCCTGACTTTTCCTTATAACCTGCAGAGGGGAGGTGGCTGTTATTCGTGCAGTTTGGCGCTATAGCTTACTGACTCTGCTGTTCTTACTGGTTTTGACGCCCGTAGTCGCAGCTCAGCCTGTTGTTGAAACGCTCAGCGTCAATGTGAATTCAACAGCGCCACCGCCGCCCAAAGCGTTAAAGCGGATGGAAGCAAGTATTTCGACAGTGGGGCAGCATATTTTACTAGGCAGAACGATAGCCGAAGTCGCGGCAAATCACAGCGCTTATGAGAAAGTAATTAAAGAAGTCTTTGAGCGGGTTCTTGTCGGCTACTCCGTACAGTCTGTAAGCGTCTTTGCCGACCAGGAGACCGAAATTAGAGTCAACTTAGAGCCTTGGGGCGCTACAGTGAAGGAAGTTCGGCTTGATGTCGAATTTACGGGCTTATCGCCAGAAATGGCAGCGCTAGCTGGTCAAGAACTTGTTTCTGTGCCAGAGCGGTTGCAGGAGAATTTAGTGGGGCTGCCTATTGATGCCGTGGATTGGGCTGCAAGCCTGGTAAAAGAAAGTCTTAGAGATCTCGTTGCTGACCGACTGCCTGAGTTTCGCCCTATCTTTGAGGTGATACCAGGGCCTGTAACCACTGTGAAAATGACGCTGAGCCCTGTAGGAGAAATTGTACAGTTTACAGAAGTCGCTATTCGTTCGCACACTTTGCCGAGCTTGTTGCTTTATGATGCGAAAGAGCCGCTAGAAGAGATGGCGAAGGAAATTCGCGGTCTCCCTATATCATTTGTACAGCGCCAGCGTGACTATTTTAAGCAGAAAATGCTGGCTAGGGTGCAGGCTTTGCCAATGACACAGCGTTATGGTCTTACTTACCGTCTTGTCTTATCAGCGGCGAATGTAACAACGTTTGTACTGTTGCCAGAAACGACAAAATATCGTTTTTTTGCCGAAGGGTATCTCGATACAGGACGGAAGCAAGATAATACGTCAGCTCGAATTCATGTGGGCAAATGGGTGAATCCCCGCAATGAACTTTTTGTGGAAAGCAATGTTGTAACAGGTTCTATGAGCTGGGATTTTTCACCAGGCTATGCCTATCGGTTTTCAAAACAAACACTTGGCGGCTTTAAGTACAGTCTGAATGATCATGAAACGCGCCTGTTTATAGAGCAGGAGCTAGGTAAAGGCTACATGCTTCGTTTGGAACGAGTACCGCTCAGAAATTACAATGAATTTGCCTTGCGTTATAAAATTCATGATTTTTTGAGTGCTGAATATGTTGTTACAAGCGATGAGCATTATCTTAGATTAGTAGGAAATCTCTAGGCATGTAGCAAGATAATCATTGAATGTAACGAGCGGCCTTGTTATAATGAACTAGAGTCTATGGTATTCGATTTTGTATGGGAAAGAAGGGGTATTTAATGTTAAATGCGTTAAAAAACAAAAAAGTAGTTCGCTTTGTATCTTTGGCTGTAGCCGTTGTATTTTTACTGGGAGTCGGCGCCATTGCGGTGACGCAGAGCGGCGGAAAAGTAGCTTCAGCTGCATCTTCTTCATCAACAATTGGCGTAGTAAACAGCAATTCTATTTTCCAGCAGCATCCTGATCTTGCTAAAATCGATCAGCAAATGCAAGCAGAAGTAGATCAAGCAAAAAAAGATTTTGACAGTAAAACAGCAAATATGAATGATAAAGAAAAACAAGATTATTACGGCCAAGTGCAGCAGCGTTTACAACTGAAACAGCAGGAATTAGTAGCTCCTGTTCGCGACCAGATTGATGGCGCAATCAAAAGCGTAGCTGATGCTAAAGGCTTGACGGTTGTTCTCGAAAAAGGTTCTGTAGTATATGGCGGACAAGATATTACCGATGATGTTGTTAAAAAACTGACCGGTAAATAAAGAAGAAGCAAAAGATCAGCCGAGCCGGTGTAAGCTGTGCTCGGTTCTTCCTTGCCCTAAAATTTGCCTGTTGAAAGTGGTGATTCGATGCGAAACCGATCCAATCGATTTCTGGTGGTATTCACTGCCTGTATCGGGCTATTGCTTGCGGTGATGCTTATAGGCGGCTGTGGTGCAAAGCCCAAAGAAGCATCAGTTGAACCGGAAAAAGACAAAATTGCTATCATTGATATGGACAAAGCGAGTGCTTCTCATCCGAAACAAGCAGAGCGCACTGCTTTGGCGAAAGAACTTCAAGTTTTGTTGGCGAAGCAGCAGTTTGCCGCTGGGCGACAAAGCCAAGCGACCGCTGCTACTGACGGAACCGATGGAAACCCAGCAGCGCTAGAAAATGGGGCGACAGTGACGCCAACTGCCGAGCTTCAGGCGCAGTTTCAGGAAAAAATGCTCGCAAAACAGGCGGAACTTAACGCCGCTTTAACGACGCAGCAAAGTGAGGCTAGGGCGCAGGCGGCTACGCAGTATAATGATTACGTGGCGAAGCTGAATGAAGAATATCAAAGTCAACTCTTTGATATTGAACTGAAGCGCAAAACCCTGCAATTGAGTAAAGAGGAACTTACGGCTTTGCAGGCCAAAGAAGAAAAAATCAATCAAGAAAAAGCAGCAAAACTACAAACAAAAGAAACAGAGTTAACCGAGCTGATTGATCAGAAGATGACTAAAGCAAAGCAAGCGGCTAGCGCCGAGTTAGATCAATATGGTTTATCGCTTCACGAGCAAGTCGCTAAGGAAGCGCTGTCAGCCTCACAGGCTTTGGCAGCTGCGGTGCCGCCACAGTCAACAGAAAGTTCGGCGGAAACTCTATTTACGGCTGAGGATGCTGCGCAGCTCGATCAATTAAAAGGGCGAATTGATGCGCTTGATGCGCTGATTTTTCAGGATATTGAAAATTTATGTGGGAAAACTGCTCAACTGAAAGGGTATTCCATTGTGATTACCAGTGTAGCAGTTAACTTAAAAGCCGACGATATTACTGATGAAGTGATTCGTCAGTTTAAGAAATAATTTTCCTGTGCATAATAAATGAAACTTCATTCAGTCAGAGCTTGGATATTAACGGAATGAAAGTTGAATTATCCAGGAGACAGGAGGAAACGAAATGACGAAAAAAGCAGTAGGGGCCTTATTGTTACTGTTGCTCACCGCTGTATTCTTAGGCGGTTGTGGTAAGCAGTCTGCCATCGGTGTGATTGATGTCAACAAAATCATGTCAGATAGTCCGAAAATCAAGACCATGCAAGAACAGCTTAATACCAAAGGCAAGGAATTGAGTGATCAGCTTGATAAAGATAAAGCTTCGCTGAGTCCCGAAGAATTTAATAAAAAGCAAGAGGCCGCTTATGGCGACTTTCAGAAAACTAAGCAAGATTTAGAAAGTCAAATTGATGCGGATATTAAACAATCCTTAGAGCAGATTGCCAAAGAAAAGGATCTTGGTGTTGTGATTTATAAAAACAGTATTGCTCAAGGCGGGATTGATATTACCGACGATGTTTTGAAACGGATTCAGTAAATACACAGCGCAGAGCGATGCTGGAGGCTTCCATTAATGAAAACATTACAAGAATTAGCTGAAGTGGTTGGGGGAACTTTACAAGGCGACGGAACGATTGAGATTCAGGGTGTTACTAACCTGGAAGATGCGAAGGAAACGGATATTACTTTTGCTGTTGCGCCTCATTTAGAAAAAGCGGCTTTATCACAGGCGGGAGCTGTGATGATTCCGCCTGAGGCGGCAGATACATTTCCTAAAGCGGCTATTGTGGTAGATAATCCCCGTGTAGCTTTTACAAAATTGCTGGAACTTTTTTTCCCACCTGTGAAAATTGAGGCTGGCGTTCATCCGACTGCTGTGGTGGGCAAAAATGTGATTTTAGGCGAAAATGTTGCGATTATGCCCTATGCGGTCATTGCCGACAATGTAAAAATCGGCGATCATGCTGTGATTTATCCTCACACCTATGTCGGCCATGGGACCGTAATCGGTGCGAATACGATTTTATATCCTAGTGTAACAATTCGCGAGTATTGTCAAATTGGCAGCGATTGTATTATTCATGCCAATACAGTGATCGGTAGTGATGGTTTTGGTTTTGTTACGGTAAAAGGTAAGCATGAAAAAGTACCACAGGTTGGCAATGTAAAAATTGGCGACCGTGTGGAAATTGGTTCTAATGTAGCCGTCGACCGGGCTACTACCGGTAGCACCATTATTTCTTCCGGTACGAAAATTGATAATTTTGTTCATATTGCTCATAATGTAGTAGTTGGTGAAGACGGCTTATTTGTTGCCTTTACTGGTATTGCAGGCAGCGCTAAAATTGGCAACCATGTTACTTTTGCCGGTCAAAGCGGCTGTAACGGTCACATTAATATCGGCGATAACTGCACCTTTGCAGCTCGTTCAGCACCTATTAAAGATGTACCGGCAGGGTCCTTTTTTGCCGGTTTTCCGGCGCGGCCTCATCGTGAATGGCTTCGCGCCGAAGCAGCGATTCAAAAGCTGCCGGATTTGATGAAACAAGTAAAGGAATTAGAGCGTAAAATCCGTCAATTAGAAGAGCGGCCTTGAAAGCTCTGATACAGTGAACAAGCCTGGCCGATGGGTCAGGCTTGTTTTGCCGTGGGCGCATAAGTACACACAGAAAGGATCGAAGTTTGTGAAATATCTTTTGATTGTGGCGGCTTGGCTGGCTTATTTGCCGCTAGCTAGCGCTGCGCCCAGTTTAGTAGGCGGAACTGGTTTAATTAATACAGAAACGGCCGATGTGCTTCGGAGTGGCCAACTGAGTTTCGGCGTTGATTCGGTACATGAGGGACTCATGGAAAACTTTGTTCTTGGTGTTGGCGGAAATTTAGAACTCGGTTTAACGAATATCAAATATCATGGTCATTCGCAGCAAACCTTTGTTCAGGCTAAATATAACCTAATCCCCGAAGAAATTTTTACTCCAGGAATTTCGATTGGTCTTGAAGGAGCCTTTCAGCAAAATCATCGCACTAAATATATTGTAATGAGTAAAACCTTACCTTTTGGTTTTCGCCTTCATGTCGGAACTGGCGATGGCCGCTATAATGGTTCTTTTGGTGCCCTAGAAGCTTCGTTAAACCCTTGGACCACGGTCATTGGCGAATATGATGGCAAAACGATGAATTACGGCTTGCGTCTAGCGATTGCCCCCAGTCTGAAGTTGGAAGGGGGCCTACGGGGGCATCACACTTATTACGGTATTAATTTTACCAGATAGGAGGGGATACACTTGTATATTCTGATAAAGGCTTTAAGTAAATTGATTTGCCTTTTGCCGCCAAAGCTTCGCTATGGTTTTGGACGAGGTCTTGGGCAGTTCTTTTGGCTGCTTGTGCCGAAAAAAAGGCGGTTGCTTTCCTGTGAAAATATGCAGCAGGCTTTGGGGATTGATGCGCCTAGCGCCCAAAAATTAACGAAGGCAAGCGCTGTTCGCTTTGGCCCGATGCTGATGGAAGTCTTATATCTGCCGAAAGTAACGAAAGAGACAATTGCCGCCCATGTGACGATTGCTGGTGAAGAGCACATGAACGCAGCCTTGGCAGAAGGTCACGGCGTAGTTTTAGCTACGGCTCATAGTGGCAACTGGGAAATCATGGGCGCTGCCTTAGCGATGCACGGTTTCCCCTTAGTCGCTGTTGTGCAAAAGCAGACAAATTCGGCGATGGACCAGTTCATTAACGAGTACCGGACTTTGGCGGGCATGCATGTAACGTATAAAAGTAGTGTCCGTGAGATGGTGCGTCTTTTGGGACAAGGCATGATCGTGGGCCTGTTAGCAGATCAAGATGCCGGGCCGCCTGGCGTATTTGTTGATTTTTTCGGGAAAGCGGCGTCGACGCCGCAAGGGGCCGCGGCTTTAGCCCGCTTGAAAGGCGCGCCTATTATCCCAGCCTTTATTACGGAAGAAGCGCCAGGAAAGCATCGCATTGATATCTATCCGGCGATTCGCGTGGCCGAGGGCGAGCGGGAAGAGGCGATTCAGAAGACGACCCAGGCTGTCACCAAAGTTGTAGAAGGTCATATTCGTAAGTATCCAAGCGAATGGTTTTGGTTGCATAATCGCTGGAAAACAAAACCGCCAACAGAAGATAAATAAGTTATAAAAGGAAACTGCCTTGAGAAATCGAGGCAGTTTTTTTGTAGACAGAGGAGCATATGGCTGTTACAACGCTTCACCGTTGGCACTTGACTTCAGCTTATGTAAGCAGCCATATGCTCCTCCTGCTGGGTGGCGGTGATGGGACAGTTCCCCTGGTGGTACTTGACTTTTGCTTATGTAAGCAGCCATATGCTCCTCCTGCTGGGTGGTGGATGAAACGCCTCACCGTTGGTAATTGACCTCTGCTTATGTAAGCAGCCCTATGCTCTTCTTGCTAGGTGGCGGTGAGAGGAGCGTAAGGAACGTCGTCACTATTACGCTTGATCCAATGTATGCAATAGCATATCTATTGTTTTGCTGGCTGCGATGGGGCAATGGTATACAGCAGAATGAAGTGCCAATAGTATAGGGAGCTGCTTTGAAAACTTTATTTATGATGTGTGATTAAAAGATATTTGGCACAAAGTTTGGTAAGGGAGGAGAGTTGTTATAAAAGCTGAAGTCAAGTGCTAACGTTGAAGCGTTGTAACAACTCCCCTCCCTGTTGCTAAAAGGGAGCTGTGGTTATAATTAGCTCTTTTAGCAAATACTGAGGAGGGGATTTTTTAGCAAATGCTCCAATATATACATTATTGATAAATAGTATATAAATATAGACTGAAAAATGATATACATGATATACTAGAGGTCGAAAATGAGGTGAATTGCAAATGAAAAAGGAGATTGCCTTGCTACTGGTTCTTAGTATTCTTGTGGGATCGGCTTTAGCTGCATCTCTTTCATTGGCATCGAATGCCTACTTTGCTAAGACCATAGCCAATCTTGTTGGTGAATCCGGCGAATATGATGTGATTATTACGGCTCGGGAAGAAATGAAAGAAGATACGAGCGAGCATTTAGCGAAAATGATACAGGAAAGCATTCCTGGTGCGAAATTTAAGGAAGGGCCGACTCTTTCCGGTAAAACGAGCTTTTTTGTAGCTTTACCAGAAGCCTTGAAGAACAAACAAACTTATAACAGTTTAGGCAAATTATTCGGTAGTATTCCCGGTGGCGCTGGGGTAGGCGTCTTAACTGAGCCGCGTATTACGATTCGTGGTGTGCCGGAGGGCGCCAAAAATCAAGTGATGGAGCAAGTGGATGCCTTAGAAGGCGTTCAGTTCTCGTTTTATGATGGTGCGGCCATTGGAGTTTTGTTACGCAATGCCAGTAAGACTGCTGATGTGACGAATCAAATAAAAAGTCTCCTTGATCGTTATCAGATCATGGAGATTAGCTTTCCTGTCGGCAGTGAGCCAGCCAATCCCATTCGGACTGGTGAGCAGATTGGCTCTGCTATGGAGCAGACACTCAAGCTGCCTTTGGCGCAAAATGTATCAATTGACGGTAAAAATGACGATATGACCTATATGGTTAGTACGATGATGGAAATGAAACGGTTTTTACAGTCTTATGCTGCAAAACTGGTAATTTCTCCGGCTGGCCTTCCCTATAAACTAGGTGATACCCTGCTGTTTCAAGGCAATGCTCCGACAGTGCCGAACCGCGGTGAGGCAGCTGGTAAAGAGAATATACTAGCTGTTGTAACTGCTGTTCGTGGCGACGGTAGTGCCGAGGCGGCAATTACTCAAGGAGACGGCGCCAATTTAAAATCGTTGCAGGCCTATCGTGTTGACCAAAATGTGATTGGCGAAGCGGCGGGAGGGGCTCAATATCAGTCGCCGCGGCTGCAACTTGCCAGCGCCCTAACTGAGACAGGCAAGCTTGTCGGACAGATACCCGACTATACTCGCGATGCGAAAGCTTTAAGTCAAACGGCCTACGGCGCGCTTGATCAGTATAACGCCAGTTTGGATAAACTCGATCAGACACTGAAATCAGTGCGCAGTGCTGGTCGCAGTGTCGAGCAGGCTACAAGCGGTTTGATTCATTTAAATACAGATGCCTTAGTCGTGCAGCTTGATTCCTCAGCTCAGGCCATGGGGAATATTGCCAGCGTACTTCAAGTATTAAAGCTTGTCAGCGCTGACGCCGGTAATGCGGCCACAAGTGCGGCTACCGCGCAGGCTGGCTTAACAAGTATCAAAAACACAGTGCAAGCCATGGGCAATTTAGCAGGCCAGGCCAGAGCCGCTCAAAGTGCGGTTGACTCGGTGACGACAAGCGGACAGGCCATGCTTGACGATTTGCGTCGCTACGATACGGCAGGAGCGCGGCGTAGTCTTGATCAAGCGTCAAATAGCTTGAATCGACTGCAACAGCTTGATACGCCTCTTATTACAAGCCAGCTTGCGTATTTGGCGGCGGCGGTACCCAATATGAAGGATGATGAAATTACCCATACGGTTACTTTGCTTGATAAATTCATTGCGGGACAAGTGATTCCCGGCGCACGAATTCAAATTTTGACGACGAATACAGTGAGTACTGATGCGATCGTGCCAATTGCGGCGAAAGTGGTAGGACACAATAATCTGTCCGTTTACTCTACGGCGCTTGGCGTAATTGAACCAGATCCGCGCGGTCAGATCTTAAGTATTTTAGCGGAAGTCAAAGCTATTTTAGCGGGACTTGCTGCTTGTGTATTTACTGTCGTCTTTCTTGTTCTTGACCATACTGCGCTGATGAGTGCCTTGAAGCGGCGCACGATTACCGGAAAATGGGGCTTGTTGGGAAAGGTAGGCTATCATCGCTTATATGGCATGATGATTGGTGCTGTATTGCTGACAAGTATGTTTTTGTTGGCGCAGGGCGGTATCCCATACTTGCCTTGGCTGGGAGTCCCTGTATTAGGGGCGGTCTTTGGTTTGGTATCAGCAGCTTATGCGGAGAAAATCAGTCCGATTGCCCAGGAAGAGTTGCTGGCAGGCGAGGCGCTAGGTCTTTCTTTTGCTCAGGTTATGCGGGAAATTGTGATTCCTTCCGGTAGGCCTGGGTTACTGCAACAACTCAATCGGCGGTTGCTGAAATTTAAATAAAGGAGGATGGCTATGGCTGAGAGTGGTTTGCCGCAAAATCAGAAAGTGATATTGGAGCTCAAGGATCTTTATAAAACCTTTGGCGCAGTCAAAGCAGTAGCTGGTATTGATCTTGCCGTAAACCGCGGCGAAACAGTTGTCCTCATGGGGCCGTCAGGCTGCGGTAAATCGACGACGATTCGCATGGTGAATCGCCTCGTAGAGCCTGATCAGGGTGAAGTCTGGTTTCGTGGTCAAAATCTTGTGAGTCTGCCTTTAGAAGAACTGCGGCAGGTGCGGAAAAAAGTTGGTTTTGTTTTTCAGCATTTTAATTTAATTGGACGATTGTCAGCGATTGAAAATGTTATGCTGGGCTTAGTTATGGATGGCATGGAACGAGAATTGGCGGCAGATAAGGCCAAGCTTGCGCTAGACAAAGTGGGGCTTATCGCCTATAGCAGCCAAAAGCCGACAGAGCTTTCGGGCGGACAGCAGCAGCGGGTGGGAATTGCCCGCGCTTTGGCGGCTGAACCGGAACTTATGCTTTGGGATGAGCCGACAGCTTCGCTAGATCCGATCCTTGTCAGAGAAGTTTTACTGGTCATGGAGGATTTAGCGAAGTACCAAGCAAGCACGATGGTAGTTGTTACGCACGAGTTGCCCTTTGCGCTCCATGTAGCCGATCGGATTGTGCTTATGGATCAGGGGAAAATTGTAGAAACAGGTAGTCCTCAGACTGTTTTCCAGGAGCCCCAGTCAGTCATTGGGAGTGAATATAAAGCCTTAATTGAGTATCAAATGAGCATCAGCGCCAGAGCTTTAGCGTGATTTATCTTGCAGGATGGCCATTTTTCCGGTAGAATGAAAAGAGTTAATTCGCAGGAGGCAATCATGCAATACCAAACAACCGTAGCCCAGGAAGTTACTTATACTGGGATTGGACTGCATTCCGGTCTTGAGGTAAATCTCGCTTTAAAGCCGGCTCCCCAAGATACGGGGATTCTTTTTGTTCGGACCGATTTACCAGGCGCTCCGTCAGTGCAAGCGTCAGCTCGACAAGTAACCAATACACTGCGCGCCACGACGCTGGAAGCTGGCTTAGCCAAGGTGTTCACTATTGAACATTTAATGGCGGCTTTTGCCGGACTTGGCGTTGATAATTGTATTGTTGAAATGGACTCGCCGGAACCGCCTGTCGCCGACGGCAGTGCGCTGACCTTCGTCCGCTTGATCGAGCAGGCGGGATTACAGGAACTAGACGCGCCTTGTAATATTACCATAGTTAAGACGGCACAATCAGTCCATGTAGAAGACAAATTTATTGCTATTATACCCTATGATGGTTTTCGCATTACTTTTACTTCGCTCAATCCGCACCCTCTATTGGGTACGCAATTCGGCGACTATGAAATAACCCCAGAATTGTTTGTAAAAGAAATTGCTCCAGCCCGTACGATTGGATTTATGCATGAAGTAGAGGCGCTTAAGGCCAAGGGCTTGGCGCGGGGCGGTACCTTGGAAAATGTCGTTGTCTATGATGATAAAGAAGTTTTGACACCGCTTCGTTTTCATGATGAACTTGTGCGGCATAAAATTCTTGACGTACTTGGTGATATTGCCTTGGCCGGTCGGGTTAAAGGGCATATTATTGCCGTAAAGTCAGGCCATGCGTTAAATGCTGTTCTCGCAAAGAAAATCTTAGAGGAACAGGCATAAAGCTGCACAAAAGTTATAAGGAGGCGTACTTGATGATATTAGATGCAAGTGAAATTCAAAAAATTATTCCTCACCGTTATCCCATGTTGTTAGTGGATCGTATTATTGAAATAGAACCGATGAAACATGCTGTCGGTATAAAAAATGTTACCATGAATGAAAACTTTTTTTTAGGCCACTTTCCGGGGAAACCGATTATGCCTGGTGTGTTGCTCCTAGAAGCGATGGCTCAGGTAGGTGGCGTAGCTCTTTTGTATCCAGAAGAAAACCGCGGTAAGCTGGCTGTTTTCGCTGGTATGGAAAAAGTGAAATTCCGTAAACCTGTTATTCCTGGCGATCAGGTGCGCATGGAAGCGGATATTTTAAAGGTTCGCGGTTCCATCGGTAAGATTTGGACACAGGCTTTTGTGGACGGTCAACTTGTGGCCGAAGGCGAATTTATGTTTGCTTTGTCCTCTAAAGATGCAAAATAAAGAGAAAAGTAGTGAAACAAGCTTGAAAAATTATTTTAAATCTTTGTTTTCATCTATTTTTGCCGAATACGGTCTAATTTGACGAGTGAAGACTAGACTCATTAGTCGGATTTTAAAATAAAGTAATAAACGATTCTGACATCGTTCAAATAGTTGAAAATAAAAAGGAGTTGAAATGCGGATGAAAGTAGAATCAGCAGTCATACCCATCCGTAAGATACATGAAACGGCAGTCATTCATCCGGCAGCTCGTATCGGCAAAGATGTAGAGATCGGTCCCTACGCTGTAATTGGTGAAAATGTTGTAATCGGCGACGGAACAAAAATTATGGCTCATGTCGTGATTGATGGCTGGACGAGTATCGGACGGGAATGTGTGATTTATCCTAGCGCTTCTATAGGCGCGGAACCGCAGGACTTAAAGTTTCGTGGTGAAAAAAGCTATGTATTTATTGGCGACCAGACCAAGATTCGAGAATTTGCTACAGTAAATCGGGCGACAGGGGAAGGCGAAGAAACACGGATTGGTTCGAACTGCCTAATGATGGCCTATACCCATGTAGCTCATAACTGCATCGTTGGCAATAATGTAATTATGTCGAACGCAGCGACTCTGGCAGGCCACGTTGTAGTGGAAGACAGAGCTGTCATCGGCGGCCTTGCTGGCGTGCATCAATTTGTGAAAATTGGTCGCAATGCTATGATCGGCGGTGCTACGAAAGTGGTTCAGGATATTCCGCCATATGTCATTGTTGACGGTCATCCTGCTCGCGTAAGGGGACTTAATAATGTGGGAATGTCTCGCGCCGGAGTGAATCCGATGTCGCGACGCAATTTGAAGAAAGCTTATAAATATTTGTACCGCTCCAATCTCAGTTTGCCGCAGGCGATTGCTGTTATGGAGCAGGAACTTGATTCTTGTGAAGAAGTAGAACATTTTTTACGATTTTTACGGAATGCAGAGCGCGGTATTTGCCGCGGTCGGCGAGATGAAAGTGAGGAGTAATCAGATGAACACAATCGGTCTATTGGCCGGTGTCGGAAGATTGCCTGTTGAATTTGCCCGTGCCGCTCGCGGCATGGGCTTTGCCGTGCTTGCTATCACCTTAGTGCCTGGCACGGACAGCGAACTTTCGGCCCATTGCGATAAAGTAGTTGATATTCCTGTAGGACAGCTTGATAAGATCATTACTACATTAGAAGCGGAGCAAGTCAAGCAAGTTACTTTTCTCGGCAAGGTCACGAAGGAATTTCTTTTTTCTGGTCAAATTCCGCCGGATATGCGCATGATCAAGCTGTTACAGAGTTTGCCTGATAAAAATGATGATACGCTCATGCTGGCTTTTGTTAAGGAATTGGCTGGCGCGGGTATTGGCGTACTAGATCAGACGAAACTGATCCAGCAACTTCTGCCGCAGCCTGGTGTTTTGACGAAGCTGCAACCGACCGAAGCGCAACTTGCCGATATGAAATTTGGTTTTTCTATGGCAAAAGCAATAGGCGGGCTCGATATTGGGCAAACTGTTGTTGTGAAAGATCAAGCCGTTCTGGCTGTAGAAGCCATTGAAGGTACTGACGCCGCGATTTTACGCGGCGGTGCGTTGGGACGTCAAGGCGTGATTGTTGCCAAAGCGGCCAAGCCACAGCAAGACATTCGGTTTGATATGCCTGGTATTGGTGTAAAGACGCTTCAGTCAATGATTGAAGCGAAGGCGGCAGGACTTGTTATTGAAGCAGGAAAGACGCTCTTAGTCGATAAAGCGGCCGTACTAGCCTTGGCCGAAGAACATCATATTGTGATTGTTGCCATGTAATTAAGAGGCCGCAGATTCATCGATTCACTGAGGTGGTTTGTCTTCTCTGTGCTTCTATGCTTCTGTGGCTTTTTGCGGATAAAAGAGGTGCTTTATGAAAATAATGATTTCAGTCGGTGAAGCGTCAGGCGATTTGCATGGCGCTAGGGTAGCGCAGGCCTTACAAGAGCTTTGCCCGGGCGTTTCCCTACTTGGTATGGGCGGCGACGCTATGCGTAAAGCGGGCGTCAATATTGTCTATGATATTGCGGGACTTGGCGTCATCGGCATCATTGAAATCTTGAAAAATTTGCGGCGACTCTTTGCCCTACGCGATTTTTTAGTGGAAACCATGCGCCGCGAAAGACCGGATGTGTTAGTCGTGATTGACTACCCTGGTTTTAACATGAGGCTGGCGAAAAAAGCGAAGGAACTGAATATTCCCGTGGTTTCTTATATTAGCCCGTCAGCTTGGGCCTGGGGCAAAGGTCGAGCGAAAAGTACGGCGAAAATAGTGGATCGCGTTGCGGCGATTTTCCCTTTTGAAGCCAAGGTATACGAAGAAGCGGGCGCCAATGTTTCTTTTGTGGGCCATCCGCTCTTAGATATCGTTAAGCCTGCTTTGTCCAAAGAAGAAGCTTTTCGTTACTTTCAGGCGGATCCAAAGAAAAAACGCATATTGCTTATGCCTGGCAGCAGACAGCAGGAAATTCATAAATTGTTTCCCGTCATGTTAGCAGCCGCTAAGGAACTTGAGCGGCAAATACCAGACACGCAATTTTTCTTGCCGCTAGCCTCGACCATAGCAGCAGACGAACTGGAAGGCATGATTCAATCAGCTGGTCTAGCTGTGACGATCACGCGGGATCATACTTATGATATTATGAATATTACGGATCTTGCTATTGCTACCTCTGGTACGGCTACCTTGGAAGCGGCCTTAATGGGTCTGCCTGTAGTCATTATGTATCGGGTCAATAAGTTAACCTACTTTTTAGGCAAGCCTTTGGTTAAGATACCTCATATTGGACTGCCTAATATTGTGGCTGGTCGTAAAGTTGTGCCAGAATTATTGCAGGATGAAGTGACGGTTACGGCTATTGTGGCTGAAAGTCTGGCCATACTACGTAAGGAAAGTCCTTGGGATAATATTGCAGCCGATTTAGCGGACGTACGTCATAAGCTGGGCGAGCCTGGCGCCGTCAAACGGGCGGCTGCCGTCATCTTGGAAGTGGCCGCACAGAGTGGAGGAAAGTAATGAACACCTATCTTCGCCTTTTAAATTATGTCAAGCCTTATTTAAAGCGCGTTGTCGTGGCAATTCTTTGCATTGTTTTTGCTTCGAGCGCTAATTTATATGTGCCATGGATTATTAAAGATGTCATTGACGATGTACTTACAAGCCGCAATATGATGATGCTCAATTATATTGCCGTGGGCATTGTGATTGTTTATTTTTTTCGCGGCATTTTCTTTTATGGCCAGACCTACTTAATGAGCTATATTGGTCAAAAAGTAATTATTGATATTCGTGAGGCTGTTTATCGTCATTTGCAGCGATTGTCTCTGTCTTATTTTGAAAAGCGCCAGACTGGGACGATTATGAGCTATATTACCAATGACGTGTCAGCGTTGCAAAGCGCCATGGTGGAAAATGTAATCGAAATGGTTACGGAGGGAGTCACTCTTATTGGTTCTCTTGTCGCCATGTTTTATATCCACTGGCAGTTATCGTTGCTCACCTTAATTACGATGCCGCTTGTAGCGAAAACGATTGAGGTTTTTGGCCGCAAACTGCGGTCAGCTAGTACGAATATGCAGGAAAGAGCGGCCGATATTACGGCGGTGCTACAGGAAACACTTTCGGCTGTCCGAGTTGTAAAATCCTTTGTACGGGAAGACTACGAGATTTCCCGGTTTAATCGGGAAAACTATTTTAACTTTCGAGCGCAAATGAAAACGTCGCAGCTCATGGCTACTCTTACGCCAATTATTGAATTTCTTGCGGCCATCGGCGTCACGGTTATTATTTGGTATGGCGGGCGCGAAGTTATTAACGGTGATCTGACATCCGGTTCACTGATCGCCTTTTTGATTTATGTTGTCAATTTATCAAATCCGGTAAAACGATTAAGTCGTGTTTATGGCAATATTCAAAGAGCTTTAGCAGCGGCTGACCGCGTATTTGAAGTGCTTGATACGAAGCCAGAGATTGCCGATCAGCCAGGGGCGAAGCCCTTGCCGCCGATTACAGGCAAAGTAGCTTTTCATGACGTAACCTTTGAGTACAATGAGGGCGAAGTCGCTTTAGATCATATTACGCTCGTGGCCGAACCAGGTCAGATGATTGCTATCGTCGGACCGAGCGGCGCCGGCAAAACAACGATTGCGAATTTAATTCCTCGTTTTTATGATCCGACTAGCGGCAAAATTACCATTGATGATTATGATGTCAGTGCAGTGACGCTAAACAGTGTAAGGGAGCAGATCGGCATTGTACCGC
Source organism: Pelorhabdus sp. sgz311002 (assembly GCF_056134285.1). Lineage (NCBI taxonomy): Bacteria > Bacillati > Bacillota > Negativicutes > Selenomonadales > Sporomusaceae > Pelorhabdus > Pelorhabdus sp. sgz311002. The sequence goes on along the minus strand of NZ_JBWBCL010000002.1, from coordinate 232,605 downwards.
AAGAAACGGTTCTCTTTAATGGGACTGTCTATGATAATATTCTTTATGGCGATTTAACGGCAACCAAAGAGCAGGTGATTGCGGCGGCGCAAGCAGCCAATGCACATCAGTTTATTACAAGTATGGCCCTTGGTTATGACACGATGATTGGGGAACGGGGCTCTAAGCTTTCTGGCGGTCAACGTCAGCGTATTGCCATTGCTAGAGCTATTTTGAAAAACCCGCAAGTGTTAATTCTTGATGAGGCCACTTCCGCACTTGATACAGAAAGCGAACAGCTTGTACAGGAAGCTCTGGATCAATTGATGGTTGGTCGGACCTCTTTTGTCATTGCCCATCGTTTGTCTACGGTGCAACGGGCTGATATGATTCTTGTTATGGAACGAGGCCGTATTGTAGAGCGTGGCGCCCATCAGGAGCTGTTGGAGCGTCAGGGACTTTATTATAAACTCTACCAAGTTCAGTTTTCTTCCCAAAAGTAAACTGCCAGCGGTCAGAGCGCGAAAGGGGTAAATTTGGTGCGCTTGTTATATAACATCGCAGCTTTGCTCATTGCTGTACTGGCCATGCCGGTGTTTTTATGGCGATGGAGCCGCGAAGCTGGTTTTGGCAAACGAATGAAGCAAATGTTTGGCTTTTTGCCGCAAGCAGAGCTAGACGCTGTCGCCCATAAGCAGTGTTTATGGATTCATGCCGCGTCGGTGGGGGAAATTGTAGCGGCAAGTCCGATTGTGAAAGAGATGCATAAAGCCTTTCCAGCTCGGCCTATTCTTGTTACGACAGTAACAGCAACAGGCCACGAAATGGCGCAAAAAATTATGCCTAATGCAGCGGCGATCCTCTATTTCCCCCTAGATCTGCCCTGGCTCAGTGCTAGTGTGGTGAATCGAGTCGCACCGGATTTATTCGTCTTAGTAGAAACCGAGTTATGGCCGAACTTTTTGCAGGCTATCGCCCGCCGCAGTGTGCCTGTAGTGATGGTCAACGGACGTATCAGTGATAAAAGTGTCAATCGCTATAAACATCTTCGTTCACTTCTGCGGGAAATGCTGGCTACAGTCAGTCTTTTTTGTATGCAGTCCGACCTTGATCGTATTTATGTGGAACGCCTTGGTGCTGATCCTAAGAAGATCGTTGTTACCGGAAATACTAAATTTGATCAAGTTTATAGTGAAGTCAGTGAAGACGAAAAGCAAAAATGGTGTGAGCTTTTTCAGCTAGGGGAACCTTCCCTGAGTGCTCCGGTGATTATTGCCGGCAGTACCCATGAAGGCGAAGAAGAAATGATTTTAACAGCCTTCCAGGCGCTTGTGGCTGTGTATAGCAAGGCCCGGCTTATTTTGGCGCCCCGTGATATCCGCCGCGCCGAAGTTGTCGAAGACTTGGTGCGTGAGCGGCAGCTCACTGTTTGTCGCCGCAGTAAAATGCAGGGCAAATCATGCAGTGCAGCCGTGATTTTACTCGATACGATTGGCGAACTGGGTCGCCTTTATAGTCTTGGCGATATTATTTTTGTTGGCGGCAGTCTTATTGCGCGCGGCGGTCATAATGTACTAGAGCCTGCAGCCCATGGCAAGCCGATTTTTGTCGGACCGCATATGTTTAATTTCAAGGACTCTTATGCACTGCTTTCTAGCCGCAATGCCTGCGCTACGGTCAAAGATGGTAAAGATCTCGGTGAGAAAATCCTGGCTCTTTGTGTAAATCCGCTACAGGCTCAGGCGATGGGCTTAGCAGCGTCGCAGATTATGACAGAAAATCGTGGGGCGGCCCAAAAAAGTGTGGAGTATATGAAACGCTATGTGGAGTAACTGGCTAGGGGACGAGGAGAAAATTATGCATTTTTTTGATCGGCTGCAGCAATATTTGTATGCCTTGGTTCATAATGACCGCCATAGCTGGCGTGATCAAATTATTTTACATATACTAGAGATTTTGTCCTGGGTTTATGGCTTTGGCGTTTTTTTCAAGCTCTTTCTGTATAAAATCGGCATTCTCCATAAATTTCGTCTGCCTTGCCTCGTTATAAGTCTTGGCAATATTACGGTAGGCGGTACCGGTAAAACGCCTACGGCGCAAAAACTAGCGGCGATTATTCGCGATATGGGTTATAAGGTTGCGATTTTAAATCGCGGCTATCGCGCTGGCTGGAAGGAACCTGTCGGAACAGTTTCTGATGGCCGCAATATTTATATGACCGTCAGCGAAGCTGGCGACGAAGCTTATCTGTTGGCGAAAAATGTGCCAGGAGCCGCTGTGGTGATCGGCAAAAATCGTAGTTTGACAAGCGAGTTTGCCTTTGATAAATTAAAGGCGGATGTGCTTATTTTAGATGACGGTTATCAGCATTGGCCGCTGCATCGCGATCTTGATATTGTGCTCATTGATGCAATCAATATGTTTGGCAATCATTTTTTGTTGCCGCGGGGCACGCTACGTGAACCTTTAGCCAATCTGCGTCGCGCTGACGTATTTCTCTTAACTCGTGTGGACCAGTCAGCTCAGGGCGCGAAAGATAATATTAGCGAGGTATTGCGTCATTACAATACGGACGCGCTTATTATGGAAAGTGTTCACGCGCCGCATTGCTTTATGGAAATTCAAGAATGGTATCGTCGGCCGCGCGGCAAAAGCCTGCCCTTGAGCGAGGTTGCGAATAAGAAACTGCTGGCATTTTGCGCCCTTGGTAATCCTTCTTCTTTTGAGCAGACCATTAAAGATCTCGGTGCTGCTGTTGTGGAAGGCGTACGATATCCTGACCACTATAATTATACAATGATTGAAATGCAGTCAGTCATGGACTTGGCTGTCGAGAAAGAAGTCGAGGCTGTTATTACGACAGAAAAAGACGCGGTCAAGATTCCTACTGAGTTCATTTATTCTGATAGACCAGTACCTCTCTACGTTTTAGGCATTGAAGTGCAGATGACAAGCGGCGAACAAGAATTTATGGAGCTTGTTGCCAAGATGACCAATGAAAAGAGGAAATTTGTCTTATGAACATATTATGTATTATTCCAGCCCGCTACGCTTCGACGCGTCTTCCGGGCAAACCACTGGCGCAAATTGCGGGCAAACCGATGATTCAGCGTGTCTATGAGCGGGCGGCAAGTGCGAAGTTACCGCAAGAAGTGCTTGTCGCTACCGATCATGAAGCGGTTTTTGCCGCTGTAGAAGCTTTTGGCGGTAAAGTGATCATGACATCACCAGATCATAAGACTGGGACTGATCGCTTAGCAGAGGTTGCGGCCAAGTATCCCGATATCGATGTGATTGTCAATGTGCAGGGCGATGAGCCGCTTATTGATCCGCAGCTTATTGATGATCTCGCTGCTGTATTTTGCGAAGATTCTGATCTGGCCATGGCGACACTGAAAACGCCGCTTGATGTGACTGAGTATCAGGTTGATAGCGTCGTAAAAGTCGTAACCGATTTAAAAGGCTATGCGCTGTATTTTTCTCGTTCACAGATTCCCTTTCATCGCAGCGAGCCGAAAGCAACTGTGTATAAGCATATTGGTATGTATGCCTATCGTCGTGATTTTTTGTTAGAATATGCGAAACTACCCCAAACACCGCTGGAAGTCAGCGAATCGTTAGAACAGCTTCGCGCTTTGGAACATGGCTATAAAATCCGAGTTCTTACGACAGATCAGCAGTTGATCGGCGTCGATACGCCGGAAGATCTCCTCTATGTAAACAAACTATTTGCCGGAGGTGTTTTTGATGAGAACCATCCAAGTAAGTAATGTGAAAATAGGCGGTGAGCAGCCCCTTGTATTGATTGCCGGTCCTTGTGTGCTTGAAGGCTATGAACGGAGTCTCAAGATTGGGAAAGCCATCAAGGCGATTGCCGAGAAATTTGCTATTCCTTATATCTTTAAAGCCTCGTTTGATAAGGCGAACCGTTCGTCCATTCATTCTTTTCGGGGGCCTGGATTAACGGAAGGCTTGGCGATTCTTCGTGCCATCAAAACCGAACTTCAGGTGCCTATTGTCAGTGATATTCATTCCATTGAACAGGTAGAACCAGCAGCTGAAGTGCTTGATTTGCTACAAATTCCGGCCTTTTTATGCCGTCAGACCGATCTGATCTATGCGGCAGCCAAGACTGGTAAGCCCATCAGTGTAAAAAAAGGCCAGTTCTTAGCACCAGAAGATATGCAAAATGTAGTTACTAAGGTGGAAGAAGCGGGGAATCAGAATTTGCTGCTCACGGAACGCGGCGCCAGCTTTGGTTATCATAACTTGGTTGCTGATATGCGGTCACTACCGATTATGCGCGCTTTCGGTTACCCTGTCGTATTTGACGGTACTCATAGCGTACAGCTTCCCGGCGGTGCTGGTACCTCCTCTGGCGGGAAGAGCGAATTTGTTCCTTATTTGACTCGTGCGGCTGTAGCGGCAGGCGTGGATGCTTTGTTTTTAGAAGTTCATGATAACCCGAAAGAAGCTTTGTCAGACGGTCCGAATATGCTTGATTTTGCTGGACTTGAATCCCTTTTAGCTGATGCGGTGGCAATTGACGCCATTGTGCGCAGACATAAATAAGGCGGTGAGTCCATGGAAATGTTAGAACAGGCCAAAGCGGCCTTAGCCATTGAAGCCGAAGCGATTCTTGCTTTAGTTCCTCGCCTGAATGTTGAGTTTACCCAGGCCGTACGGGCCATTCTTGCCTGCCCTGGCCGCGTCATTGTAACAGGTATGGGGAAATCCGGCCATATTGGCCGGAAGATTGCGGCGACGCTGGCTTCGACGGGAACACCGTCGCTTTTTTTACATCCAGCGGAAGGCATTCACGGCGATCTTGGTATGGTAACTGAAAACGATATGGTATTAGCTCTCTCTAATAGTGGCGAGACAGGCGAAATCTTAGCCATTTTACCTGTTTTTAAACGAATTGGTACGCCAGTGATTGCTTTATGCGGCGCTGCTGATTCGACGCTAGTGAGAAATGCTGATTTTTTTCTAGATGCCTCTGTTGCTAGAGAAGCCTGCCCGTTAGGGTTGGCGCCTACGGCTAGTACTACAGCAGCTTTAGCTATGGGCGATGCCTTAGCAATTGCCTTGTTGTCCGAACGTAAATTTACCGCTGAAGATTTTGCTCTCTTTCATCCCGGCGGGTCCCTGGGACGTCGTCTGCTCTTAACGGTAGCGGACGTGATGCATGGCGGCAGCGAAAATCCGCTGATTACTGGCGATAAGTCGGTCAAAGAAGCTCTCTTCTTAATTACGGATAAAGGTCTTGGCGCTGTATCCATTGTTGATCATGACGGTGTTTTACTAGGACTCCTTACTGACGGCGATATTCGCCGTTGCCTGGAAAAAGGCTATGAATTTTTAAGCGCACCTGTAGCTGAATTTATGACCAAGCAACCTGCGGTCATTACGGCTGAGAAACTCGCGGCGCAAGCCTTGCATCGGATGGAAAAGCATAAACCGCGTCCGATTACAGTGCTTCCTGTTGTCGATAGCGAAAATAAAGCGATTGGTATGATTCACCTTACTGACTTATTGCGGCAAGGAGTGGTATAATGGCACAAGGAGAAACTCTCAGCTTAAAAGAACGCGCGCGTCGCATTAAAGCAATTGTACTTGATGTAGATGGTGTATTGACTGATGGTCGTCTTTTCTTTAGCGCCGACGGTGAAGTTTTAAAGGCGTTCCATGTTCTTGACGGCATGGGTTTAGCGTTAAGTCGGGAAGCAGGACTCGAAACGGCGATCATTACGGGCCGTTCCAGTCAAATTGTAGAGCGGCGTAGCGATGAATTGAAGATTGGGCATTTATATCAGGGCGTTAGCGATAAAGTGACAGCGTTGACAAACTTACTGGAAGAAGCTAAGCTCTCAATCGAAGAAATTTGCTACGTTGGCGATGATATTAATGATCTGCCCCTGCTATTAAGTGTAGGCTTGGCTTGTACTGTGCCAAATGGTGCGGTCGAAGCCAAAGAAGCAGCTCATTTTATTACGCAGCGTCAAGGCGGCGAGGGAGCTGTACGTGAAGTGATTGAAATGATTTTAAAAGCGCAGAGCAAGTGGGACAGCCTGATCAATCGGTACAAACAGCCAGGTTGCAATGGACTCTGCCAATAAGAAAGGGGAATCCCTTTGAACCCGAAAGCTTGGGTAATCGGCGCTAGTATCTGTCTCGTACTTGGCGGCGGTCTTTATTATTTTTTGAAAGATGAGATGCCAGCAGCTCCGCCGCGTCAGGCAACAACGGCTACACCCAAAGAGTCGCTAACCTTTGCCGGCAATCAGATTGTCGAAGAGGAAAATGGTCGACGCATTTGGGAGCTCACGGCAGAAGCGATTGCTGTAGATCCGAATACACAAAATATAACACTGAAAAAAGTGCAGGGAGCCTTTTACAGTGCGGATGGCAAGATATTGAAAATCGTTAGTCAAGATGGAACCTATGATTCCAAAACCAAAAATATTGTTTTGTCTGGTGATGTGAAAGGAACTTCCAGTGATGGCGGTGAATTTACGGCACCACGTAGTGAATGGCAGGATCAGGCGAAGAAGTTTTATGCCAGTGGCGGTATTCGTGTCGTCAAAGATGATACCGTTCTGACAGGCGACGAAATGGAAAGTGAAACACTCTTAAAAACAGTGAAAGTTACAGGCCATGCCCATATGGTAAGTAAAGGAGGCCAGGAGCCTTGAAGAAACAATGGATGATTGGATTTTTTGCTGTCTCAATGGCAGTTTGGGCTTGGACAAGCCCCGTTGGCGCAGCGCCAGGGCAGCCAGTAGAAGTATCGGCTGATGTCATTGACTATGATGCGGCGCAGGGCCAGGTTCATGCTAGCGGCAATGTAGTAATGAAACAGACAAATGCGACCATTACTGGCAGTGAAGTTCATTATAATATGAAGAGCATGGAAGGGCTCATTACGGGCGGCGTTCATGCCGTAAAAGATGACGCAACCTTGACAGCTAGCGAAGTAAAGACTTATAACAATACACGCATGGTTGCCACCGGTTCGCCCATCCTCGTAAAAGGACAGTCGAAAGCGACAGGTTCGACCATTGAATATGATTCAGAAAAGCAGTATGCTTTAATTCCCTCAGAGGCAAGATTAGAGAGCGCTGATGGGGTGATGACAGCGAATAAAATTGAAGCGTTCTATCAAGAAGATCGGGCTGTTGGCGAAGGTGCTGTTCATTTAGTCAGTGAAAGTCGTCAAGTCGATGCGACAGGCGATCATCTAGACTATTATGGCTTGCAGACAGCAGGCAAGGGGCGGGCTGTGCTTACAGGCAATGCCAGAGCTTTGCAGGAAGGCAATCTGATCACAGGCGATACGCTGACCATCCATATGGATAGCCAAACTGCTGATGCGAAGGGCCGGACGAAGCTTGTGATTACTCCGAAGGAATGAAAAGGATAAAAAGCTATGTATATTGAGACAAGCGGGTTAGTAAAAACCTATAAACAGCGCAATGTGGTCAACGGCGTCAGTCTGCGTGTTGACCAAGGATCGATTGTGGGGCTTTTGGGACCCAATGGCGCTGGGAAAACAACCACTTTTTATATGATTGTCGGCTTAGAACGACCCAATCAGGGATCCATTTCGGTGAATGGCGAAAACGTCACTTCTATGCCCATGTATCAAAGATCGCGTTTTGGCATTGGCTATTTACCTCAGGAAGCATCCATTTTTCGTAAGTTAACAGTAGAAGATAATTTGATGGCCATTTTAGAAACGACAAAGCTGTCGAAAGGGGAACGGCGTGATAAGCAGGAATCGCTGTTAGAAGAATTTCATGTTACTCATGTGCGAAAACGGCTTGGTTCGGAATTATCAGGCGGCGAACGGCGGCGTGTAGAAATCGCCCGCAGCTTGGCCACAGATCCTTACTTTATTCTGCTTGATGAGCCTTTTGCCGGTGTTGATCCCATTGCTGTGGCCGATATTCAAGGTATTATCAGCTATTTAAAAGAACGCGGCATTGGCGTACTCATTACGGATCATAATGTGCGGGAAACCTTAAGCATTGTCGATAAAGCTTATATCTTAAATGAAGGGCAGATTCTCATTTCCGGCGACTCAACGACAATCGCGGAAAGCGAAGTGGCCAGGAAATTTTATCTTGGCGAGAATTTCAGCTTGTAGGAGATTTGTATGCGTATTCTCGATAAATATATTGTTCGTGAACTATTAGGACCATTTATCTTTGGGATTGCCGCTTTTTCCAGTGTCTTTATCGGCACAGGCACTCTCTTTAAAATTGCTCAGTATATTACGAAATACGGGGCGTCTCTTTGGGTTGTGACGAAGCTCTTTGTTTTTAGTCTTCCCAGCATTGTCGTCTTGACTTTTCCGATGAGTATGCTGCTAGCATCACTTTTGTCATTTGGACGATTGTCAGGGTCAAGTGAAATTACAGCCATGCGTTCTGGCGGCCTTAGCTTTTATCGGCTCACTTTGCCGGTGTTTATCGTGGCTTTTGGTGTGAGTGTCTTTGCGGTGGCTTTTAATGAACTAGTTGTACCGCGGGCTAATGAAGCCTATAATAATATTGTACGTTATGATATTGAACAAAATACGGCGCCCAAGTCGCAGGAACATGTCATTATCAAAGATATTAAGGACGGCGCGTTGCAACGTTTAACTTACGCCAAACGTTTTGAAGCCGCTACGAATGAAATGATCGGCGTCACTGTACAAGATTTTGATAATGGCGAACTTGTCCGAGTGGAAAATGCTGAAAAAGCTAAATGGTTTAGCGACAAATGGATTATGTATCATGGTACAATTCATGATTTAACGCCCCAGGAGAAATCCACAGCGATTCGGGTGATGCAGTTTCAGGAACAAGTTTTGCCGTTAAATAAAGATCCAAAAGCCATTTCTCGCGATCAAAAGAAAATGGAAGAAATGACGATTAAAGAGTTAAAGCAGGAAATTAAGCTGTTAAAAGGTCAGTATGTTAATACAAATAACTATGAAGTAGAACTCCATCAGCGTCTGGCAATCCCCATGGCTAGCTTTATTTTTGCCATGATTGGTACGCCGCTAGGGCTTCAGCCTCACCGTTCGAGCTCCTCTATTGGCCTTGGCATCAGTATTATCATTATTTTTATCTATTATGCGATTATGACTGTAGCGACAGCGCTTGGCCAGGGTGGCGCAATTCTACCCGTTGCAGCGGCCTGGATACCGAATTTCATTGGCCTTCTTGCCGGGATTTACCTGGTACGCAAAGCGTCGCGCTAGGGAGGGAATACCATGTTCGGGATTACCCTTGTACTAATTATCGCCATTATGGGCGGTTTAATTGCCTATATTGGGGATAAACTAGGAACAAAAGTCGGTAAAAAGAAACTTTCGATTTTTGGCCTTAGGCCGAAGCATACTTCGATTGTTGTAACAATTATTACGGGAATCTTGATTTCTGCCTCTACTCTCGGGATTTTAGCTCTGACATCGCAAAATGTCCGAACGGCCTTATTTGGCATGGAAGCACTGAAAGCCCAGTTAACTGATTTATCAACGTCTGTGTCCAGGCAAAAACAGGAGCTGGAAAGCAGTCGTCAGGCCTTAGCCGATAAGACCGCCGAATATAGTGCGATGAGCGATAAGGTGGCTGACGTAGCTGCTAAACTGAGCGCAGCGACAGAACAGCTTACTGCAGTGACGGCAGAACGCGATAAGACTTTAGCGGCTCTTGCCGCAGTCAATGAAGAACTTACTGCTGCCGAAGGCAATTTGCAAATTGCTCACAGTGAAATAGCAGCTTTGCAACAGACAAAACAGGGACTTGAAGCAAAGCTTGTTTCTTTAGGTAAAACAATGAAAACCCTCGAAGCAGATAAAACCAATCTGGAAAAAGATGTGACGCAGCTTAAGGACGTTACGGCTAAATTACGTGCGGGCCTGCAGACTGTGCGTGAAGGAACGGTTATTTATCGGTCTGGCGAGGTCATTGGTAATTTTGTAGTTGCTGGCGGCAAAAATCGCGAAGAAACAATAGCTAGCTTGCAGGGGGACATTTATGATTTAAATCAAAGCATGCTTGATAAGCTGCAGATTGCTGATACATCCGTTCAAGTCCTGTGGATTCCTCAAGGCGAATTTAATCAGATTATTGATGCCATACTACAATCTGAGCAGGATGCGATTGTACGGATTGTAGCGGCTGATAATACCGTGTACGGGGAACCCGTCATCGGTCATTTTGAACTTTATCCGAACAAGCTGATTTACAGTACTGGTACGGTGGTTCATAGCGAGGTGATTTCACCAATTGCGAATGCCCAACAGGCCGAAGAAACGGTGCTGGCCTTTTTGCGGCGTGTGAACGAACAAGCTCGCAAGCAAGGCATCTTACCTGACCCACTGCAAGGCACGGTCGGGACGATTAGCGGCTCACAGCTATTTGAGGCTGTGAATAAAGTAAAACGCTATACCGGTCCAGTTGAGCTCAAGGCAGTGACAGTGGAACCCATTTATTCTGCTGGACCGCTCAAGATTGAAATTAAAGTACAGCCCAGTTTCGGTTCACAATAGACCCAGGGGGGAATTAGGCTAAGCCTGATTCCCCTTCCTAATTCAATGAAAAAGGTGGAGACCAGAAGTGACTGTTTTTCAAACCATAGTTTTTGCTCTGATCCAGGGGATTACAGAACTTTTCCCTGTGAGCAGCGTAGCCCATGGCGTATTAACTCCTTATATTTTCGGTTGGAATATGGACCCGGAATTTTTAAAAGAACATTTTATGCCTTTTGTCGTTATGCTCCATTTAGGTACAGCCGTAGCTCTCTTACTCTTCTTCGGCAGTGAGTGGCTTAGCATTATTAAATCGCTCTTTACAGGGAATCGAAAATATCGTCGCCTGTTGTTGTTAATTATTGTTGGCACCTTGCCAGCGGCAGTCATTGGTCTGAGCTTTGAAAAATTGATTCGTCACATGTTCAGCGATGTGACCAATGCCGCGGCATTTTTGATCGTCAACGGCTTTCTGCTCTATTGGGGCGAACGCCTAAGAAATCGGGGCCGTAAGGAAATCGAAGATTTATCGCTAGGGGAAGCGGCAATTATCGGCTTTTTCCAGTCACTAGCCTTAATTCCCGGCTTTTCCCGCAGTGGCGCTAGTATGACCGCTGGGTTTTGGATGGGCTTAAAGCATGAAGCGTCAGCGCGCTTTTCCTTGTTGCTTGCAACACCGGTCATTGTCGGCGCAGCCTTGTTGGAAGTACCGAAACTGTTACATACTCAAACGGAAGGTCTCTTTCAAATTTCACTGATCGGCGGCGCCTTATCCGGCGTAGCAGCGTTTATCAGCGTATGGGCGCTCATGAAATGGTTCCATACGAACGAAATTAGCGCCATGAAGCCGTTTGCCTTTTACTGTTGGCTTCTCGGCGGTTTCATCTTACTGAAAACCTTTTTATTTTAAAGCGTAAGTTTTGTTGGCTGTTGTATTAAGTAGATACTTAATACAACAGTCTTTTTTTATTTGGTGGTTGTTTTCTTTGTCTGTTTTTCCCGTCCCTCCCATCTTTGCGTCTGAATTCTCCGTGTCATAAGCGGAAGTCAAGTGCTAACGTTGACGCGGTGACACGGAGAATTCAGACGCCTTCCTTTCTTTTCTTTTTCCTAAATATACAAATTGTATTATGTAAATTAAAATGTTATGATCTCCATGAGGGTTTTTACAGACAAAACCCATGTAATGTGCGGATATTGCCAAAATTTACAGTGGCGATAAAAGCAGGAGATAAGAATGGTTTATAGAATTATGTAAACTAGAGAAGGCGATTAGAACTGATGGGCAAGTGACGAAGTTTGTTTTTGAGGAAACATGGCAACTCAAAAAATCTATGGCGTCATGTCTAAAGGTGACTGATCAGTCTCTCGCAAAACAAAATTTCTTAGGGGGACGTAAATCGTGAACAAAAGACTCTTAAAAGTAGCTGTAACTACCGCATTGGCTGTTGCTTTCGCAGTACCGGTTTTTGCGAATCCTTTTGCCGATGTACCGACAAACAGCTGGGCTTATGGCGCTGTTAATCAATTAGCCAAAGAAGGAATTGTTACTGGTTATAATGACGGTACTTTCAAAGGCGACAAAACAGTGACTCGTTATGAAATGGCTCAAATGGTAGCCAAAGCGATGAACAAAACGATGACAGCAAGCCAAAAAGCTATTGTGGACAAGCTGGCGTTGGAATTTGGCGTAGAACTTGGTACGCTTGGTGTGAAAATTGATGGTATGCAAAAACAACTTGATAATCAAGTGAAAATCTCTGGCGATGCTCGTGTTCGTTACGGCGAAATGTCAGGTTCCCATGATGCTACAGATTTCAGAGCCCGTGTTTCTTTTGACGGCAAAATCAGCGATAATTTGAAATTCAATGCTCGTTTATCCAGCGGTAACGTGAATGCTGACGGCGGCACAAACAACATGCGTCTCGACACAGCAAACGTAACAGGTAACTTCTTAGGCCTTAATACAACAGTTGGCCGTCAAGATTTAAAACTTGGTTCCGGCTTCTTGGCTGATACGCAAATGAATGGTGCTTCGGCTAAATTCGGCGACTTGAAACTCTTTGGCGGTACCGCTTTCTCCAATTTGGCAATTGCTAACTGGGATCGCGTTTATGGTGCTGAATACAATACGAACGTTGCCGGTGCGAAAGTCACTGCAGATTACTTGAAAGATCAAACACAAAAAAATAGCATTTACGGTGTGAATACTTCCTTTGGAATCATGGATGGCGTAACTGCTAATGCTGAATACTATCGCAACACGGCAGCTTCTGAAAGCAATACTTCAAAAGCTTTCGGCGTGAAATTTAATAATATTGGTTTAAGCGCCACTTACCGTAACGTAGGCCAGAACGCCTTTACTTCCTTCTCGGGCCTCGAAGCAACTCCGGCGAACATTCAATTCCCGGCATCAGGCTTCAACGGTTTCAAAGGTATGGAATACCAATATGATACGAACCTTGATAAAAATGCTACACTGACTGTGAAATATCAAGATTTCAAAGATCAAAACGGCAACAAGTTGAACAATCGCACAAGTGCGGCTGTGAACGTGAAATTCTAATAACGCTTTGTGAAGGGCGGGGACACATGTCCTCGCCTTTTGCTATGCCTATGAAAACCGAATTAAACCCATCATATTATAACGCGTCAACGTTGTCACTTGACTTCCGCTCATATAATATGATGGGTTCAATTCTTATCTGAGGCGCAAAGGTGCGACGCTCTAACGTTAGCACTTGGCTTGCGCTTGTGTAATACCCTCGAAAAACGCTGGCTTTGCATGAGAAATGGCGACATGTCATCGGTCATATTTGGCTGTAGCTTCTATGGTATAATGGGGCTATAGAAACGATGGGGCGGGGGAGTATTATGGTTGTGTTGGCGATTGATCCGGGACGGGAAAAGTGCGGTCTGGCAGTACTAAGAGAAAATGGTGAGGTTCTTTGTCAAAAAGTGATTGATACAGCTGCTTTTTTGTCGGTGATCGCAGCTTGGCGGGAGAAGTTTTCGGTTACTGATTTAATTATTGGCAATGGAACGAGTTCCAAGGAGAGAGTGGAGGAACTCAAAAAATATCAAAGCAGAGAAAAAAATCTGACGCTTCATATAGTCGACGAATATAAAACGACAGAAGCAGCTCGGGTTCGCTATTGGCAGGAAAAACCGCCTCGCGGTTGGCGGCGCTTGCTGCCTACATCCTTTCAAGTACCGCCGGTGCCTGTTGACGACTATGTTGCAGTGCTCTTAGCAGAAAAATTTTTAAAAAGATAAATTTTTTTTAGCGAAAGAAGGAATAACTTTCCTCATGTAGAATATATTGTTTAGAGTCAATATGGGGAGAATTATGTGAGGAAACGTGGCAACTCTCATTTGCATCCTCCTTGCGGCTCAAAAAAACAATTTCCTTAAGGAGGAAACAACTTCATGAAAAAGAAAGTTTCTCTTGCTCTTGCAGTAGCTATGGCTACTAGCGTAGGCGCAACCGCAATGGCTGCTCCTGCAAATCCTTTCTCTGATGTACCTTCCAAACACTGGTCCTACAATGCAGTACAACAGCTTGCAAAAGCTGGTATCGTTGATGGTTTCAACGATGGCACTTTCAAAGGCGACAAAACCATGACTCGTTATGAAATGGCTACTATTGTTGCTCGCGCTATGGCTAAAGTTGACAAAGCTGACGCTCAGCAGAAAGCTATGATCGACAAATTAGCTGCTGAATACTCCACTGAACTGCAGAACCTCGGCGTTCGTGTAACGAACCTCGAAAACAAAGTGGGCAACATTAAATGGGACGGCTATGCACGGTTCCGCATGGAGCAGACTCCTGCTGGCTCCAATAATAACGTAAAAGATAACACTGGCAGAACTCGTCTGCGTTTGAACATCACTGCTCCTTTGAACGACGACTGGACTGTTAAAGGCCGTTTACAGTGGGATTCGAAAGAAAACCTCTTAAACAACGGTACTGGCACTAATGATAATGGTAGCATGCAGTTTGCATCTTTGTATGCAACTGGTAAAGGTCTTGGCTTAGACCAGATCTCCGTTGGCCGTGTACCTGTATGGTTGGGTCAGGGCTTCATCGCTGATATCAAAGGCTCCAATGGTGTAACTTCACCTGATTCTTTGGTAATCGGTAAAAACTTTGGTTCCGTTAATGCTTTCTATGGTATTGGCCGTACTTATCAGCAAACTACTTCTAACACCTTGAACATCAATTATGCTGGTTTGACTGCACCTATCACTAGCACTCTTGCTTTTGATGCATCTTACCTGAAAGATAATAACGAACAATACTACAAAACTTGGGGCTCTGGCTTAAAATATACTGGCTTCGAAAACTTCACGCTGAGCGGCGAATATGCACAGAATAAATCCAAAAATGCTAAAAGCCTCCAGAACGGTTCCGCTGCTAAAGCTTACCAAGTTCAGCTGAAATACAAAGGCGCTGACAAAAAAGCTGTTAACACTTGGGGCACTTGGGTAGCATTCAATAAATTTGATGCTGGCTTCGATCCTTCTGACTTCACTACGACTGATATGAGCATTAAACAAATTGCTGCTTTGCAGACTACTGGTCTCAAAGGTCAGGAATATGGCATTGAATACGTACCATTCAAAAATGGTGTCTTGTCCTTCAAATATGAAAACTACAAGACTACCACTGCTGCTAACTACAGCAGCTTCAATACTCCTAAAAAAGCCTACATCGGCCAATTGGAAGTATTCTTCTAAGAAACGTTCAAAAGAACTCGGGGTTTTCCCGAGTTCTTTTTTTATCGCCAAATCCTGCCTGAAACGGCAGGATTTTTCTATTTGTTAGGCGAATTTCAAATAAGTTAGAATGACTGTGCAATTTTATAACTACAAGGAGGCGTTTTATTTGCAGAAAAAAATAGTAAGTCTTGTCCTGGCTTGCATGATGGTACTTTCTGTTTCATCGCTGGCTTTTGCGGCAACAACGGTGAATATTACGGTTACTGACTTTGACCATATTGCTCCTGGCGTGGAATCGATGGCCGAAGGCAATGGCGCCATTGATTGGCGACAGGGACTAATTCAAGTGAAGGGCTTTGGCGTTGCGCCATCACAATATGCTACTATGGCGCAGGCAAAAATTATGGCGCGGAGGGCAGCGATTGTTGATGCGTATCGTAATTTAGCAGAAACAATTCGTGGTGTTCAAGTGGATGCAGAGTCGACTGTGTTGAACTATCAAACAGCCAATGATACAGTTCGGGTTCGCGTTTCTGCCTTAATTCAAGGTGCTAGAATTTTGAAAGAACAGCCCATGGAAAATGGCGGTTATCAAGTGATTATGGCAATCAATTTGTATGGCGATAACAGCTTGAGCAGTATTGTCACTGATGCGGCGAATGTGCAGCCTATAGCAATTCCGCAGCCTAGCGTTCGCTATGACGTGCCAGCAAACTACACGGGGTTGATTGTCGACGCTAGAGGTCTTGATTTAGATCCGGTTATGGCGCCAAAAGTATTTGACCAATCAGGCCGCGTAATTTACGGGAATCAGTATGTTGATGCGAATACGCAGGTTTCCCGTGGCTTAGCGGACTATGCCTTTACGGAAGAGGATTTGCAGGCAGCAGCGAACGGTCAGTCTCGTGCTGGCGCCAATCCTTTCGTTATCAGAGCGGTTGGACTTCGCGATAATAATCGCAATATCGTAATCAGCAATGAAGATGGTGATCGCATTTTAGCAGCGAACGCAGCAAGCGGTTTTATTCAAAAATCAGCCGTTGTATTAGAAAAGTAGAATGAAATTATTATGACTGCTAAGTCAAAAATGGTAATTTCACTAGGGAAGCAAAAAAAGTCATAAACATGACTGCTTTTTGCTTCTTTTTTTGTTTTTTCTATTGCGTTAATCTAAAATTAACATTATACTAAAATCAAACTTTGAAATTGTATAAAATTAGTAGACATTTCAAAGTTGGCAGACAGTAAGAATTGGCGTAAAGAAAAAGCTAAGGAAACGTGGACACTTAACTTGGAATTTACAAAGATTCTTCACTAAATGCCAAAAATTAAATCCATTTAGGGAGGAATTTAAACATGAAAAAATCTCTTCTTGCATCAGCTATGGCAGCAGCCGTAGTACTTTCCACTTCGGTAGCTATGGCAGCACCTGGCGACATTACTGTTGACGGTAACGCTTACTACCAATACCGTAACAACAGTGGTACGTCCGGCAACGCAGACAAACACATTAACAAAACAGCAGTTTTCTTAAATGTAAAAGGTGACTTGGGCGGAAACTGGAGCGTTTACAGCCAGTTTGCAGCACAAGGCGCTAATGGCGGTAAGGATTTCCAGAGCGATGTTTATACGAACGATAAAGAATTTGCTGCAGGTTTAAATCAATTTGGTTTCCAATATACTGGCGATACCAGCACAGTAAAAATTGGCCGTCAAGATTTGATTCTTGGTAGCGGTCTGTTCTATGATATCACTGGTAAACTTGGCCGTCACAGCTTACTTGACGGTGTAACCTGGACTGGCAAAGCCGATGCGCTTTCCTATCAGGTAGTTGCTGCTCAGGAAGATAGAAGCCGTGGCGACGGTCAAGCATCGAAAAACAAAATGTATGCTGCTCATGTTGATTATGCTGCAACTCCTGACTTCACTGTTGGCGCTACTTATGCAAACTACAAGTATAAAGATTCCAGCTTTAAATTGGGCGATAAACAAACTGTAAATGCTTATGCTATGAATCTTGGTTATAGCTTCGGTGCTGCTAACGTTTATGCTGAATATGGCAAAACGAACAACTCCAATGATAACAAAGCTTATCAATATGGCGTAGGCTATCAGTTTGATGACAAAAACAAAGCTTCCGCTACTTACTACAAAGTCGAAGCTAATGGTGATTTGAACGGTAACACGACGTTTGACACTGGTGAAAAAGGCATGTACTACAGCTATACTCATACTTTCACCAAAGCTGTGAACGTAAACGTATTCTATAAAGATTCTAAAAATGTTAAAAATGACAACATTAAAGACAAATCCTTCCGTGCAACTGTTAACTACAACTTCTAATCTTACCATTAGAATAGAGACGAAAATCCTGCCTTCATTGGCAGGATTTTTTCTTTTGCTTCCCGAAATAGTAAGCATTTGGAATTAGGAGGGTATATCCTTATGAATCGTAAAATTATTGCTTTGGTTCTAGTTATTTGTCTCAGCTTTTCCTTTGCTTCTCTGGGCTTTGCTCAAGGAGTAAGCTCTGATATGACGGCGCTCGAAAAACTTAGTGTTACTGAGAATATATATTATGGTAGCGAACAGACGGGTTCCTTGATTGATCGTACGAAAAAGTTAGAAAAAGACATTTTTGGCGCTAGTGAAAAAGATCCGATCATGACGCGTATTGACCGTCTTTATGCCTACACGAAATTATCTTCGATTGGCAGTCCTTCCTTTATTTTAAGGTTAAATGCAGCCGAGTGGAATTTGTTGCATAACGTGACCAATAATGCGGCGAAGGCGCGGTTAGAAAGCCTAGAAACGACTCTTTCCGGCAGTCCGACTACTGGCGCGTTTGATACGCGGCTGACGAAATTAATGAGACTTGCCTTTACGGATGGGCAAATTGATTTGGCTGAGGCGGCAGTGAAACAGGATACGCTCGTTAAAATTAAGCTGTTGACGCCACTGACCAGTAAAGATAGTCGTCCTGGCGATACGGTAAGTTTCATCGCAGCGGAAGATATTTTTGATAATGGTGTACTGATTGTGACGAAAGGGGCCGTTGGTCATGGCACGGTGAAAGCCGTAGATCGCGCGGGAAATTTAGGACGTGACGGAAAATTGCAGGTTGAGTTCAACTCCATTGAAGCGGTAGACGGCTCGGAGCTTGCTACGGTTCTTGGTGACAAGGCAAAGGAGAAAACAAACAGTGTTGCAAAGGTTGCCGGAGCTTCTATGGCTGGGATGATCTTACTTGGACCGATTGGTATTCTTGGTGGTGCTTTTGTTCATGGAAAAGATAATGATATGCCTGCTGGTTCAGAAATTTACATCCAAACAAAATCGGATACACGCATATATGGTGTGAAAATTCGTTAAGACAATGAAGCGACAGAAACAGCTTGAAACCGGTCCTTTACCAAGACCGGTTTTTCTCTTGTCTGCCGGAGATTGCCACAGGAAAAACGGCAGGAAAAGAGCTTTTCCTGTAGAAACATGATACAATAGTTATGTTTATGAAAAAATTCTTAATAGCCTTTGGTTTAGACTACAGATTCCGGTTGGTTAGATCATTGTTAGAGTAGAATAGAGGAGTATATTATGAAGAAATCATCGCAGCGTCTGTTGCGTTTTTTGGTAGCTTATAGTCTTGTTTATGGCGGTTACGGCGTTCATTCTATGGATTCGTTGCAGGCAGCGCCTTTGACGGTCAATCAGGAAAGCGTGCAGAACGAAACGACAGCCAATCAGTCAAACAACGCAGTAGACGATTCGCAGGTTGCGGATACGGCGGAAGGCGCACAGGCGGATAGCAAGGTTGCTGCTAAACCGGAAGAAGCGAGTACGGTTAGCAAGGCTGATAAGATTGACAAGGCTAATAAAGGCGATACAATCAGTAAAGCCAATAAAGTTGATAAAGCTGACAAGGCTGATAAAGGCCAGCATAAGAAGACTGCGGCTGTGGCTAAACCGAAAGAGCCCATTACCATTACAGCGGATGAGCTTTATGTGAACGATGCCAATGGCGATGTTTATGCTAAAGGGAATGTAAATATTCTGCAGGCAACACAGCTGATGACCACGGATCTTGTGAATGGGAATACGAAACAGCAGGAAGTTTGGGTAAATGGTCAAGCTGTATTTAGTGATTCCTTAACGAATACGAAACTGAATACAGAAGGCCTTCGTTATAACTATCAGACCAAGGAAGGTACACTCGATCAGATTAAAGGTCATGTGGGCCGTGATATTGTAACAGGCCATGAAGCGTTGACCTTAAATGGTGAAATTATTATACATGATGGTACCATGACGCGTTGCCCTGCGAAAGTACCTGATTACCATATGAGTGCTGATAAAATTGAAATATGGCCGGGCGATAAAATGATCGCCTATAATGCCAAGGTGTGGATTGGGTCAATCCTGCTGTATACAATGCCGACCTATACGCAATCCCTGGATCCGAATGCGGAACAAACAGCTTATCCATCCATTAGTTATAGTAATCGTGATGGAATTCATATAAAGCAAAAGTTTACGCACAGTATTACTGACAATCTGACAGCTTATACAGAACTAAACTATTATGGCAAACTTTCCTTTAAAAATAATAGTGGTATTAATTGGGACCAAAAAGATTATTGGGTTGAAGCCAAGGCCGGTTACTATCGCGACAGCGACGCCAACTGGGTGAAAAAGTGGCCAGAATATGATTTCCACTATAAATCGCATCGCATTGGCGATCTGCCGATTACCTATACTTTTGACGCCACGTATGGGAAATGGACTGATTCTAAGCGAACAAGCTGGCACGAAGAATATAACTTGTATTTTACGCGGGATCAAATCCATTTGGATCCGAAAACCACCTTAGATATGGGAACTGGTGTAGGTTTTATTAAAGAAAGTGTTGATAATTCAATCATTCATAACTTTAAATATGACGCGACTGTCGGCCATACTTTTGATGATAAATGGTATAGCTGGGTGGGGTATCACTTTACGAAGAGCCAAAACAGTTTGTTTGCATTCAATCGGGCTGATATGGGACGCGAGCTTGATACAGGCTTTACCTATCGGTTTGATAAGAAAAATGCCATTGGTTTTAGTCAAAGCTATGACTTAAAAAATAAGCACGTATATGATCAGGATTATACCTGGTATCGCGACCTGCATTGCTGGCAGCTTACGTTGACGTATCGAGCGAAACGTCATGAATGGAAATGGGATGTCTCCTTAGCTCGTTGGTAAGAAAAGTGACTGGTAAAGAAGAGGAATCGTTATGCAAATGAATTCTATAGAAAAGCAATCCACTTTATTACGCTGGATTGACTTGATGAAAGATAAGAAAATTATGGTCATTGGTGATATGGTGGCCGACTCCTATTTAGAAGGCGTCATTTCGCGTATTTCACGGGAAGCGCCTGTACTCATCTTGGAACACAAGGGCGAGAAAGTTGTGCCAGGCGGCGCTGCTAATGTGGTGCATAATGCCGCTACGCTTGGCGGCCACGTCTATGCTGTCGGTGTAATTGGTGAAGATACGGTTGGTGATCTGCTGACCGCTAAGCTGCAGAGCGTGGGCGTTGAAACAACGGGGCTGATAAAGGAAGGCGACCGACCTACCATTAGCAAACAGCGGATTATGGCTGGCGGTTTGGCAACAGTGCGGCAGCAGGTTGTACGTATTGACAGAGAAAGCAAGGAGCCGCTGCTGTCAGAAACAGAGGCTGCTTTGTTACAGTATATAGAAACAGAGCTTTCTAATATGGAAGCCGTTGTGCTCAGTGACTATGGCAGTCAGACTGTGACGCCAAAGCTCCGTTCGGCGGTCATTGATTTGTGTAATAGACATAGTATTCCTTGTATGGTCGATTCCCGTTATGATATTCTCGCCTATCCGCAGGTAACGCTAGTGAAACAAAATGAAGCAGAGGCTGCGGCGGCTTTAGGTCTAGCCGAGATTGCTGCTGACGGGTTTAGCGCCGCAGCTAAAGAATTGTGTCGCCGTCTACAGGCAAAAGGTGTCTTAATTACGCAGGGGGCCCAGGGAATGACTCTGGTTGAGTCTAATGGCCATTCGACACATATTCCTGTATCGAATGTAAGTGAAGTTTATGATGTAAGTGGCGCCGGTGATACCGTTGTTGTGACGATGATGCTGGCGATTGCTGCGGGCGCGGACTATTCGACTGCGGCTCGGATTGCTAACTATGCGGCTGGAATTGTAGTAAGAAAATCAGGAACTGCAACGACAACACCTGATGAATTAAAAGCGGCGATTGTCAGCACTGATGGAGGAAACGAAAAATCATGAAAGTCATTGAACGAGATCATTTAACGAAGCTGGGAGAAATGCTGCGACAACAAGGCAAACAAGTGGTGTTTACTAACGGCTGTTTTGATATTTTGCATGCCGGACATGTTCGCTATCTCAATGAAGCGAGAACTTTGGGCGATTGTTTGATCGTCGGATTAAATAGCGATGCTTCGGTACAACGTCTTAAAGGCCCATCGCGGCCGATTAATCAGGAAGCGGACCGGGCAGAAGTATTGGCCGGTCTTTATGCCGTCGATTATGTCGTCATTTTCTCGGAACAAACGGCGGAACCGCTTGTGGCGGAACTGAAACCAGCCATTTATGTAAAAGGCGGAGATTACTCCTTAGATAAACTGCCGGAAGCGGCAATTGTAGCTGCCTACGGTGGAAAAACTGTCCTTGTGCCGGAAGTTCAAGGTCGATCTACAACGCGAGTCATTGCTAAAATTGCAGAGCAGGGGAAGTAGTATGACAGAATCAGGCCGTCCGCAAAACATTTTAGTTGTAAAAATGAGCGCTATCGGGGATGTCATTCATGCGATGCCTGTAGCTTATGCGATCAAAGAGACGTTTCCTAATAGTCATTTAACTTGGGTTGTAGAAACAGGCTGTCGTGAACTCATTGAGCATAATCCTTATGTCGATGAAATTATTTCTTTTCCTAAGAAGGATTTTCGCAGTCTCCCGGGCCTTATTCGTAATATTCCGCCCTTAAAGGCGAAGCTGACGGCAAGACCCTATGATGTGGCGCTAGATCTACAGGGGCTCTTTAAAAGCGCTGTGATTGTTTATTTAAGTAAAGCGAAAGCGGCCTTCGGGTTTTGCAATATGCGCGAAGGTAGTTCTTTGATCAGCCGTCCTGTTTGCGGCGCCCATCAACAAGGCCATGTGATGGAGCGCTATCTGGATGTGGCTAGAGCGATTGGCTGCAAAGTGCAAAATGTTCGCTTTCCCTTAGAAATTCAAACAGAAGAGAAGGAAAGGGCCGAACAAATTGCTATAGCAGCAGGTTTTTCGCTAGATGAACCTTATGTTTTATTAACGCTGGGAGCCAATTGGCCGAATAAACGTTGGCCAGCAAAATATTTAGCGGCAGTCAGTGACTGGCTATCGCTGCAAGGCGTTGCGCCTGTCTATATCGGCGGGCCTGGCGATCAGCCACTGTTAGAAGCTGTAAAGAGCTTCGCCAACCGACCGTTTTTTGATATAACAGGGAAAACTTCTTTAATTGAATTGGCAGCGCTGATTTTAAAAGCGCGTGTTTTTTTAGGGGGCGACACCGGGCCGATGCATTTAGCCGCTGGTCTTGGTACGCCAGTCATCGGTTTGTTCGGACCGACTGATACCAACCGAAACGGTCCCTATGGCGCAGGCCATCGGACCCATGTCATCGCTTTAGATTGCGCTGGCTGTTGGCAGCGTAGCTGCCCCAAGCGCTTAGATTGTCTGGCGCAAATATCGCCAGAGGCTGTGATGGAATCCTTTCGTATTCTCCTAGCGCAAGGCAGGGAGGGAAAAGCATGATTTCTATGCCGAACCAAGCTCAGCGCATTCTGGTCATAAATCTCGCTTTTATTGGTGATGTATTGTTGTCATCGCCTTTGATTACGGCCTTGCATGAGGCCTATCCTGCCGCGCAGATTGACTGTATGGTCATTCCTTTGACCGAACCAATTGCATCGCGCCACCCGCATGTAACGGAAACGCTTGTCTATGATAAGCGGGGCAAACATAAAGCGTGGCGTGAGCTAATGAAGCTGATTCAAACTGTAAAAAGCCGCCGCTATGACTTGGCAATTTCGACGAATTTTGCCGCCCGCGGCGCGATGTTAGCTTGGGCGGCGCGCATTCCGCAGCGTATTGGCTATGATGCGCAGCATGCTGGGTTATTTTTAACGCAGACGGTGAGCGCTCAGCGGCCGTTTGTGCGTCATGAAACGGAAAATTACCTCGATTTGCTGCAACCATTAGGAATTAGCGCGACGAAAGCACCACTTGACACCGCCTTAAAACTTGCCGTACGACCTGAAGATCGGATCAGTCTGGCAGAAAAATATCCTGACCTGTTTCCGGCGACCTCTAAGCGGGTAAAACCCATCATTGCTTTATGCCCGGTTGGAAGTTATGCTCGAAAGAGTTGGGATGAGGCAGGCTATTTGTCTGTCATTGCTGATTTAGCAAAAGATCATGAGGTTTTACTGCTTGGCGGCCATAAAGAAGCGCCAGCCTTGGCAGCATTAGTAGCGGCAAGCGGTCATAAAGCGTTAGCTTTGGCGGGAAGCCTTTCGCTCGGAGAACTGGCTGCTCTCTTAGAACAGTGCCAACTGCTTGTCACAGTCGATACGGGACCGCTTCACTTAGCGCAGGCTGTAGGGACGCCCGTACTAGCTTTATTTGGTCCGACCGACCCTGCTATCTGGGGACCGCGCGGGTCAAGAGACCGAGTTTTTTATCGACACGAGGACTGTTCTCCCTGTTGGGGAAAGGGCGAATGCCGCGAGCAGCAGTGTATGAAACATGATGCGGCGGCTGTTATTGCTGCAGCCCGAGAACAGTTGCGAAATGGAGCGACTCTATGAGTGTATCTGTTATTATATTAGCAAAGAATGAAGAGAAAAATATTGAAGCTTGTATTCAAAGCGCCTTGTTTGCCGATGCGGTGATTGTCATCGACGATTTCAGCGCGGATCGAACTGTAGAACTAGCGAAACAGCTAGGGGCGACAATCTATCAGCATAGTATGAACGGTAACTGGGGAGCCCAGCAAACTTACGCGATTGAACAAGCAAAGACCGATTGGATTTTTTTCCTTGATGCCGATGAACGGATTCCTGCGGCGTTAGCTGAGGAAGTGAGAGCCGCTGTCGACAGAAATGAAAAATATGCCTATCTCGTACCAAGGCTCAACCATGCCATGGGCAAGCCCCTTTATCATGGCGGCTGGTATCCTGACTATGGTTTTCATTTAATGCCGCGCGAAGATTTTCATGTGGAAGGCTTTGTTCATCCCCAATTCGTCCATCCTTATCAGTCACGCAAACTCAAGAACCATATTATTCATTATACCTATAGCAGTTGGGAACAGTACTTTAACAAACTGAACAATTACACGCGGCTTGCTGCCGAAAAAAATTATGGTAAGGGCAAGCGCTGTTCGTTTTGGCGCGATATCGTGGCTCGGCCCTTATTTGCTTTTGTGAAGATGTATCTCTTACAAGGCGGCTGGCGTGATGGGAAGATCGGCTTTATTTTAGCTTCGTTTCATCTGACTTATACGATGGCGAAATATGTGAAGCTAGACAGTCTGGCCGAAGAGCAGGAGAAATAGTTATGAGAATCGCTGTGTTTGAATCGATTATTACGACAGGCGGCCACGAAGTGGATTTTGACCGTCTTTTAATAGAAGAACTCGTTGCTTGCGGTCATGAGCCAATCTTATATGTACCGGAAAAATTCCCCTTTCAGCATGACTATACAATTCCGATTCATTACTTACAGGGGTGCGGCGTTTCTTATGCCGGTGTGACTGGTCTTAAAAAGAATTGGCTCAGTCTTGTGAGAGAATATCGTCGCTATCAGTGGTTTACGCAGCTGTATCGGGAAGCGGCGGCAGGCAAATTTGATGCGATCATTATTCCTACCTCGACATATCGCTATCTCAAAGGATTAAAGCGCAGTCCCTTAAAGAATTCGCCTGTGCCAGTGCTCTTTGTCATGCATGGCATCAATCCGACGGAAAAGCCCAAGGTCAAGGCCGCGCTCAGCGCTTTCATGGCGCAGCCCCAGATTCAAGTGGCTGTGATTCACTGCGGCGGACGTCTGTTTCCGGCTGCTAATAAACAGATTCAAACAATTAAGCCGCCGACTTATAAGCCGCGCGATCTGGCCATTGAGGCAGCAGCGGCGCGGCAAGAGGCGAAAGTCGCTACGGGGCAAGACGAATTGATTCTGGGCTTTTTTGGCCAGTATCGTCGCGAGAAGAATCTGGAAGCTTTTTTGCAGCTCTTTTTGGACTGCCGCTTTACCAGGTCCGTCAAGTGCGTGATTCAAGGTGCTACAGTAGATCCGGCGGACCGAGACGATTTTGATCGACTGATTGCTAAATATGGCAGCTATAAAGAATTTCAGTTTATTCATAAAGGCTTATTCGGCCGTGAGTGGCAAGAAGCCATTTTGGCCATTGACGCTCTTGTTATGCCCTATGCTGCGCCGCGTTACCGTTATCATTGGGGCGGCATGCTATTTACGGCGATTGGTTTTCAAAAGCCGGTGTTGTTATCGGATGATATTAATCCAGAGGTGCTTGATAGCTATGAGATTGGTTTAGCCTTTGATGCGACTGATCCCGCAGCGCTAAAACAAGCCTTGACGGAATTTGTAAATACCTTTGACGAACAAGAACCTACCTATACTGAGGAATTAGAGCGGGCTGCTGTTGACTTTGCACCGAATCATTTTGTGCAAGGATTAGTTCAAATTTTAACAGAGACGACAAAGGAGCGTATGAGACATGATTCGTGAAGTGATAGAAGAACATCTGGCGACGATTGAAAAATTGAAAGCGTTAGAGTCAGATATTGCGACAGCTGCTCGGATGTGCAGCGAAACGATTAAGAGCGGTCAGCGGATTTATTTAATGGGAAATGGCGGTAGTGCCGCTGACAGTCAGCATATTGCCGCTGAATTTGTCGGCCGATTTCAGGTAGAAAGAAACCCATTGCCTGCCGTCGCTTTTACGACGGATACCTCTATCTTAACAGCCGTTGGTAATGACTACGGCTATGACGCTATTTTTCTGCGACAGGTACAGGCTTTTGTGCAGAAGAATGACCTTGTAATAGGCATCTCTACTTCAGGCAACAGCCCGAGTATTGTGCACGCCATGGAAGAAGCAAAGCGGCGTGGCGCCCGGACACTGGCGCTTACTGGTCAAGGTGGCGGCAAGCTGGCTGGCTGTGCTGATTTATGTCTGGCTGTACCAGCGCCAGTAACAGCACGCGTGCAGGAAGCTCATATTTTAATCGGCCATATTCTTTGCCAGCATATTGATGAGGTGTGTCATGATTGCCCATAAAGAAATGCTTTTAGACTATTTTGGTCAGACGATTCGTAAGAGCCGGATTCTTGTTCTCGGCGATATTATGCTGGATCGGTATTACTTTGGCGAAGTAAAAAGGATTTCGCCAGAAGCGCCAGTGCCAGTGACGCGTGTTTTAAAACAGACTGGCGTATTAGGCGGCGCTGGCAATGTAGCGCATAATCTACGTCGCTTGGGCTGTCAGGTCGATCTAGTCGGACTCGTTGGGGCCGATGAGGCTCGTGGCGCCTTGACAGAACTTATGGCGGCCAGCGGGATGCATACAGACAGCTTAGTCGAAAGCAGCCGTCCTACCACGACAAAGCTTCGTGTGATTGGCGGACATCAGCAAATGATGCGAATTGACTTTGAAGAAACAGCGCCGATCTCTCGGCGCTTGGAAGATAAAATATTGGAAAAAGTACAACAAAGCCTGGACCAAGGCGCAGCTGTAATCATTCTTTCTGATTATGGTAAAGGCTTGTGTACGCCGCGGCTCTGCCGTCAGGTTATACGCATAGCGAGTGAGGGGAACGTACCCGTCATTGTTGACCCAAAAGGCGACAAGTGGCAAAAGTATCAAGGGGCGTCTTATATTACGCCGAATTTGAAAGAAGTGGGCGAAGCACTGAAGAAAAAAGTGGCCAATGAAGATGGCGAGGTGCTGAAAGCCGCGCAGACTTTGCGCAAAAGGTTTTCCCTTGGCGCAGTCATTGCGACACGTTCTGAGCATGGTTTAAGCTATGCGGGCGAAGCTACGGTCTTTCACATTCCTACACTAGCGCAAGAAGTCTTTGATGTTTCCGGGGCAGGTGATACGGTAATCGCCGTATTTGGCGCTGCTTTGGCAGGCGATTTGCCTCTCTATGAAGCGGCTTATGCAGCCAATCTAGCAGCAGGCGTTGTTGTTGGCAAAGTGGGAACTTATGCGATTTCCCAACGAGAGTTCGTTGCAGCATTGCAGCAGGCAGATGAAGTAAAGGAGGAAGTAAAATGATTATTGTAACAGGCGGTGCCGGATTTATCGGCAGCAATTTAGTCAAAGGCTTGAATGAAAAAGGCTGCCACGATATTATTATTGTTGACAACCTCGGACAGAGTGAAAAATATAAAAATTTAATTGGAATTCGGTTCCATGATTATATGCATAAAGAGGATTTTCTGGCATCAATTAAACAGGGACGCTGGGGTGATGAACCAGTAGAGGCGATTTTTCATCAAGGCGCTTGTTCTGATACTATGGAGTATAATGCCAACTATATGATGGCCAATAATTACGAGTATAGTAAGACGCTGTTGCAATATGCGATGCATCGCAATATTCCTTTCTTTTATGCGTCGTCAGCTTCTACGTATGGTAGTGGTGCGAAAGGCTTTACGGAAGGCGATGTTTGCGAAGGCGCTCTTAACACCTACGCTTTTTCGAAACTGCTCTTTGATCGCTATGTCCGTCAGGTTATGCCGTCAGCGACGAGTCAGATCGTTGGCTTAAAATATTTTAATGTTTTTGGACCGCAAGAAAATCACAAAGGCAAGATGGCCTCGACGGCTTTCCATTTCTACAATCAACTAAAGCAAGGTGACACAGTACGTCTCTTTTCTGCTTACGGCGGTTATGAAAATGGTGAGCAGCGCCGCGATTTTGTCTATGTGAAAGATGTTGTGAAAGTCAATCTTTCGTTCTATGAGCAAAAATTAACGAGTGGAATTTACAACTGCGGTACGGGCTGCGCCCGTTCCTTTAATGACATGGCTAAAGCTGTTATAGCAACGCAACAGCGTGGTCGCATCGAATATATTCCTTTCCCCGATTCCTTAAAAGGAAAATACCAGTGTTATACCCAAGCGGATTTGGCAAATTTGCGAGCTGCTGGTTATACGGAAGATTTTACTTCACTGGAAGCGGCTGTAGCTGACTATGTGAAGCAACTTGATCAGAATGAGGGATACTACGAATTATGCTAAGAAAGGCCGCTTTTTTTGACCGCGACGGCGTATTGAATATTGATAAAGGCTATGTCTATAAGCAAGAAGAATTTGTGTGGATGCCTGGCGCGATCGAAACGATCCGGCGCTGTAATGAACTAGGCTATGTCGTAATTGTTGTGACAAATCAAAGCGGTATTGCCCGCGCTTATTATGAAGAAGCAGACGTTAAGAAGCTTCACATCTGGATGAATGAAGAACTGGCCAAGCAGAAGGCTCATATTGATGCTTTCTATTATTGCCCCCATCACGTTCAAGGAGAAGTAGCTCGTTATCGAGAGGACTGTAATTGTCGCAAACCTCAACCTGGTATGCTGTTACAAGCTGCCGCAGATTTGGGGCTAGATAGGGCGAACTCTTTTATGATTGGTGATAAACAAAGCGATATGGAAGCCGCCGCGAATGCTGGAGTTACGGGATATTTCTTTAAAGCCGCCGAACATAACGGCAATCTCTATGACTTTGTGAAGGCATATATCACGATGAATCCTGCTTTTTGACCTAAAATGACGAAAGGAGGCGAAGCGATTGTTAAATGGCAAGAAAATCTTAATTAGCAGTTGCGCTGGTTTGGGCGATCTGCTCATGTTTACGCCAGCTCTGCGCCGTATCAAGGAAATGTATCCGAGCTGCCAGATTACCTTTATGACGAATCAGCCGCATAAAGACGTTCTGAGCGGTCTGTCTTATATTGATAAGGTTGTCACAATTCAGCGCAAAAAGCTTTTTGGCCGTTTGCGTTTGTTACCTGTTCTATTACAGCAGGACTATGTGATCTTTACGGATTGGCAGCCGCAACTACTTGTTGCTTCCTATCTGTTCGGCGTCAAACGGCGGATCGGCATTCCTAAGCCAGGCCATTCCTTGAATCGCTATTTTACTAAGGAGCTTCGCCGCCATGTCCTGGGAACGTCTGATTATGCTGCGGTTACGAATGCCCTGATTTTTTCGGAAGCGCTTGATATTACGCTGGATGGCGATATGACGCACTACGATATATCGCAGCCGACGGAACGTGACGAAGCTGCTGTGGATAAGCTGCTCGTAGAAGTAGGACTTTCGCCTATGACTCCATTTATTTGCCTAGCCCCTTTCACCGGGATGGAGGAGCGAAACTGGCCGCTGGAACATGTGAGCGATTTTATTAAAAAGGTAAAAGACCGTTACGGCGCTTCGCTGCCAGTGGTACTGATTGGACCGCCAGGCAAGGCGCAGGTCGCTGCCGGACTTGATGTAAAAAGCCTTGTCGGTAAAACTTCTATATTAGAAATGGTTGCGCTTATTCGGCGAGCAGCGTTGTTTATTGGACCGGACAGCGGGCCTATGCATATCGCCGGTGCTGTTCATACGCCGCTGATTGCAATGTTTTCAAAGGATTTGCCGTCACGCTGGGCGCCACGGTATCATTGTTCAGTCATTACGCTAAACATGCCTTGTTCTCCCTGCAGTGATGCAGTGGCTCGGCAGTGTCCGACAGTAGCTTGTATGCGCGAGATTACGGCGGATATGGTACTGGCGAAGACAATCGAAATACTTAAGTAAAGTTGAAAGACAGGAGCGAAGCAGATTGAAAACTCCCCAAAATATTCTCGTCTACTCTTTGGTCAATATTGGTGATGTATTGCTTACGACAAGCGCCATTGCCTTAGTTCGTAAAGCCTATCCCAAGGCGCGGATCACAGCTATGGTACGGCCTGAATCAGCGCCGATTATGGAAAATAATCCCCTTATTGATGAAGTCTATATATATACCTATCGTTCCAAAGAGCGATCCTTGCGATCTTTGTGGGACCAGGTAAAAAAATTAAAAAGCAAAAAATTTGATCTTTGTTTTGCCTTTGACGGCAAAACCCGTTCCTGTCTGTTAACTTGGCTAGCTGGTATTCCGGTACGGGTGGGCGGTCAAAAGATCTTTGATGATAAATTCAGTTGGTCTACTGTGACTTTTACTCATACCATTCCCATTACCCATGATCTGGCTGTAACGCCGCAGGCTTATACCTTTCAAGCTATTGTCAAAGGTTTTACCGGTCAGGAAGGTTGGGAAAAACCTGTCATGGCTTCTCTTACCGAAGCAAATCGCCAAAAGGCTAAGGAACTATTAGCTGCTTTGCCGCCCAAAAAGCATGCGATTGCGTTATGTGTAAAAGGAACCTTTGAACTGAAGAATTGGCCGAAAGAATACTTTGCTCGTCTCGTAGAAAAATTAAACGAACGTTATGATGCTAATTTTTATATTATTGGCGCTCCTGGTGACAAAGCCTATGCTGATTCGGTCATTGCCCTTTCGGCTGTGCCAATTCATAATTTTTGCGGCAAGACCAGTCTAATCGATTTAGCAGCGCTGCTTGATGCGTCTGATTTATTTGTTACTGTCGATACTGGCGCCGCTCATGTGGCGGCAACGACTTCGGTGCCGATGCAGGTCATGTTCGGCTGCTATCCGCCGCCGCGCTGGAAGCCTTTATCGGATCAAGTGATAACTTACCATAACGACGTTCCATGCTGTCCCTGTCAAGTGCCGGAAGATGGCTGTCTTTATGAAAAACGTTGTTTAACAGGGATTTCCGTGGATGAAATCTACGAAGGAGCATGCCAATGGCTGGACCGCAAAAAATCCTAGTTACAAACCGAGCCGGGATCGGCGATGTTGTTTTATCAACCCCCATCTTGAAAGCGTTGAAAGAGCGTTATCCTAAGAGCCATATTGCGCTGCTTGTGGGAACGAATGTATATGATCTATTAACAGGTCTTGACTATATTGACGAAATTATTACGTATGAACGAGATCAGGATAGCACTTGGAGCATTGTAAAACAAATTTGGCGCTATGACTTGGCTATTTGCATTGATTTTACCTATCGAAGCGCTCTCATGGCCTTTTTAGCGATGATTCCAGTTCGAGCGGGACTGCGCCATAAGCGTGGCCTCTTTCTCAATCGGCCTGTAGATAGAGCCATAGAACAGGAAGACATGTACGAACCTTACAATTATGCCGGAATTATTGAACGCAGTCTCGGCTTAACGCTGCAAGGGGATTACACGGAATTGGATGTTTCGCCAGCGACTCCAGCTGATTTGGCCAAAGTAGACGAATTGTTTGCCGCTAGCCAAATTACGCCAGAGATGCCCGTAATTTCCATCGTCCCCTTTAGTTCCGCTAATGCGAAAAACTGGCCTTTGGTCAAACTGCAAGAGTTGATTGATCGACTTAAAGCGGCTTATGACTGTCGCATTCTGCTGCTTGGCTCCAAGGGCGATGCCGAGCGGGCGGCAGGCCTAACGGGCGTCGAAAATTGGCTTGGTCGTACAAAGTTAACGGAAATGGCGGAGATTTTTCGCCGCTCGCGGTTCTTGATCGGCCATTGTAGCGGCCCGATTCATATTGCCGCAGCAACAAAAGTGCCCATTGTCGCTCTCTATGGCGCCACCTCCTCCAAACATTGGGCGCCAAAGAACCGGACGATTTTGGTAGAGCATCCGCTTGCCTGTACGCCTTGTGATGCGATTGGCTTTGAATGTTCCCATGCAGTGTATCAGCAATGCATGAACAATATTACTGTGGCAGAAGTTTTTGCTGCCTGTCAGAAACAGTGGCAGGCAAGTGAGAAAGGATAAAACAGTGAACAAGTTTGTTGTCAGTTATTTGGGCGGTCTGGGCGACACGCTGCTTATGACGCCAGTACTTAGAGCGATCAAGGAAACTTATCCGAATAGCCGCACTGTCGTTTTAGTCGCGCCAGCGGCAGCTTTCCTCTTCAAGGGGAATCCTGATGCTGACCAAGTGATCGGCTATCGCAAGGGAGATTCTGTTTTGCCTATACTGCGTAGCGTCTGGCGCGCTGACGCCGCCTTTCTCTTTGACAATACGAGTCGGACTAGACAGCTTATGTGGTTGGCGCAAGTGAAAGAACGACTGGGGTTTGGCGAAAAGCGAAAACGTTTTTTGACTCAGCATATACCCAAACGAGAAGATGGCCAGCGCTATCAGTCAGAGTGTTATTTTGATTTGACACGACTCATGGGAATCAATCGCGTTGATAAGACAGAACTGTTTTTAGGCTCTTGCACTAGTAGTGAGCAGAAGGCTGTAGAAGCCTCCTTAGCAAAAGCTGGAATAGCGGCACAAACACCGTTGATTACCATGGCGCCTTATTCGCTCGATTACTATAAAGATTGGCCGGAAGAGTCTTATAATGCCGTGATTGCGGCTATGGCCAGAGCTGGTTATCGAACGATCCTGATTGGCGGTAATGAACTATCAACCAAAGCAGCTAACTTTCCAGGGGCTCTTTATCTACACGGGCTATCGCCGCAGCAGTCTGCCTATGTAATCTCGCGAGCGCGGCTGATGCTTTGCGGCTGTACTTTTGCGCTGCATTTGGCAGCAACAACACAGACGCCAATTTTGGCGCTTTATGGAAAAACCTCGCCAACGCGGTGGGCCGCTTACAAACAGTGCCGCGTGGTAAGAGCTGCAGTGGACTGTCGCGATGAAAGCTTGCCGCGCATGGATTTTTGCGCGACACCTGATGGCAACTGTCCCTATGATAAGCTTTGTCTGCGCCGCATTACGCCAGCGATGGTAATCGAGGAAATAGAAGCTTTGCTGCTTAGTTGCTGCAGCTGAAATACTAAGCAGCAACTAAGAAACAGTTAATAGGCAGTTAAAAATAAGCAAGAAGTAGGCCGGGAAGTGCCGATAAAGCAGGCAGGGAAGCAGCGGTAAGGAGAAGAGGTTTATGTGTTGTACGGGAAAATGGTCGACTCGTTTGGCAGTGGCCATTGCATTTTTCGTAGTGATTTATGTTTTGCTTTGGAGTTTTTCGCTAAAAGGTCCGCGCGATATGATGTTAATTGCAGTGGCTTTAAGCTTAGTGCTTACCATCTATCAGTATTGCACCTCTCGCATTAGGGCGAATTTTGAGATGCCTTTATTAAAAAAAATTGCTTTACTGATCATCACTTGGGTTGTTGTTAGTTCTGTAGCATCGGTTCATCCCCTTTTTAGCATCAATAAAACGTTGCAACTAATCCCGCAGTTTTTCCCTCTTTTGGTTATTCCTTATATTTATAAGGAACGTACTTTAAAAATAATTGTTTTAGCGATGACAGTTACTACCGGGGTTTTGGCAAGCTATGCGATTTGGCAAGGGGTGCATGAGGGATTAAGCAGAGCGAATGGTATCGGTGCGGATGCACCTTTTATGCTTGCTTATCATTTAGTTTTTTATATTTTATTTGCCTTATGTTGTTTATTTAATCATCAGTTGAGTAAGATACACCGTTATATGGTCAGCCTTACTATTTTTTTGTCAGCTATGGCCTTGTTGTTTAATGGAACTCGGGCGGCCTGGATTGCTGCATTAGCAGGTATTCTTCTATTTATTATGATACACAGTAACCGAAAGGGTTACTTATTGTCTTTAGTAGGTCTTAGTTTTGCTGGTTTTGTTTTCGTTGTATTTATGAGTTCCCAACTGCAGCAACGATTTTTGACTTTGCTCGATCCTAATTTTGTTTCTAATTCGGAACGAATCTTAATGTGGAAAAGTGCGTTAGCAATGATTTTGGATCATCCTTTACTGGGAGTCGGCGTTGATAATTACTTTGAGTATTATCATAGCTATTATATTTCGCCCTTAGCGCAGGAAGTCGGGATTCATCGGCATCCTCATAATTTAATTTTAAAAACTTTATGCGAAACAGGAATTATCGGTTTGATCCCTTTAGTAAGTTTATTTGTTTATATATTAAAAACTACTTATAGGCGCTATCGGACGAATTCCAACTTTTATGCTTTAGCTGCTTTTTTGGCGACAATTGCGCTACTAATCCAAGCTATGCTTGATTATGGCTTTGATCAATTAAGTATAATGAGTTACTTTTGGTTTATTGTTGGTGTAGGACTTTATAATACAGAAAGAGGAATGTTGCCGTGATGCAAAATATTTTGGTCATTAACCTTATGTATATCGGCGATTTGCTTTTCGCGACGCCTACGTTGCGGAGTTTACGGGCTGCTTTTCCAGAGGCAAATATTACTCTTTTAGCTGATAAGAAAAATGCCGCAGTGGTTCGCTATAACTCTCATATATCAGAGTTGATTGAGATTGATAAAAAAGGCTACCATGCCAAGCTATCACACTTTATAGAACTGATCCAGGAACTAAGGCAGAGAAAATTCGACCTAGTGATTAATCTTCATCGCAATGAACGATCTTCTGCATTGGCGGCTTTTAGTGGCGGGAAAAAGATTATCGGCTTTAGTAAGCCAGGATTTCACTTTTTCTTTGATCAGGTTATCGTTGAGAGAACCGATATTCACCAAGTCGATGCCTATTTAGAAGTGCTGCAAGCTGTGGGGATTCCCATAGAGAACGAAGGTTTGGAAATGCAGCTTGATGAGGCATCGATAGCACGAGCGGAAAATATGTGGCATAGGGTCTTTCCGCAGGAACTGCCGCGTTTTTCCGTGGTGGGACTTAATACAGGCGGCAGTTGGCCAACGAAGCGCTGGACGAAAGAGGGGTTTGCTGCTCTGGCGGATCGGCTGCTTGAAACGGGTCACGGCATCGCCTTCTTCGGCGGCCCCATGGATTTTGACGATGTAATGGCGGTCTTAGCTTTAATGAAGCATGCTGATTCGAAGCGACTGGCGATTTTTACGGGAAAAACGACACTCCTTG
Organism: Pelorhabdus sp. sgz311002; assembly: GCF_056134285.1. NCBI lineage: Bacteria > Bacillati > Bacillota > Negativicutes > Selenomonadales > Sporomusaceae > Pelorhabdus > Pelorhabdus sp. sgz311002. The sequence goes on along the minus strand of NZ_JBWBCL010000002.1, from coordinate 197,314 downwards.
AAATGGCGGCGTTAGTTAAAAAGTGCCGCGTTTTGGTCACCGGTGATTCAGGACCGATGCATATCGCTGTATCACAAGACGTTCCTGTCGTTGCACTCTTTGGTCCGTCCGATCCAGTACGCTACGCGCCCTATCACCAGCATGACGCTGTAATTGTTAGTGCGCGTGATTGTTTGGCTTGCGGTCAGCATAGCTGCGGCGGTCATGAATGTATGAAAGAAATTGATGTGGAAACGATACGGAAAAAAGTGGAACGTAGACTTTCCTAGTAAAAGACAGAGGACTTCTGCGGCAAAACGGCGAAATATAGGCCGAGTGTATAATTCCGCTCGATTTTGCGCACAGGAGTTTAACTTATGGAAAAAACAAAGAACTTACCGAAACTAGACCAAGCTTTGTTAACGTGCAGTCAAGTGGAGCGAATGAGCCGCACTTGGCTTTTTCCGCTGCTCTTGCTGTTCAATGATTATATTGCCATTATTGCAGCTTTATTTAGTGTCTATTTTATGCGGGAGGTCTTAGTAGGGGTAGACGGGAAGCCCTTTGTTTTTATTCCGTCAACGTATATGTATGTTGTAATTCCCCTCGCTTTTCTGCTGTTTTTACATTACGATAAACTCTATCAAAAGTGGTTACCCTTTTGGCAGCAGACCGAGAAACTATTTCGCGCCTGCACCTATTCGATGTTGCTAATTCTTGTGGTACTCTATGCTACAGGCTCTATTGCCGAAATTTCTCGGCTGTTCATGTTTTTATCGTGGCTCGTTACCTTTCTATATCTGAGCGTCAGCCGCGGTATTGTGCAGAATTTGTTAATTAAGTGCAATTTCTTACAAGCTCCGGTTGTTGTCTTTGGTGCCGGAAAAACTTTAGATCTTATGCTTGCCGCTTTTGAAAAGCAACAGAATATGGGTTACCGTATTGTTGGTATTATTGAGGACAGTCTACCTGTCGGTTCCTGCTATAAGGGATATCCCGTATTAGGAGGCTTTTGTGAAGCGGAGGCGATCTTGCAGCATTGTAAAGCTAAGGACGCTCTAATTACGGCGCCAGGGCTGAGTCGAGAAGAACTCATTTCGCTGGTTAATCGTGTGCAGCCTTTTGTGGATAACGTAACTTTTGTGCCTGATCTCTTTGGCATACCTGTACAAGGTATGGAAGTCGAGACGCTTTTTCATGAAAAAATGGTTTTATTAAAGGTTTGTAATAATTTATCAAATCGCTATAATTTATTCGTAAAACGACTTTTTGATTTGGCGGCCAGTATTTGTTTGTTGCCGCTGCTACTGCCGATTATGGCGTGTATTTCCCTGTGGATTGTTTTTGATTCGCCGGGGCCGATTTTGCATAAGGCCAGTCGTATGGGGCGAGGCAGCAAGGTTTTTTGCTGCTATAAATTCCGTACCATGTATGAAGAGCATCAGAAGGTCTTTCAGGAGTTTTTAGAAGAAAATCCTGAAGCAAAAGAAGAATGGGAGACTTACGCGAAAATTAAAGGCGATGATCCTCGGGTAACACGAGCCGGCGCTTGGCTGCGTCGCTATAGTCTCGATGAACTACCGCAGATTTTAAATGTCTTTCTTGGCGATATGAGTCTAGTGGGGCCACGGCCTTATCTGCCGCGAGAACGCCATCAGATGAAAGATTTTCGTCAAGTCATTCATTATGCCCGGCCTGGAATTACAGGCTTGTGGCAGGTCAGTGGCCGCAATGAGCTTAGTTTTGAACAAAGAGTCCGCTTAGACGCATGGTACGTGCGCAACTGGTCGCTCTGGCTTGACATGGTTTTTTTAGTTAGAACGATTGGCGTGGTACTTGGACGAAAAGGAGCGTATTAAATGATAAAAAAGGGAATTATTTTAGCAGGCGGTTCGGGAACAAGGCTGCACCCTTTGACTAGGGTGATCAGTAAACAGCTGATGCCCGTTTACGATAAACCAATGATTTACTATCCGTTAAGTACCTTAATGCTGTCAGGAATTCGTGATATTTTAATTATTACGACACCGCAGGACAGTCAAAGTTTTAGTCAACTTTTACAGGATGGGAACCAATGGGGCTTACAAATAAAGTATGCCGTGCAACCAAGTCCAGACGGTTTAGCTCAGGCTTTTATTATTGGCAAGGATTTTATCGGCAATGACGGCTGTTCACTGATTCTCGGCGATAATGTGTTTTATGGCAATCGCCTCGCACAGTATGTTCAGCATGCAGTGCAACAGGAAGCTGGTGCAACTGTTTTTGCGTATTGGGTGAAAAATCCCGAGAGTTATGGTGTGGTCGCTTTTGATGAAGAAGGAGCTGCCTATAGTTTGGAGGAAAAGCCCAAGACGCCTAAATCGAATTATGCTGTTACCGGACTTTATTTTTATGACAATCAGGTTGTAGATATTGCAGCATCGCTGAAGCCGTCAGCGCGAGGCGAATTAGAGATTACGGATGTCAATAAAGTATATTTAAGGCAGAATCAGCTTAAAGTGGAAAAACTAGGAAGAGGATATGCTTGGCTTGATACGGGGACTCATGATTCCCTATTACAGGCCTCTAATTTTGTGCAAACCATTGAGCAGAGACAAGGGCTGAAAGTAGCCTGTCCAGAAGAAATTGCCTATCGAATGGGATATATTGGTGCAGAGCACCTGGAAGAATTAGCTGCACCTTTAAAAAAGAATAACTATGGACAATACTTACTACAAATAGCTAAAGGATTATAGGAGGTTTTTTCAGATGATTAAAGATGTAAAAGTAAAAAAATTAGTGCGTCATAGCGATGACCGAGGCTTTTTTATGGAAATTTTGCGTGACGATGAAAATTTAATGAAACGTTTTGGCCAATCGTCTATGTCGAAAAGCTATCCTGGTGTTATTAAAGCCTTCCATTATCATGAGCGGCAGGATGATATCTGGTTTTTCCCCGTAGGAAACGCACAAGTTGTACTTCATGACTTACGGGAAGATTCGCCAACCAAAGGCGAAACAAATGTTTTTTATATGGGCGAAGATAATCCAATTGTCGTAGTGATTCCTATTGGCGTTGCTCATGGCTATCGGGTGCTTGGCAACGAGCCAGCCTGCATAGTTTACTATACAACAGAATCTTACGATCCGAAAAATCCTGATGAGAAGCGTTTGGCTTGGGATGACCCGACGATTGGTTTTGATTGGACAACGGCGCATCGCTGAACATAAGTTTGTAGAGAAAGTGATAGGTGAAGCTCATGCAAAAAATTCTTGTTACAGGTGGCGCAGGCTTTATTGGCAGTAACTTTGTCAGACATATGATGGAGAAATATCCTGAATATGATATTTATAATTTTGATGTACTTACTTATGCTGGAAATCTTGAAAACTTATCTGATATATGTGATAATCCCAAGTATCACTTCATAAAAGGGGATATTACTTCTGTTGGTGATATTGAAGCAACAATGGAACAGGGGATTGATGCAATCGTCAATTTTGCCGCAGAATCTCACGTAGACCGCAGTATTGAAGATCCCAATTTGTTTGTGAAAACCAATATAATGGGGACACAGAATCTGCTTAATGCAGCAAGAAAATACAAAGTGAAAAAATATTTGCAGGTTTCGACTGACGAAGTATATGGATCTCTTGGGGCAGAAGGTTTGTTTTCAGAATCAACTCCGCTTGCTCCTAACAGTCCTTATTCGGCAAGTAAAGCCGGAGCTGATTTATTAGTGAGAGCGTATCATGAAACCTTTGATTTGCCTGTGAATATTACGCGCTGCTCCAATAATTATGGTCCTTATCATTTTCCAGAAAAACTGATTCCTCTTGTCATTACGAACGCACTGGAAGGCAAAGAAATTCCAGTATATGGCGATGGTCAGCAGATTCGTGACTGGCTCCATGTAACAGATCATTGCCGGGCGATCGATTTGGTTCTTCATAGTGGTGAAATTGGGCAAGTATATAATATTGGCGGTAATAATGAACGGACAAACCTCTATATTGTTCATACAATTCTAGAATTGCTAGGCATGAATCATGATTTAATTAAGCATGTAACAGATCGCCTAGGTCATGATCGGCGTTATGCAATTGACGCCGATAAATTGCGTACCCACCTTGGCTGGAAGCCGGAGTATACCTTTGAAAGCGGCATCAGGCAGACTGTTGAATGGTATCTTTCGCATCGCTCCTGGTGGGAAAACATAAAATCAGGCGATTATGCCGATTATTATAAAAAAATGTACGAAAACCGGTAGGTGACAGTATGAAAATAGTAATTACAGGTGCAGGTGGTCAGCTTGGCAAAGCGTTAACGGGCCAACTAGCAGGAAAAGACTTCGTTGCGGCAACGCGTGACATGCTTGATATTACGAATCAGGAAGCAACCTTTGCTTTTCTTGCGCAACATCAGCCTGATGTTGTGATTCACGCCGCTGCTTATACCAATGTTGATGGGGCTGAAAAGGATGAAGTAGGTGCATATTCTGTAAATGCTTTAGGAAGTCAGAATGTAGCTTCCGCCTGCCTGAAAATTGGGGCAAAAATGGTTTATGTCAGCACTGATTATGTATTTGATGGAGATGCAGATAAGCCTTATTTGGAATTTACTGCAACGAATCCGCAAGGCGTTTACGGGCAGTCGAAACTTGCTGGCGAAATGGTTGTTCGTCAAATTTTGAACCGGTCCTATATTGTCAGAACCTCTTGGCTTTATGGCGACGGCAATAACTTTGTTCGTACAATGCTGAAGCTGGGAAAAGAACGTTCTGAGCTGAAAATTGTCAATGATCAGTATGGTTGCCCAACTTATACTGAAGATCTGGCTGAAGCTATCTTGCGTCTGATTCAGACTGAGTCCTATGGAACGTATCATGCTGTAAATCAGGGAATTACTACTTGGCATGATTTTGCCAAGAAAATTTTTGCACTGAGCAAAAATGATAGGGTCACTGTTTTACCGCAAACAACGGAAGAACTCAATCGGCCAGCTCCCAGACCGAAGTACTCGCCGCTAGGGGGACGAATGCTTGCCCTAGCTACAGGAAAAAAAATGCGTACTTGGGAAGAGGCTCTGGCGGATTATTTATGTCATGAAGGATGCCTTTGATAGGAGAGACTGGAATTGAAATGCCTTAGTTATAAAGATTTTTTTTATCTTTTGTTTGAATTGACGAAAAAAGATTTTCAGGTGCGCTATCTCGGATCTTACCTGGGCATTTTGTGGGCGTTTATTCAGCCAGTTATTACTGTTCTAATCTTTTGGTTTGTATTTCAGGTAGGCTTTAAATCCATGCCTGTTGACAATTTTCCGTTTATTTTATGGTTGATTGCAGGAATGTTTCCGTGGTTCTTTATTTCTGATAGTATTTTAAGTGCAGCAAACTCTATTATTGAAAACAGCTACCTAGTGAAAAAAGTAGTCTTTCGAGTAAGTATATTGCCTCTTATAAAAGTTTTATCGGCACTGACGATTCATCTTTTTTTTATTGTGCTTTTAATCATCTTGTTCAGTCTGTATGGCTACCAGCCGCATTTGTATAACATCCAAATTCTTTATTATTTATTTGCTTCGATTGTATTAGTTATGGGGATTTCCTGGTTGACATCTGCTTTAGTTGTTTTTTTAAAGGATATTGGTCAGCTCTTGAGCATGATCGTACAATTTGGATTTTGGCTGACACCTGTCTTTTGGTCTGTTCGCATGGTTCCAGAACAATATCATTGGTTTTTGAAGCTAAATCCAGCGTATTATATCGTAGAAGGTTATCGCTCCAGTTTAATTTACGGACACTGGTTTTGGGAAGAACCTTTACTTACGTTGTACTTTTGGCTTGTTGCAGGAAGCTTGTTTGTAATCGGAGCTTTCGTATTTCGGAAATTACGGGCTCATTTTGCCGATGTTTTATAGATTTGGAGAGAAGCCTTTATGGAATCAAATGAGATTGCAATTCGTGTAAGAAATTTAAGCAAAAGCTACAAACTCTATAATAAACCAGTGGATCGCCTGAAAGAAACACTTCATCCATTTCGAAAGTCATATCATCGTGATTTTTTTGCCCTGAAGGATGTCAGTTTTGACATAAAAAAAGGGGCAACGATCGGAGTTTTAGGGAAAAATGGATCAGGAAAATCGACACTGCTTAAAATCCTTACAGGTGTGTTAACTCCAACGGCAGGCCAGGTCGAAGTTCACGGAAAAGTCTCGGCTCTTTTAGAATTAGGGGCTGGGTTTAATCCAGAATTTACAGGCATTGAAAATGTATTTATGAACGGAACCATTATGGGATTCAGTCGTCAGGAGATGGAAGAGCGAATTGACGATATTCTTGCTTTTGCCGATATTGGTGAGTTCGTTTATCAGCCAGTCAAAATGTATTCGAGCGGCATGTTTGCCAGACTCGCCTTTGCTGTAAATGTAAATGTAAATCCAGAAATTCTTATTGTCGATGAAGCCTTGGCAGTAGGAGACATGTTTTTTCAAGCAAAATGTATTGCCAAAATGCAAGAAATGACAGAACGCGGTGTTACTCTTTTATTTGTAAGTCATGATATTGCCACAATCAAAAGCCTTTGTCAGGAAGCGATACTGCTTAATAAGGGTGTTTTATTAGAGCAAGGTGAGGCAGACCGTGTTGTTGAAAAATATTTTTTAATTAAGATGCAGTCTGAACAAGAATCTCTTACCAAAAAGGCAGAGACAGTGTTAGCTCCAGTTAGCCAAGCGGTTCGCAAGAAGACTAATAAATTGTTTCAAAATGAAGAGTTTTTAAAGCGAGCTAATCATGAAAGAGTACAAAACGGTAAAGCCGAGTTTGTTAATATACAGCTTTTAAATGAAGCTTTGCAACCTGTTATGGTTGGGGAGTATGATCAGTCTGTTACCTTACGGATGGTTTTTAAATTGCAGGAAGACATGGATGAAGTTGCTATGGGCTATCACATTCGTGATCGTAACGGCGTGGATATTATATATTCAGATACGGTGATTGAGGCGAAAAAATTCGAGAACTTGAAAAAAGATGAAGTTTATATTGTCGATTGGAAATTTACCCTTTCTTTAATGCAGGGCGCGTATAATATTGTATGCGTTATGTCAAAACCGCTTGATATTGCAATCGGAAAAGTAGATTTTTGCGACTATATTCCCTTCGCTGTCCAATTTGAGGTTACTCGCAATTATAAGGCGCCTCTTTATGGCAGCGTTCACTGGCCTAATACCGTTACGATTGAAAAATACGCAGAGCAAGGAAGCGAATAACATGATTCAGAACTTGCATACACCTTTTCCAGATCCAATCTATGTAACACGTCCGCTTTTACCCGATTTAGAGCAAGTCATTGAAAAACTCAAAGAAATATGGGAAGTAAAGTGGTTGACTAATATGGGGCAACAGCATAAAGATCTGGAAATGGCTTTGACAAAAGAGCTAAAAGTTCCTTATTTGTCTTTATTCAGCAATGGAACGATTGGTCTGATTACAGCATGTCAAAGTCTTCGTCTCTCAGGAGAGGTTATTACAACCCCTTTTACTTTTGCGGCTACGCCCCATGTTTTGATTTGGAATAATATAAAACCGATTTTTTGTGATATTGATCCAAACACAATGAATATAGATGCCAATAAAATTGAATCTATGATTACGCCACAGACAACAGGAATTATGCCCGTTCATGTGTTTGGAACGCCTTGTGATGTTCAGAAAATCCAGGATGTTGCCGACCGTTACGGTTTGAGGGTAATTTATGATGCGGCCCATGCCTTTGGTGTCGAGATCAATGGACAAGGAATCGGAAATTTTGGCGATATTTCGATGATGAGTTTTCATGCGACGAAACTGTTTCATACAGTTGAAGGCGGGGCTCTTTGTTATCGAGATCCGCATTTAAAGCAGCGCATTGATTTACTGAAAAACTTTGGCATAAAAAACGAAGAAGAAGTGGTTATGCCGGGGATTAACGGAAAAATGAATGAAGTGCAGGCTGCAATTGGCTTAATCGTTTTGAAGTATGTGGAAGAGGAACGACAGAAGCGGAAAAATCTCATTCAGATCTATCAACAGATATTAGGAAGTATCGAAGGTATTTCCTTTGTCCAAGAACAGCCGGGTGTGACAAGTAACTATCAATACTTTGTTATTCGAATTGATGAAGCGGTATTTGGGTGTTCCCGTGATTTTGTTTATGAAAATTTAAAACAATATAATGTCTTTACACGTAAATATTTTCATCCGTTATGTAGTGATTATATTTGTTATAAACCGCTGCCATCTGCGTCCAAAGAAAATCTACCTGTAGCCAATCAAGTTGTAAAAGAAGTGTTGTCAATGCCTCTTTATGGTGAGTTAACAGAAGCAACAGTAGAAAAAATTTGCCAATTAATTCTTTCGTTTCGAAAATAATTCGATCTGGATTAGCAAGGAGAAGTTTTTTTATGCCGACTGTCAGTGTGATTATTCCAGCGTATAATCATGAAAAATATATTGCCGAAACGATTCAAAGTGTGTTAACACAAACATATCAGGATTTTGAAATTATTGTTGTAGATGACGGGTCCAGTGATGGGACTGTCGCCGCAGTGAAAAAGATAAAAGATTCACGGATTCGTCTTTTTGCCTTTGAACAGAATCAAGGAGCCTGTGTTGCCACAGAAAAATGTATTGCTGAAGCGACTGGACAGTATATAGCCATGCTTAGCTCTGATGATATATTTTTACCGGAAAAGCTGGAGAAGCAGGTTGCTTTTTTAGAAAAAAATCAGGGGATTGGCGCAGTCTTCTCTTATGCAGAGATCATCGATGAAGAGGGGCAAATCTTTTCCAACAAAGAGCATTTTTATTGTCATATATTTGAGCAGCCAAATAGAAATCGTCATGAATGGCTTCGTTATTTTTTCTTTCAGGGCAATTGTCTTTGTCATCCCAGTATGTTGATTCGGCGTAATTGTTATAAAGAAATTGGTATTTATGATGCAAGGTATCGACAGTTACCAGATCTTGATTTTTGGGTGCGCCTTTGCCTGAAGTATGAAATTTTTATTTTACCGGAGCGGTTAATCCAATTTCGTATTCGTAGTCAGAATGCCAATGCCAGTGCATGGACTCCGACTAATCAGGTTCGCGACGCTTTTGAGCAAATTGCTGTTTTAGACAACTATCTAAAACTAGAACCAGAAGAATTTTCAGTTGTTTTTCCTGAGGTTGATGCATCAGCAATCTCCTCTGATCTTTTGCCTTATCAGCTTGCCTGCCAGGCCCTGAAAAAAAACGAGGGAGGCAGTCGGCTTTTTGCCTTAAAAGTGTTATATGAACTTCTTGGTGATGCGCAAAAAGCAAAAAAATTGCAAGATACAATAGGATTTACATACAATGATTTTTTTTGTTTGACAGGAGAACTTGATATTTTTAAGCTGTTTAAGAAATATGATACTAGGCTGTACCTGGACTCTGGGGATGGGTTTACGGAAGCCAACAGCATTGTACTGACAGAACAGTTTATCGCAGGTTCATTTGCCTTAGAATTTAGTCTTACAGAACAATGGATAGATAATTTTAGATGGGATCCTCTGGAAGGGGATTTTTGCTATATTAAGCTGGAGTCAATCGCCTATGAAGATATGGGGGGAGACTGGAAGAGTGTTTTACCGGAACAGCTTGAGACAAATGGGAAAAAGCGAGAGTCAGGCGATATTTTCTTTTACACAGTAGACCCGATGGTCTTGATTCCGATAAAAAATACAGTCAAGAAAATTCGTCTACGCGGGCAATGGGGAATTACTACGACAACTACGCTTGACCACTTCTTAATAGAGCAAGATAATCAGCTGGAAGAAAAAGAACGATTGCTTAAAGAATGTGAAGCGCGCCTGAAGGAAATCCACCAGTCCCGGGGCTGGAAAATAATTTTGAAGATTCGCAAGGTAAAGCAGCTTTGCCGACAATTTTTTACTTGAGAGGGACATTGAGGACATGAAGGAGAGCGTTAAAGCAATATTTTTAAAGAATCGGCAAAAAGGCCCGGTGCTACGTAAAAGTATAATACCTGAACTGTTAGATGTGCGGGATATTACTTTTGCTGAAAGTAGCGGCAGTTTTTATACGAAAACAGATCAGGCACGCTTAATTCTGCAATTTCCCCAAGCATTGCATCATATAAAAGTGATTTTTTCAATTCAGGCAAAGGAGCAGGGCCTTCGAGCAAAGCTTAGTTTTTATCAGGACGCTGCTTGCCAGGAAAGAATTGGTCAAATCACCGTTTTTGTCGATGGAACGTATAGCGGACAATATCTTAGTTTTTCATCACCAGTGAACTATATGTCTTTGGACATTGAGCATTCGGAAGTTTCTTTTCAGATTAGACATTTAGAGATCATTCGTGTCTGTTCATGGGAAGAGTCATTGTTTCAATTGAAAAATCGCTCAGCACGAATTTGGGCAATAACACGCCAAAACCCACAGCTCATTTATAAATTTATTCATACGGCTAGACATTTTGGTATCCGTAGTGCAATACAAAAAGCCTTGGCTAAAGGATGTAACTCAGATTCGGGATATCTGCATTGGATCGCCTGGTATGATACAATTTCGCCAATTGATCGTGCCCAGATGGAAACGTGTCTTCAAACCTTTGAATATAAGCCGCTTTTATCGATTATTATGCCTGTCTATAATCCAGAGCCAAAGTATTTTCGTAAGGCCATCGAATCTGTCTTGGCTCAGACCTATCCGTACTGGGAGCTTTGTATGGCTGAGGATCAGTCACCAAATCCGCAAATTAGAGAAATTATTGCAGAATATGCCCAGAAAGATCAGAGAATTTGCCCTGTCTATCGCCAGGAGAATGGTCATATTTCACGTGCCAGCAATTCGGCATTAGCTATAGCACAAGGTGAATTTGCTGTATTGATGGATCATGATGATTTATTGCCATCGCATGCCTTATTTATGGTTGCACATGAAATTAATCAACGTAGCAATGAGGTTGATCTGATTTATTCCGATGAAGACAAAATTAACGCAAATGATGAACGCTATGATCCTTATTTCAAATCAGACTGGAATGAAGTATTGTTTGAATCGCAAAACTTTGTAGCTCATCTTGGGGTTTACCGCATGGAAATTATTAAAAAAATTGGTGGTTTTCGTGCCGGTTTTGAAGGAAGTCAGGACTATGATCTTGCTTTGCGATTTTTAGAGCATACCCATGCTGAGCGAATCAGTCATATTCCTCACGTTTTGTATCATTGGCGGATTTTCCAGGGAAATCATACTTTTTCTACGGACAATCATCATATTTCCGATGATTCTGCTTATAAAGCCTTAACAGAGGCTTTTGAGCGGCGACATAAACAAGTAACCATTGACCCTGTAGAATCCTTTCCTGGCTGTTGGCATATTAGCGGCGAAATAACTAAGCCGCTACCACTTGTTTCGATCATTATTCCTACGCGGGATCGGGTTGAAATATTGAAGAACTGTGTCGAGGGGCTATTAAAACGCACGCAGTATGAAGCGATAGAAATTATCATTGTTGATAATGACAGTCAAAAAGCAGAAACAAAGCGCTATTTTGAAGCATTGCAACAAGAAGTCAACGTGACGATTCTTGCTGTGCCTGGCCCGTTTAATTATTCTCGACTGAATAATGAAGCGGTCAAGGCGGCAAAGGGAAAATATATATGCCTCTTAAATAATGATATTGAGGTCATTCATGATACGTGGCTGCAAGAGCTTGTATATCAGGCTGAAAAAGACAATGTTGGTGCGGTCGGAGCAAAGCTTTATTATGGCAACAATACGCTGCAGCATGGCGGCGTTGTTTTAGGAATTTATGGCGTAGCAAGTCATAATTGCCGCCATCAGCCGCGGCAATCTGTCGGCTATTTTGGCCAATTGCAACTAGCTCGTTCCGTTTCCGCTGTGACCGGGGCCTGCTTACTGACCACTCGTGATATTTATGAAAAAGTTGGCGGCCTCGACGAACAGGAACTGGCAGTCAGTTATAATGATGTAGATTTCTGTCTGAAAGTAAGGCAAAGCGGTTATGAAGTGGTATATACGCCTTTCGCCCAACTGTATCATCTAGAGTCAGTCAGCCGTGGTCAAGATGTAACAAAAGAGCAAAAAGAGCGTTACTGTCGGGAAAGAAATGTTATGGTACGGCGTTATGGAGAATTGTTACAGCATGATCCTTTCTATAGTCCCAATTTATCACTAGAAAACGAAAATATGACCTTGGCATTTCCGCCGCGTACAACAAAACCATGGCGAAATTGGTTCGAGTTTGTTTGTCCGTTCCACCGCGGAGATGTGATTTTAGGCATTCAAATTGCGCAGCAAGCAACAAGAATGGGGCGAAAATTGCGGTTTCATGTGGCGGAAACTTTAATTTCATGGGTGCAAGATTTTGTAACTGACTATGATGTAGAGCCTGTTGCTGTACCTGTTCCACCAGCAGCAGAGACCTATCCTAAATATCGTGAGGCCTGTAATCTTGTGACACAGCGCGAGGATGCCTCACGCTATATCGTGGGGAGTCATCCTAGCAATAATTTCAATGAAATTGGCCTGAATATAGTAGAAAATATGTTTTGTTCTTTAGAAGTGCCGATTGATACCGTGATTACGCCGCTATTGCCTGTATATGAAGAAGCGGCCTATCAACAAGCCGAAGTGCACCTACAAAAGTACAAAAAACCAGTCGTGTTGCTTCACCCCCATGGCGGCTGGAAGCTGAAATCTTTGCCAGCTGAACTGATCGAAGCTTTGATCAAATCACTTCATCAGGCAGGGTATGCAGTTGTACAAATTGGTGGGAAAAGTGACCTAGTTATTTCTGCTTGTGATGGACATATTTTAGAAAACTATTCACCCAAACAATGGCGGCCAATTTTTGAAAAATCTCTAGCTTTATGTGGCATAGATTCCTGGTCATCACACTTCGCCGCTATTGTTGACTGCAACCAGATTGCTTTTTATGGTTCAACGCGAGATTGTGATGTTAGTTCACGCCATTTCTTTGCATGTAAAAAAAGTCGGTCTCTTATATTTGCGACAAAGGCGGAATGTGCTCCTTGCCATTCTTTGATTTGCAAATATAAGACAGAGGACTGCCGAGGATATCATTATGATGAAAATAAACTACTCCAATTCCTGCAACTCTGTTCACACTCATAAAAAAGTGGCTGTTATTATTGTTACCCATAACAGCCAAGCCCACTTAGATCAATGTTTGCAATCAATTGCCGTGGGAACGGTTTTACCAGAGCAGATTCTTATTGCTGACAGCGGCTCAAAAGAAGTTCCGTCACTGGCTGCTGCCGGCGTCTGCCTGGCAGAACTTTTTCTTTGTGAAGGAAATATCGGTTATGCAGCAGCTAATAATCAAGCATTTGCTATGCTTCAGGATGACATTGAATATGTACTTTTTTTAAATCCTGATGCATTTTGTCGTGAAGATACACTCGAAGCAGCCATCCGGTTTATGGAGGCGCCGCAATCTGCTGAATGCGGCGCTGTTAGCGGCGCTTTACTCGGCTATGATTTTCGGAACCGGCGTCCGTCAGAGCAGCTTGATTCAACAGGTATTTTTGTCACAGCTTATGGCAGATTTTATGATCGTTTGCAAGGGCGACCTGTCACGGAAATGCCAGTAAAGCTCGAGGAAATCCCTGCTTGTTGCGGCGCTTTTATGTTTTGTCGACGGGCAGCTCTTCAGTCTGTTTTATTACGAGGCAGGGAAGTTTTTGATGAGACCTTCTTTATGTATAAAGAAGATATTGATCTCTCTTTACGGTTGCGTAGAGCTGGGTATCAGATTTTTTATGTACCATCAGTTCAGGCGTATCATTGCCGGGGCTGGCAAGTTAAGCGCCAGAATGTTCCCTTTTGGGCCAAACGCTGTTCCCTTTACAATGATTGGCGTCTTTGGAAGAGAAGCTATCTTTCTTTCTGGAATCAGATGCTTTTTCTTTTGTATCTGTTCGTAAAAACTGTCGTCGTATTAGGATGGGAAAGTTGGCAGAACAAGCAATCAGGAGGCGCTTCATGAGACTGGATCTTACAAAAACATCCACATACTTTACAGTTCTTTTGGCTGTGGTAGCAGGCGGGGCCGCACTCTTTTTTCTAAATAGAGGCTTTGATTTTACTGATGAAGGCTTTTACTACTTGCATTATGCCTATCCCGAAGATTTGCGCAATGCCATTTCACTGTATCATCTTCCGGGAAGTTTTTTATTGATGATCTTGCAGCATCAAATCACGTTGATGCGCTTGTCTGTGCTCCTGGCTACGGGTGTCGCCGCCAGTCTATGGGCTGCTTCTTTACTGCCATTACTAAAAGATCTTTCGTTGTCAAGAACAGACCGTTTGGCGGTTCTAGCGCTCTTGTTTTTGAGTATTCTTCAAACTTACGCCATATCACCGGTTGCTTGGTCATATAACTTTTTGACTTTTCTCTTATCTCTTGCTGTTTATGGGATTTTATTCTATTTTTTTCGGCGTGGAGAAAAGATCGCTTTAAAAAGCTGGCTGGCAGGCTGGCTATGTATTGCCTGTTTAGTAGAAGGCCTTTTCTTTGTTAAATTTGGTTCTTCCTTTGTGATGCTGCTGCTACTGTCAATGCTTTTGCCCGTGATGCCAGGAATCTCATGGCGGCAGAAAATGATCGCGGCACTGTGTTTAGGTGGCTGGATTTTTGGTTCTGCCGTTGCTTATTTTGTATTTGTACAGCCTTTTGGCGAGTGGCGGCATATGATGACAATCAATATGAGTATAGTCTCCTCGCCAGTTGGCATGACTCAGATCCTATATCACTATGCGCGTGATCTGGCAGGCTTAGCGGCAGCGACTGCTACAAAGTATGGGATTGCTATTGTACTTCAGGGACTCGTGCTGTTTTGCCACAGACAGTGGCCTGCTAAGACAGCTCCGAGTACCTGGCTTAGCCGACTTGTATGGGTTGTGTTCCTCGGTGAGGCATGGTATGATCAGGCTTATAAAAATACAATCTGGCTGGCTTTTTCTGGGCACTCGCTCGATTTTTTTCTTGCTTTTGCTTGTATAGCTATTTGTCAGCTTGCCCGAAGCGGGGTCAAACAGAAAGGGATTCTTGCATTACTATTTTGTTTTCCTTTTTTAGGGGCGATTGGGACGACGAATCCGCTCGTGTTAAACCTGGTTTTTGGTAGCAGCGGCTGGGTTGCTTTTCTGCTACTACTTGCAGCGCAAGTAAGCGGGAAACAAAAGACTCTTTCTTTTTTACGCTTTAGTATGCTTGGACTCAGTCTGGTCTTAACTAGTCAATTTTTCTATGGTTATGTGCTACATCCTTATGGCAATCAGTACTTTGCAAACGGACTAGCACCTTCCTTGCTAAAACAAAGTGAACCAGTAAAAGTGGGCGATAGTTTACTCCTGCTTGATCCAGAACGTCAGAAATTTCTGGTTAACTTGCGGCAGATCTTGCAAGAGGGCGGTTATCAACAAGGTGATGATTTACTCGGGTTATTTGACATGCCTGGGATTGTGTATGCCATGGGAGGACGTTCCCCAGGCATTGCCTGGTATTTTGATGTACCATCAATGGCCTATCGCAATCTACATTCTTTACAAGGAGCCGGCGTCGATAGAACAAGACATGCCTTTGTTTTGCTGCGAGGAAATAAGGCAAAAGCAACGGAGTTACTTCAGGGAGCAGGGCTAGCTTTTCCGACTCAATACGAGTATTTAGGAACCGTAATGATTCCTTATATCAATACACCACTTGAAGTGTGGAAGCCATTTACGCCCTAATAAGTTTGATCATACGGACAGAAAGGAGCAGATACATTGGACGAGAGATATTTCGAGATTGAAATTAGCATTGTGAGCACCTTATATTGCTCAACTGCTTTCTTGCCCGAGTTTTATCAACGAATGACTGCTGCTGTACAGCAGCTCACGGACAATTATGAGCTTATTTTTGTCGATGACGGCTCGCCTGATGAATCTGGCGCTTTAGCGAAAGAACTAGTAGCTCGCGACCCCAAGGTTAAGCTAGTAGAATTGTCGCGAAATTTCGGTCATCATCCAGCTGCTTTAGCGGGGCTACGCACCGCGAAAGGCCGTCTTATTTTCTTGATTGATGTTGACTTAGAAGACTCGCCGGAATGGCTGCTGCCTTTTCATGAGCGCCTGCAGGAAAATCAAGTCGATGTGGTCTACGGCGTTCAGGAAGAACGGGCCGGTACGGTAGGACGGCGCGTCTCCGGCGGTCTATTTTACCGACTGTTTAATAAAATGTCAGAAGTGAAAATTCCCGCCAATATTTGCACAGTTCGGTTGATGACGGCTGATTACGTGACGGCACTTGGCACTCTGACTGATAACAATTTGTTTCTGGCAGGCAATTATGCCTGGACGGGCTTTCGTCAAGAAGCTTTTTTTGTTACGAAAGAACGGATGCGGACGGTATCAAGCTATACACTGACCAAGAAAGTAAGTTTGCTGATTAATGCTATTACTTCCTTTACGGCCTATCCGCTGCAACTTATTTTTACACTAGGTATCCTCATATCAGCGCTTGCGGGTGTGATGGGGACAGCAATGCTTGTTCGCAAGCTGCTTTATCCTGACTATATTTTGATCGGCTATGCGTCGATTATGGTTTCTTTATGGTTTTTAGGCGGATTGATTATTCTCTTTGTGGGAATTGTGGGACTCTATCTTGCCAAGGTTTTTGCCGAGACAAAAGGCAGACCCCAGTATTTGATTCGCAAAATCTATCAGCGAGGTGATTCTCATGAATGAACTTGATGCACTCTGCGGCGCTTATGGCGCGGCTGGTCCTTATTATGATGAATGCATGCGCACTTGCCAATGGTTTTCGGAGCGCATGATGGCGCGGTTTTTAGCAAAAGACTATAAGACGCTAGTGAGTCTTGGCGTAGGCTATACGGCAGTCAATCAATCGGTTGTTGCCAAGCTAGGTAAGAAATTAGAGAAATATTGGATTGTTGACGGCTCGGAGCAAATGCTGGAAAAGGTGCGTCAGGAAGTGACGTTGGCTGATACCATGACAACAGTACACGCTTGGTTTGAAGAATTTGATCCCGGTCAGAAGGTCGACGCCATCGAAATGGGCTTTATCTTAGAGCATGTGGAAGATCCTTTGGCCTTGGTGAAACGTTATGTGAACTTTTTAGCGCCAGGGGGCACGCTGTTTATTGCCGTGCCAAATGCCACTTCGCTGCATCGGCAGATTGGCCATGAAGCGGGAATGTTGCCTGACTTATATCAGCTTAGTGACTATGACCGCGGCTTCGGTCACCGACGTTATTTCGATTTAGCAGCGATCCGTTCGCTCGTCGAAGCGGCCGGTCTTACGGTCAAAACGACCGAGGGCATCTTATTAAAACCGATTACAACAGGCCAAATGAAAGAACTCGCTTTTTCGGAAGAGATTATCAAGGCGTTCTTTACGATGGGGATCGCCTATCCTGAGCTTTCAAATAGCTTGTATCTGGAAGCACAGCTTTAGGAGGCGGCAGCTATGAATGGCAAACGACCTCTCGTTATTTTCGGCATTCACGATTTTGCGGAATTGGCAGCCTATTTTTTCACGCAAAGTGAAGAGTATGAAGTCGTGGCCTTTACGGTGGACCGCGCTTATGTAACGACAGACTCCTTTCAGGGAAAGCCTGTCATTGCTTTCGAAGACCTTGAAACAGTCTATCCACCAGATTCCGTTGCTCTCTTTATTGCTATTGGCTTTCAAAATTTGAATAAAGGCCGTGAGGCCAAATGCACCGTAGCGAGAGCAAAAGGCTATCGTCTGGCCTCTTATATGGCGCCAAGCGCTGTTGTTTGGCAGGGGTTTGTCCCTGGCGACAACTGCCTGATTATGGAGCAGGCTGTGATTCAACCCTTTGCCACTATTGGCAATGGCGTGATTATTTGCTCTGGCGCTAATGTGAGTCATCACTCTACGCTTGGCGACTACATATTTATAGCGTCTCACGCTGTGATCGGCGGCCATGTAGTTGTGGGAAATCGTGTGTTTTTAGGCATGAATTCTACCATTAAGCATCGACTGACTGTGGGCGATGACGCGCTCATCGGCGCTGGCGCTCTCGTGCTGGAAGCTCCCGCTAAAGGGAGCGTCTATACGGCCGTTGGCAATACGGCGGCGCCCTTTAGCAGTCGCTTGGCAAAAAACTTTTTATAAAGGAGGGAGACGCGTGCAGCCCACTTATCAAGAAATGTTAGAAACCCTTCGCAGTCAAAAGGAGGCAGCGGCGGCTTTCCCGCCTGTTCATATTCGGCTACTGCGCAATTATACGATCGAAAGTCTGGAGGATTTTTTAGCCTATCAGCTTTATTCTGCGGAACTACGTCCTGTTGTTACACTAAGCGGCTATAATTCATTGCCCCAGGATATTTTAGCAGGCTGGGAGCCTGTTCCCGCGGGCGAAAAAGAAATTGTCGTATTAACGCTCCTGCTTGATCAGATTGACAGTGACTGGAATCTTCCCGGCTGGGATAGCCGCGGCGTTCAAGATTATCTGAAAAATGTTCTTGCGGCGATTAGTGAGCAGACCACCGCGCCTGTCCTTATTCATACGTTTTTACTGCCGCCTGATGAAGAGTCTGTTCCGCTGAAGGGAGAACTCTCCTTAACCGAAAAAATTGAAGGGCTTAATGCTTTTCTTAAAGACTATGTAGCCCAGCACAGCGCCCAGTTTTATTTGATTGATTGGAATCGCTTGATGCGGCGAACGGGCTGGCAGGCGGCCATTGATGAACGGAACTGGCTTATGTTTGCTTCGCCACTCCGTCCCGCTTTTTTAGCTGAATATGCTAGCGAGATTGCTCCCTTTATCAAGGCTCTGACAGGACGGGCAAAAAAATGCCTCATCCTTGACTGCGATAATACGCTCTGGGGCGGCGTTGTAGGGGAAGAGGGCCTCAGTGGCATACAACTTGACCGTAATACCTATCCTGGTAAGGCCTATTATGAATTTCAAAAGACAATACTTGCTTTGGCGAAACGGGGCGTTATGCTGGCTCTTTGCAGTAAAAATAACGCGGCTGATGTATGGGAGGTCATGGATAATCACCCGTACTGCCTGATTAAGCGAGAGCATCTAGCGGCATGGCAGATCAACTGGGAGGATAAGGCGACTAATGTGAAGCGCCTAGCCGAGCAGCTCAATATTGGTCTGGCTAGTTGTGTCTTTGTCGACGATAATCCTGTCGAATGTTCCCTGGTGGCCGAGCTTTGCCCAGAGGTGCTGACATTGCAAGTGCCGAAAAAATTGGCTGCCTACCCAGCGCTATTACAGAAAGATCATTTGTTTACGAACTTTGCCGTAAGTCAGGAAGATCAAAATCGGGCCAAGCTCTATCAAGCCGAACAAGCGCGGCAGGCGAAAAAACAGCGCTATCAGGATCTTAGCGAATACCTCTTATCACTGCAAACGACGCTGACTCTGGGACGAGCTACAGCCGAACAGGCGGCACGCATTGCTCAGCTTACGCAAAAGACAAATCAATTTAATCTGACGACAAAACGGTATGCTGAAAGCGAGATTCTAGGCTTTATCAACGAGCCTGACCGTTATTTTGTTTTGTATGGCCGCGTGGCTGACTGCTTTGGTGATCTAGGTCTGACTGGCGTTTTGTTAGTTGAGCGAGACGGAAACAAGGCGAAAATTCTAAACTTTTTGCTAAGCTGCCGTATCTTGGGACGCCAAGTGGAAACGGCCTTGTGGCAGGCCGCTGCGCAGCGGATCGAAACCGATTGGTTAGTGACCGATTGGGAGGCTGCTTACGTGCCTACCGCGAAAAATAGTCAGGTTGCTGATTTTTGGCCAAAGCAAGGCTTTAGCGCCAAGAAAGACGGTATTTTCAGCCTGACGAGTCACGAGCGGACAGAACAAGTCATTCCCCATATTATGTTGCAGTGGGAAGAAGAAGGAGGAAGACCATGAAGGCCATGAATCAGGAAGCAGTACAAGGGGCCGTGTGTCAGATTGTGGCGGCCGCGCTGCAAAAATCGGTAACAGAGCTTACGGCGCAAGCCAGTCATGATACAGAAGCGGCTTGGGATTCTTTGGCGCAGCTACGCATTATTGCCGGACTCGAGGAAGCCTTTGCCATGGAATTCAGTGATGAAGAAGTGACGGCTCTTGCTAGTGTTGCCCAATTGACAGCTGCTGTGCTTTCCTATCAGGAAAGGGGGTAGCTCTGCTTGAAATGTCTTGTACTAGGTGGTAGCGGCTTTGTCGGCTCGGCCATTGTAGCGGAACTTTTGCAAAGAGGTCATGAAGTCGTCACATATGAGCGCACCTTGCCCAAGCTGCGCCGCGGCTATCGGAAAAACAGCCCGATTCAGTATTTGCAGGGCGATTTTACGGTAGAAGCTGATTTTTCTTCCCTTGTGGCGGGATTTGATTGGGTCTTTCATTTGATCTGTACCGCTTTACCTGCTGATGAGGATGGCGTCAAGCAGATCAAAGATAATGTACTGCCGACAATGCAACTGCTGGAGGCTTGTCGCCAACAGGGCGTAAAGAAAGTCTTCTTTGTATCGTCAGGCGGATCGGTCTATGGTCTTGCCGGTGACGAGCCGATCCCCGAGACAGCGCCGACAAACCCTATCTGCGCCTATGGTGTTCATAAGCTGGCAATTGAAAAATATCTCCAACTCTATCATCATCTCTATGGCGTTGACTATGCGTGTATGCGTTTGGCTAATCCCTATGGCGAAGGGCAAAATCCAGCGAAACCCCAGGGAGCTGTCGCCGCTTTTGCGGCGAGGCTGTTAGCAGGTCAGCCCATTGAAATTTGGGGCGACGGCTCTGTCGTCAGAGACTTTGTCTATGCCGACGATGTGGCCAAAGCGGCCCTGGCGATGATGCAGTATGAGGGACCTGAGAAAATTTTTAATATTGGTAGTGGTATTGGCTATTCCCTATGTGAGTTGCTGCAACTGTTAGAAACCGTCGCTGGCGTGAAGGCTCAGGTGCGTTTTACGCCAGGGCGGCGACAAGATGTACCTATCAATATCTTAGATATTTCTCTGGCCAAAGCCAAGCTAGGCTGGCAGCCGACTGTTACTTTAGAGGACGGTCTGGAGCGGCTTATGAAGGCCTGGACCATAGCAAAAGAGAAAGGAGCCATTTCGTACTCATGAAACTTGTTGCTCTCCAATCGGATTATCTGCCTTGGAAAGGCTATTTTGATATGATCCACGATGTGGATCTTCTTGTCGTCTATGACGATGTGCAATATACGAAAAATGACTGGCGCAACCGTAACAAAATTAAGATGGAACGGGGAGCATCCTGGATTACGCTGCCCGTAGGTTATGATTTGACGCGAGCCATTGATGAAGTCAAGCTAAAAGACGATAGCTGGCAGGCCAATCACTGGGCGAAAATCTGTCAAGCCTATCGGAAAGCGCCCTACTTTTCTCGTTACAAAGATTTTTTTGAATATGTTTACTGCGAAGCAAAGTGGACGTATCTGTCAGAGCTTGACCAATACCTGATCCGCCATATTGCCAAAGAGTTTCTCGGTATTTCCGTAGAATATAAACATGTGCGCGACTATGACCTACAAGGCAAGAAGCTGGAAAAACTCCTTGATCTTATGGATAAGTCAAAAGCCTCTGTATATGTATCCGGTCCAGCGGCGCAGGATTACATTGATCCTGCTGAATTCGACAAACGCGGCGTAGAACTCATTTATAAGGATTATTCAGGCTATCCCGAATATGATCAGTTTTATCCGCCTTTCGATCATTACGTAAGCATTATTGACCTGTTGTTTCAGACAGGGCCTGACGCGCCTTATTTTATTTGGGGTTGGCGGGAAGAAAAAAATTGAGATGAAAATGCAACAGTTTTTGTATAATAAAAATTTTTTGTATAAAAAAGTGTGAAGATTTTACCAAGGAGGCAGGAAAAACCTGCTTGGCGTAGAAATATTACCCTTAACGCCGACGCCACTAGGATTTGCCCACTCTCAGCCGGGGATCTGACAGTGTGCAAATATGCGGAATCGTAGCGAGCCAGATTTAGATTTCTTTGCAAAAAGTGGGGAAAATTGCAGATTTATTACTTTATTTTCTATTAGAGGTATAGTATACTTGTATCTGTAGTGGATTTTTCCAGCCTTTTTTTGCAGTGAATCTACCTCTGTTTCCAACAAGGGGGAATGTTTACAGAAAAAACAAAAATAATAGTATGATACCATGCTATTTATTTATAATTCATAACTGGGACAAGCTTTAGCAGAAAAAAAGAAACCAAAATCAAGGGGGAAATTTATAATGGCTACACAAAACATTGACAATTCAACTGGCGTATATGTTGCCAAAGTACCTGGCGATACTTATGACTACAAAGCGACTTCTAAAACTGCTCAGACAGTTTACCTGACAGACGGCGGCAACACCTTTACTGATAATGCTGCTTCTACAGCAGGCAACGTTGTTACTGTTTATGGCGGTGCTGGTAATGATACCTTCACAAACTCCGCAACTGCAGCTGCTACAATGCTTGCTTATGGCGGCGCTGGCGCTGATACTTTCACTAGCGGTGCAAATGGCGGCGATACTTTAGTTGGCGGCGCTGGTAATGATACTTATAATATTGCTGCGACTCTTGCAGCTAATGGTAAAGAATTAATCATCATCAATTCTGGCGATGGCAATGATACCATCACTGGCTTTGATAATAGCGCAGCAGTTAAAAACAATGCAACCATCCAATTTAATGTAGCTTCCAGCAATCTTTCCTATACTGCTAGCGGCACTGATTTGCTTATCAAAGTTGGTAGCACTGGACAAGTTGTAAAACTTGCTGGCGTTCTTGGTTCTGCTTTCGATCTAGCTAATCTCAAAGACGTGAATGGTGCATCTTTGACTGGCTCGCTTGTTGGACTTGCTGCTGCTGGTACTGCTACAGCAGGTAGTACTAACTTGGTAAACGCTGATAATGCAACAGTTTCTTATGATCTTGCTGCTGATGCAACGACTACAACGAAAATCGTTGGTACTGGTGTAGGAGAAACTTTAAACCTTACTGGCGCTGCTACAGGCAAATCAGTCAACCTTACTGGTTCAATTTATAGCGGTTTCAATAATATTACAGATAGCAGCACTGGCGGTGCAAACTATCTCCGTGGCGACAGCACGAATAATACGATTACAGGCGCTATTAATGATCAGTTGTGGGGCGGCGCTGGTAACGATACATTAGATGGTGCAACCAAAGGCGGCGAAACTTATTGGTTCGGCGCAAACGATGGCGCTGACGTTGTACAAAACACAGCCGCAGGCGATAGTGTTTTCCTCTATGACGGCACTGCAAGCAACGTTTCTTATCAGAGAACAGGTACAAGTGGAACTGATCTTCTTGTAACAGTTGGTTCTACTGGTGCAACTCTGACAATCAAAGGCTATTTTGCCTCTTCCACTGCTACTACTGGCCAAGCATCTGCACCGCAGATTAAATTGGCTAATGGTACTGTTGTAACTCCAACGATTGCTAATGCTGCAGGAAATAATACTTTTGCTTATGATCCTACGAAAAATTATGGCGTAATCGCTGGCCAAGGTACTGGCAATACGATTAGCGCTGCAGGCGTTACGCAGTCTGTAACGATTAACCTTTATGATACAACGCAATTTACTGGTATTCAGAAAATTGTCGGCAGTAACGTTGCAGGTGATTATCTGCGCGGCGACAGCGCTAACAACACGATCACTGCAGGTGCTACAGGCGGTGCAAATATCTGGGGCGGCGCGGCTGGTAACGATACGCTCGTAAGTGCTGGCACTAACAATGTTTTCTGGTTTGGTAAAGGCGATAGCAACGATGTGCTGCAAGGCAGCGGTGCTACTGATACAATCAATCTCTACAATATTAATCGCAGTGCTGTAACGGCTACCGCAACTGCTGCAGGTCTTGTTGTAGGAGCTCAAGGTGATACAACTGATTCGCTCACAGTGGCAACCAGCACTGGCAAATTTAAATCAGCTGACGGAAAAGTATTCAGCATTGATACAGGCGCAGGCGCTATCGCATATACTGCAGGCGACTTAGTCGTTGGTACTGCTGCTGCTGCAAATGTAACAGGCGCAGCTAAAGCTACGATCAACTTGTATGATACGACGCAATTTGTCAATGTAAACACAGCTACTGGCGGTGGTGCTGGCTATGTTCGCGGTAACAGTGCAAATAATACCTTGACTGCTGGTACGGCTGATCAGCTTTGGGGTGGCGTTGGCGGCAACGATACCTTGGTTGCTTCCGTTGCTGGTGGCGATACGTTCTGGTTCGGTGCAGGCGATGGCAATGATAAAATTACCGGAGCTACTGCTGTAACATCTGATACAATTAACCTTTACAATGTAAATGCTAGCCAATTGAGCTATGCGCTTGATGCTAGTGGCAATTTGAAAGTTTCCATTGCTGGCAACACAGCTGACAGCTTGACTGTTACTGGTGGCACTTACAACAACCTGACCTTCCTTGATCAGACGGGTAAAGCATTCCAGGCTTATGTAGCTGACGACAGCTCAACAGCTGCTATTAGCGTAGCTGGTGCAAAACAGAATGCTATCGTTGTTGGCGGTACTGGCAACCATACCGTAACTGGTTATGCTAACAGCTTGCAATTAGGCACAATTGCTCTTGGCGGCACAGGTAACACTGTAGTTGGTGTTGCAGGTACGACAATTAACCTTTATGATACAACGAAGTTCACTGGAGTACAGAATGCAACTGGTGCTGGCACTTCTTACCTCCGTGGTACTTCCGATAGTAACGTGTTGACTGCTGGCGGTGCTGGCGATCAGTTGTGGGGCGCAGGCGGCAATGATACTCTGATGGGTAATGCTGCAGGCAATGATACTTACTGGTTCGGCGCTAATGACGGCAGCGATAAGATTTTCAATTCGCAGACTACCGATACGGTTATGCTTTATGATTCCGGTCTCAGCGCTTCCAATGTTGGCGTAGCTGTTGATACAAACGGCGCTCTGAACTTGACAATCGGTGGCGGTACGTTGAGCATCCAAGGTTGGAATGCTTCCACTAGCGTAAATACCTTCAATCTCGGTGGCAACCTGTACACTGTTAAACAGACTACAACTGCTTCTGGTTCGACTTACAGCTTGGTTCAGAAATAAGCCTTGCTTTAAAGTGAAGACAACTTATAAAAAGGTGCAATCTTTCGAGATTGCACCTTTTTTGTGTATAAGAAGTTGATTCTTATGAATGTGACAAGCGTGGATACTTTTTAGATTAGCGGTAGCACTTACAAATTAAAAATGGATAGCACTTCTTACAGCTTGGCTCAGAAATAATTAAAACAAAACTGCAAACAAATCGAGAGGTACAGCCGAAAGACGGTACTCTTTTGTATACAAAAGGCTCAATGTCAATAGTTGGAATAAGAAAATAAAGCAAACATCATAGCATTGTAGCAGTGAGCTTTTTTAGTTTCAATGCTATTTGTTTTTTAGCTTAAAGCCCTTTGACCTAAAAAAGTCAGCAGGATAACCCCTAGTATATTGTTGACATATATAGTAAAGTAAAAACGTCAGAACGAATTTTGGTATTTTTAGGGATTGAAGAGCATCTAGGGAGGAATCTGATACATGGCAACTATAGATGTAACGGCAAGCACTTATATAACTACGCAGCCTCGACAAACTTATACCTATGATATTGCCAATGCGGGAACCAGTACGGCGACAAGCGTCAATACTTTCCTGATTGGCGGCAGCGCTTACAAAGTGCAAAGCTCCGGGGCAGGCTCCAGTATGACCTATAATCTGGTTCAGAAATAAATAACCAGTTATAATAGAAGAGAAAATAAGGGAGTGTGTTTTGGTAAATGGCTAATATTGATGTAACGAAGAGTGTATATACGGCAACTCTGCCAGGGGGAACTTATACTTATAATTTTAGGAATGCACCAGCAGGAGCTACGGTTGCCATGCAAGAGTCTATTTATCTAACCAACGGCGGCGATACCTTTTATGTTACCAATTCAGGTGGCCTTTCGGGACAAACGCTCACTGTCTACGGTGGTGCTGGCAATGACTACTTTAGAGAATTTTACAGCGATAATTACTCGACGTTGATTATTTATGGCGGCGCTGGCGCTGATACCTTGGTTTCGGCGCCTTCACCTGCCGGACAGACGATTGGCGATACCTTGGTGGGCGGTCTTGGCAATGATTTATATGTACTGGCGGCTGGGAACGTTGCTGACCGAGCCGGCAGAGACAAGATTATCATAAATGCCGGTGATGGCAATGATACGATAGGTGGTACAATAGCTGTTGCCCCAGATGGGGGTATTCCAAGTAATGTCATTCAAATCAATGTAAAGGCTGAGGATCTTACTTATTCGTCAAATGGCGAGGACCTCATTATTCATGTCGGGGCTACGGGTCAGACCGTAGCGCTTGCCGGTATCGCGAGATACGAATATCTCGCTGCTAAATCGTTTAATTTGTCAACCCTTAATGACGCGACGGGAACAGCTTTAAGCGGTTACGTAGCCGTCAATGATGATGGCGCTAGAATGTTGCAGAATATAATAGATGGCTATATTAATGTAGGTCTCAGGCAAAATACGTTATTAGACTTGGCCAATCCGAGCAGTGCAACGAAGGTCATCGCTGGTGATATTAACTCTGACAATAATACGTTGATTAATAAAGCGCCTGCTGATGGACAGTCCATCAATTTGTCAGGATCGATCTTTAGCGGCTTTGAAAATATTACCGATAGCAGTAATCATCATGGCAACTATTTACGGGGCGACAACGGCAATAATTTGATACAAGTTACTGGCGCTACTTCCGGCGATCAACTCTGGGGCGGTGCTGGCAATGATACCCTAGATGCGAGCGGAGCGGCTGTTGTTGGTTCCACGACCTATTGGTTCGGTTCTGGCGATGGCCATGATGTTATCAACTATAAAGTAAATGGCGGCGATATGGTCTATCTTTATGATGCGACGGCGGATAATGTGACCTACACCAGATCAGGTACTTCCGGAACTGACTTGATGATTACTTTCGGTGCGACGGGAGCCAGTGTGACGATTACCAACTATTTTAATCGTGCTACAGACGCTACTGGTAAAACTGGCGCACCTCAAATTAAATTAGCTAGTGGGACTATCGTGTCGCCGCTTTTGCCAAGTAGCGGCGGCAATAATGTGATTGCTTATGATCCGAAAGTCGCCACAGGTCTTATCAGCGCTTCCGGCACCAATAATACGGTGAATGCTAACAGCGCTGGCCAGTCTGTTACGATTAATCTTTTTGATACGACGCAGTTTAGCGGAATTCAAAATATTATTGGCACTGCTAGTGTTTCAGGCAGAGATTACCTACGCGGCGACAGTCAGGATAATATTATTATTGCTGCGGGGCCTGCCGATCTTTGGGGCGGAATTGGCGGTAATGATACGTTAACTGCAGGGGGAGGTCCTGTACGGATTTGGTTTGGCCGCGGCGATGGTCAGGATTCGGCGGCGACGGCAACGATTTCTAATTGGGGCACGGTTACGCCTACCTTGAATCCTGCTGATACAATCAATCTCTATAATGTCAATCGAAGTGATGTACAAGTCACAACAAAGGATGGCAATGTATTGGTAACCTTCGCTGGCGATACGACAGATTCTTTGAATCTGGGGTCTTTAAGTCATTGGAGTACCTCTGGTATCGGGCCTGTTTTTACCACTGCCGACGGTAAGCAGTTTCATGTGAGTGCCAATGATGGTATTACTGGCGCTTCCGGTGGTGCAAATTACAGCGAGGGCAATATTTATATTGCTCAGGATCGTGCCGCTGCCACAGTTGCTGGCAGTGCCGCCGCTACGATCAATCTCTTTGATACGGCACACTTTATGGGCGTAAACAATGCTACTGGCGGCGGGAACGGCTATGTGCGCGGCAATAGCGCTGTTAATACACTAACGGCAGCGGCAGGCGATCAGTTATGGGGCGCTGCTGGCAATGATACGTTACTTGGCGGCGGTTTTGCTAGTGAAATGTTTTGGTTTGGCACTGGTGATGGGCAAGATGTAATTAGTGGAATTGCGGCCACAGACACAGTCAACCTATATAATTGGAATACCAGTGACTTGCAGTATGACGTTGATAGCAATGGTTATCTGACGATTACTGCCAAGGGCAATGCCTCCGACAGCCTTTATATTAAGGATACGAATTATTCTACCCTGACCTTTAAAGATCAAAACAGCCAATTCTTTAGTATTAAAGTTGTAGATCCTGCGACTGGCAGTGTAAATGTTGCTGGTTTAAAAGCGGGAACTCTGGTTACTGGCGGACAAGCTAGCGGCAATAATACGGTTACTGGCTATGACAATGCCTTGCAGCTTGGCAAGATCGATCTGATTGGCAGCGGCAATACCGTTTCTACGGTAGGTACTGGCGTCCTTGTTTCGACGACGATCAATCTTTATGATACAACGGTGTTTAGTGGCGTGCAGAATGCAATTGGCAATGGCCATGATTATCTCCGCGGTACCTCTGGCGACAATGTGCTGAAGGCAGGCGGCGCCAGTGACCAGCTTTGGGGTGCAGCAGGCAATGATACTTTAATGGGCATGAATGATGGGACTCCGGCGACGGCCGCAGGCAACTCTGATGTATACTGGTTCGGCAAAAATGACGGCAATGATAAAGTCTTTTTCTCAGGCGCGACGGATTCGGTTATGCTTTATGACAGCGGTCTTACGGCTTCATCTGTCGGCGTTTCTTTTGCCGCTGGTGACTTAACCTTGAATGTAGGCGGCGCCAATCTGACGCTGATGAACTGGAATGATACGACAAGTGTGAATAGCTTTGTCATTGGCGGCAATGTGTATAAGGTGCAGAGTAGTGCAACGTCATCTGGCGTGACCTATAGTCTGGTTCAAAAATAAGTTTTTCTATATAATTACTGTCTATTTTAAAAGATGGCACAGCAAAAACTGTGCCATCTTTTTTTGACACTTTGGTTGGATTCGTTGACCATCCTGCCGCTTTCTGTCATAATAGTAAAAGAGTTTGAATCGAAGATAAAATGAGGTACAAGCATGTCTGAACAAGAAATGAATGCAAAAGCGCGGGAAGAAACGGCTTTTGCCTGTATGGTAATGGTACTGAATCATTTGGGCCAGGCAGTGACAATAGAGGAAATTAAGCAGGGTTTTTCTGGGACACTATCTTTGGAAAATTTGGCACCTCTTGTAAAACGCTATAAATTTAATAGCCGTGTAGCTGCCGTGAAACTGGAGGATCTTCCGAAAACGCCAGTACCGGCCATTGCCCAGATGAAGGACGGACGTTATGTCATGGTCGGCTGGAATAATGAACAAAATGTATTTTTATCCGATCCGGCTGTAGGAAAACCTTATGCAATGCCGGTAGAAGAGTTTGGCGCTCAGTGGACAGGCAAGCTGCTTCTGTTTACGCAGTCCTTTGATTGGCGACGGATTATTCATAAATACAATCTGGCCTGGTTCTATCAGATTATTCTTCATTATAAGCGCTACTTTATCGAAGTAGTAGCGGCTTCTTTTTTTCTGCAGTTATTTGGTTTGATGATGCCGCTCTTTACGCAGGTCATTATTGATAAGGTCTTAGGCAGCGGCGGTTTATCGACGCTTGACGTACTGGCTATTGTCCTGGTAGGTCTTAGTGGTTTTCAATGTATCTTAAATGTCTTGCGAACCTATCTGCTGACCCATACGACGAATAAGCTTGATGTAATTTTAGGGTCAAGGCTATTTCGTCATTTATCAGCATTACCGTTGCCGTATTTTGAGCATCGCCGCGTTGGCGATACGATGATGCGTGTCGGCTCGTTGGCTAGTATCCGCGAGTTTTTAACAGGTACAGCCATTACCGTGGTGCTTGATGTTTTTTTCTCGGTCGTCTTTATTGCCGTCATGTTTACCTTTAGTGTGAAGCTGACATGGTTGGCGCTAGCGGTGATTCCCCTATATATCTTATTGAATCTATGGGCAACGCCGATTTTTCAAAAGCGCATTGAAGCTGTTTGGGAGGCTGGCGCGGAAAACAATGCCTTTTTAGTCGAAGCCGTTACTGGGATGCAAACTGTAAAAGCTTTGGCTTTAGAGCCACAGTTCGTGCATCGTTGGGAGCAACTTCTCGCTCGGTATGTTGGACGAACCTTTCATAGTGCCAAGCTTGGTATTGGCGTTAATAGCGGCGCTTCGGTGCTGCAGGTATTGTCCTCGATTAGTATTTTGTGGATGGGCGGTCACATGGTAATGGATGGCACGATGACTCTTGGTCAGCTTATCGCCTTTCAAATGTTGGCGAATCAGGCCAATTCACCGATTTTGACGCTGGTTGGGATGTGGCAGCATTTTCAACAGTCTGCTTTAGCGCTAGAAAGGATCGGCGATATTTTAAATACCCGAGCCGAACCGGTTCTTGCGGCGGCTGCTCCTAATGCTCCGGCTTTGCAGGGCGATGTGGCTTTTGAAAAAGTGTCCTTTCGCTATCGCCTTGATCTGCCGCCAGTGCTGCAAGATATTTCCTTTCATGCGCCCCCGGGATCACGGGTTGGCATCGTCGGTCGGTCTGGTTCTGGTAAGAGTACTTTAACAAAGCTCATTCAGTTCTTATATGCGCCAGAAAATGGCCGGGTGTTAATTGACGGTCATGATATTACACAAGTGCCGCCGCATTGGCTGCGTAGCCAGATCGGTGTAGTATTGCAGGAAAATTACCTGTTTAACTCCAGTGTGCGAGATAACATTGCCTTAAGCCGCCCGAGCGCGTCTATGGCTGAAGTCATTCAAGTCGCAAAGGTCGCTGGCGCTCATGAATTTATTCTGGAATTGCCCGAAGGGTATGATACAAAAGTAGGTGAGCGGGGAACAGCTCTTTCCGGCGGTCAGCGCCAGCGGGTAGCTATTGCCAGAGCGCTCCTTACGAATCCTCGAATTTTGATTTTTGATGAAGCGACAAGTGCGCTTGACTATGAGTCCGAACGGATTATTATGGAGAACTTGGATCAGATTTGTGCCGGACGGACACTCTTTATGATCGCTCATCGTTTATCGACCGTACAAAGCTGCAATGCCATTGCTGTGATTGATCATGGTCGCATGGTGGAGGCGGGAACGCACGAACAGTTGATGGCTGCTCAGGGATTATACCATTACTTATATTTACAACAAGAGGGATAATATGATCGAAAATATGAAAAAGTGGTTTACCTCCAGCGACGAAAAACAATTGAGCAGCACGGAAACCGAGTTTTTGCCGGCCGTGCTGGAAGTGACGGAAACACCGCCGTCGCCGGTTGGTCGTGTTGTGATGATTTCTATTATGGTGTTATTAGCTGTAGGGTTATTATGGTCGTTTCTCGGTCATGTCGATGAAATGGCTGTAGCCAATGGCAAGATTATACCAATCGGCCAGGTTAAAACGATTCAGGCCGAAGATAAAGGTGTTGTAAAAGAGATTCATGTCAAGGAAGGACAGACCGTTAAGAAGGGCGATGTGCTCATTGATCTTGACCGTACGATTTCCGAGGCCGATCTTGCTAATATTCGTAAGCAAATTGCCTTTTTCAATCTCGAAATTGCTCGGTTGACAGCGCAAAAGACTGGTCAGCCCTTCGTGGTTCAGCCGAATCCTGATCTTGATCCGAAGGATTTAGCAGCGCAACAAGCGCTGTATCAGAGCTGGCTAGTTGAGCGGCAGACTCATTTAGCTGCTTCACAGTCGAATATTGAACAAAGCGCCGCCTCCGTGGCTGCAGCTCGCGCCATGCGCGATCAATATGATCAACAACTGCAAATTGCGAGAGAGCAGGAAGTAAGAACAGAAGCACTCTATCGCCAAAATGCTGTTTCTTATTTTCAGTATTTAGAGTATCGCGCGAAG
Organism: Pelorhabdus sp. sgz311002; assembly: GCF_056134285.1. Classification (NCBI taxonomy): domain Bacteria; kingdom Bacillati; phylum Bacillota; class Negativicutes; order Selenomonadales; family Sporomusaceae; genus Pelorhabdus; species Pelorhabdus sp. sgz311002. The sequence continues at coordinate 165,394 of NZ_JBWBCL010000002.1, read as the reverse complement.
CGGATGCAGCTCGAACAGTCCATTGTTGTGCAGACCGGCGAAATTGCCAAAAATCAAGCAGCCTTGGAAGTGAGCCGTAATAGCTCGGCGAATGCGTCGGCTACTTATGATAAGGAAGCTGATACGAAGCTAACAGAAGATCGTAAACAGCTACTGCAATATACAGAGGAGCTGAAAAAAGCCGATGAAAAAAATCGTCTGGCCCATATTGTTGCCCCGGTTGACGGGCGCGTTGGCCAGCTTGCTGTACATACTGTCGGCGGCGTAGTTACAGCGGCACAGCCTTTAATGATTATTGTGCCTGATGATGCTACACTGGCGGTAGAAGCTTGGGTTGCCAATAAGGATATTGGGTTCATCAAGGTAGGTCAAGAAGCTGAAGTGAAAGTAGATACCTTTAACTTCCAGAAATATGGCACGCTGCAAGGCGTTGTCAGTGACATCAGTCCTGATGCGATCAGTGACGAACGTGATAAGGAACGAGACCAAAAGTATCGTGTTCTTTTGACGTTAGACAAAGATAAAGTTCTGGTTAGTGATGAAAAGGTTCCACTTGGACCGGGCATGGCTGTAGCAGCAGAAATTAAGATTCGCCAGAAACGGATTATTGAGTTCTTCTTGGATCCGTTCCGCAAGTATCAAAGTGAAGCTTTGAGGGAGAGATAATCGTGGTGGCACAACAACAGCAACAAACACAGCGCCGCATTGACACAGCCCTCGAATCTTTGGTAATTGCGGCAAAAATTCTGGGTGTAGCGGCAGAGAAAGAGCAGCTAGCCCGCGCTTATGTCGTATCAGCTAGCGGGATGGATATGGTGACGCTGCTGCGAGCGGCGAAAGATTTAAGCCTTAAAGCGCGTGAATTGCAGCCAGACCGGACCGTCTTTCCGAAACTGCCCCTTCCCGCCATTGTCGAGTTGACCAATGGGCAGTATGCTGTGGCGATTCAAACTGACGGCGAGAAGGTCGTTATTGCCGATCCTTGTCAGCCGCAGCCATTTGTTGTTTCTATTGAAAAGTTTTACTCGGTTTGGACTGGCAAGATTGTTCTTTTAGCCAAACGCTTTGCCTTGAAGGAAAAGGTACGAAGCTTCGGCATTTCCTGGTTCTTGCCTGTCGTTATGCGTTACAAGCGCTTTTTTGCTCAGGTTCTTGCCCTGTCTTTTTTGCTCCAACTCTTTGGCTTGGCAAGTCCCTTATTTACGCAGGTGATTATCGACAAGGTGCTAGTTCATCATAGCTCTAATACGCTCGACGTATTGCTGCTTGGTATGTTCTTTGTCAGTTTCTTTCAATCCTGGATGACAGCACTGCGGTCCTATTTATTTACTCATACGACGAATAAAATTGATGTGACGCTGGGCAGTCAACTTTTTCGCCAGATCAGCGCTTTGTCGATTAAATATTTTGATTCATGGCAGGTCGGTGATATTGTATCGCGTGTGAAAGAGCTTGATACGATTCGCCAGTTTATTACCGGTACGGCCTTGACGCTAGTGCTTGATATTATTTTTGCCGTGGTTTATGTAGGCGTTATGGTTTCGTATAGTGGTATCTTAAGTATTGTGACCTTTGTGACGGTCTTTTTATACATTTTATTGAGCGTATTAGTGACGCCAGTCCTTAGATCACGTTTAAACCGTCAATTCTTGGCGGGCGCTGAAAATCAATCTTTTTTGATTGAGGCGGTCACAGGCATTAATACCGTGAAATCCCAGGCTGTAGAAAAAGAATTTATTGATAAGTATGAAGGTCTCTTAGCCCGTTATGCAAAAACGGCTTTTGCGGCGATCAATATCGGTAATATTGCCGGTAATATTGGTTCGTTGTTGCAGAATCTCTTTACAATTACGATTCTCTGGGTTGGCGCTCACGCCGTTATGGAAAATAAACTATCCATTGGCGAATTGATTGCTTTTCAGATGATGGCTGGACAAGTGATCGCCCCTATGTTGCGACTCGTCAATATGTGGCAGCAGTTTCAACAGACTATGGTCTCGGTGGATCGTTTGGGCGATATAATGAATGAAACGCCGGAACCGGCTTTCAACCCAGCTAGGACGACGTTACCAGCTATTGCTGGTGAAATCGTACTGGATCGCGTAACCTTCCGGTATCGACCTGACGGCAGTGAAACGCTGCGGCAGGTAGAAATGAAGATTCAGCCAGGGATGCGTGTTGGGATTGTCGGCCGTTCCGGCTCTGGTAAGAGTACTTTAACGAAACTCATTCAGCGGCTTTATATTCCCGAAGCGGGTCGCGTTCTCATTGACGGCGTTGACCTAGTGCAGGTAGAGCCTGCCTGGCTGCGTCGCCAGATTGGTGTAGTGTTGCAAGAGAATTTTCTCTTTGGTGGCACCATTCAGGAAAATATTGCTGTAGCTGATCCCAATGCAACGATTGAAGATGTGGTTCGTGTGGCTACGGTGGCTGGCGCTCATGAATTTATTCAGGAATTAGCGCAAGGCTATGATACGCCAGTTGGTGAACGCGGTGCGTTGTTATCAGGCGGACAGCGGCAGCGGATTGCTATCGCTAGAGCGCTCTTGACCAATCCGAAGATCTTGATTTTTGATGAAGCTACCAGTGCTCTTGACTATGAATCAGAACGGATTATTATGGAAAATCTTGATGAGATGGCGGCCGGTCGGACCACGATTCTGATTGCTCATCGTTTATCTACAGTGAGACGCTGTGATGTGATCTTTGTGATGGATAAAGGTCGGATTGTAGAATCCGGCAGTCATACAGAGCTTTTAGCCCAAGCTGGTGAATACGCAAAGCTTTATGAGCAGCAAAATAAGCAGCAGGCTTAAGCGAGATTGTTACTAGAAAAGTGAGTGGTTTCATGCGGATTTTATTTGTTCATCAAAACTTTCCGGCCCAGTTTGGACGGCTGGCTTACACGTTAGCACAGCAAGAAACTCATGAAATTGTCTATTTGACAGAGCGGGTAGAAGGGCAGTTGCCTGGAGTGAGGAAAGTCTTGTTTCAAACCAAAGGGAAAACTTCACCGGCAACGCATCCTTATCTGTTATCACTTGACCAATCAGTGCGGCAGGGCGAAGCTGCCTACCGTGCGGCGAAACAATTGAAACAAGAAGGTTTTACGCCTGATATTATTTATGCTCATGTGGGCTGGGGCGCTGAAATGTATTTGAAGGATTTATATCCTAATGTACCTTTTGTGGGCTACTTTGAATGGTTCTATCAGTCCCACGGCAGTGATGTCGATTTTGGCCGGACTGAGCCGCTCGACCCTGATGAGCTTTGCCGTTTGCGGACGAAGAATATGGCGATTGCGCAGGGCCTCTATACAGCCGATGCGGCTGTTTCGCCGACCTATTGGCAGCAAAGTCAGTTTCCCCATCCTTATGTGCGGAAGATCCAGGTGATTCATGATGGCATTGATACGGAGGTTTGTACGCCGAAGCCTGGCGCTAAACTGGTATTGCCCAATTTGAAGTTGGATTTGTCAGCAGCTAAGGAGATCGTGACCTATGTCGGGCGGGGCATGGACCCCTACCGCGGGTTTCTCGAATTTATGAAAACGGCGTCGCTCTTGCAAAAGCGGCGGCCGCACTGTCATATTGTGGTGGTTGGCGCCGAGCGAATTGCCTATGGCGCACCTCATCCGAGCGGCAAGAGCTACAAGCAGGTAGCCTTGGAAAGCTTCGATTTTGATCGTAAGCGCCTGCATTTTACGGGACGGATTGATTATCCACTGTATCGTCAAGTTATGCAGGCTTCGACTGTACATGTTTATTTGACACGACCCTTTGTCTTGTCCTGGTCGATGATGGAAGCCATGTCTTTTGGCTGCGCCTTAGTAGCATCAAATACTCAGCCTGTTACAGAAATGATTAATGACGGCGTGAACGGTATTTTGGTCGATTTTTTCAAACCTCAAGAAGTTGCTGATCGGGTAGAAGAATTGCTGAATGATCCGCTTCAACGTCAGGCTCTGGGGGTTCGGGCGAGAGCGACGATTTTAGATCGCTATGATCTCACGACCATGTTGAATCGGCAGTATCGCTTCTTAGAATCGGTTGTGGCAGCGTATCAAGGGAGGGTTTCTTCATGAACATTTTACTGCTTCATAATGCCTTTCCTGGCCATTTTCCTCATATCGCCCGTGCTCTTACGGCGCGGGGCCATCAAGTTGTCTTCGGCTCGCTGCCAGTCAAACCAGAGCTGGTCATTCCTGGTGTGAAACGAATTGCGTTTCAGGCGGCAAGGCCGGTCAATCCGGCGACTCATCCCTTTTTATATCCCTTCGAGGCGGCAGTGCTTCAAGGACAGGCAGCTTACCGGAAAGTAGCGGAACTTATGCAGCATGGTTTCACGCCTGATTTGATCTATGGGCATTCGGGTTTTGGCGCGACCTTATATATGAAAGATTTGTTGCCTAAGGTGCCGTTAGTGTCTTATTTTGAAATGTTTTACCGCGCCGAAGGAGCGCAGTTTGATTTTGAAGGACCAGAAAAACTCGATGAAACAGAGCGCCTTAGAATTCGTTCCGGCAATGCGGCTTTTTTGCAGGATCTTTTTTCCTGTGATTTTGGCATTACGCCGACAAAATGGCAGGCAAACCTGTTGCCGCCCGAGTATGGCTATAAAATTCGCGTCATTCATGACGGAGTTGATACAAGCACTTGCTGCCCCACTGACGATAAAGCAGCGGTGAGAGCAGCGCTGCCAGTCGCTTTACCGGAAGATGCTGAACTTCTTACTTATACGACGCGGGGCATGGAGCCCATGCGAGGTTTTCCGCAGTTTATGGAGGCGCTGGCCCTACTGCAAAAGCGGCGGCCGAAACTGCACTGCATCGTGGTAGGACGTGATACGATTGAGTATGATCCGAAGCGAGCTGATGGTAAAACCTATAAGGAATATTGCTTGGAGCAGCTCGATCTTGATTTGTCGCGCCTGCACTTCATTGATTGGCTGCCTTTTGGCGATTATATTAACGTGTTGCAGGCATCAATGGCTCATATTTATTTAACAAAACCCTTTGTACTGTCTTGGTCGATATTAGAGGCGATGGCCTGCGGCTGTGCCATTGTCGGTTCCGATACGGCGCCAGTGCGGGAAGTCATGGCTCATGAACAAACGGGGCTGCTAGCCGATTTGTTTTCGCCGACAGCCATTGCCGATAGTGCGGAACGACTCTTAACAGATCGAGCGTTGCGGGAACGGATTGGAAAAAATGCTCGGGATTTTGTTGTCGAGCAGTATAGTTTGGACCGTCTGCTGCCAGAGCAGATCGGCTTATTGGAAGCAGTTGCGGCGCAACTGTCTGCCAAGAAGTAACTGGACGAGCAGGCCTTCGCTTTTTTGCAGCGAGCCTGCTTGTTTTGCATATCATCTTAAGGAGGAAACAGTGTTGTGAATATTCAATTTGTTTTGCCGCGGCCTTTTCTTGTACCCTCAGGCGGCTATCGCATTGTCTATGAATATGCCGAAAGATTGGCCAAGTGTGGTCATGATGTGACAGTATATCACAGCGTATTGTTGCCAGGCTGGAATTTTAGCAATGAACAGCTTGTTTCGTTTCTATTTGCTTTTCTCCGCCAGGATTGGCCGCAGCCATTTCTGCCGGAATGGTTCAGCCAGAAGTTAGCTTTTCGCTGTGAAGTCATCCCGGAAATTCAAGATAAATATGTTCGTGATGCTGATGTGACGATTGCAACTGCCTGGGCTACGGCCAAGCCAGTTGTCGAACTTGCTGCCAGTAAAGGAAAGAAAGCGTATTTGATTCAAGGCGAGGAATCCATTGGCGGTACGCCGCCACAAATTGTTCACGATACGTATCGTATGGGGATGGCTAATATTGTTGTATCGAAATGGCTTGGCGAACTGTTGCAGGAAAAATCGGCCCCAGTGGCAGCCTATATTCCCAATGGTATTGACTTTTCTCGTTTTCGCCGCATAAAACCGCGGCAGGATCGTAACCCCTATGCGGTGGGAATGATGTTTCATTCTGTGCCCTGGAAAGGCGGTCGTGACGGGTTGCAGGCGCTGCAGATTGCCAAACGGCGGTTCCCAGAACTAACGGCTACCTTGATTAGTACCGAAGAAAAACCACAGGGATTGCCTGAGTGGGTTGAATATGTACAGAATCCGCCCCAAGCGGAGCTTGTTCGTCTCTATAATGAGCAGTCTGTCTTTATCAGCTCTAGTGTCAATGAAGGTTTTGGCCTGCCTGGCGCGGAAGCTTTGGCCTGCGGCTGTGCTCTCGCTACGACAGATAGCAAGGGGATTCGTGAATATGCGGTCCATGAACAGACGGCCCTAGTTTCGCCGCCTAATGCACCGAAAGAACTGGCCGAGCAGGTGATCCGGTTACTAGAAGATCGGAAGCTGCAGGAACAGCTAGCTGAGCAAGGCTATGAGGCAGTTCAGACCTTAACGTGGGAACGAGCCGTACGAGGTTTGCAAAAGCTTTTGCAAGAGCTTGTACCACCTTATAATGCTCAATGGCAGCACGATTGGGAACGACTGCAGCAGCGTGAACCTGCCTTTACCCTACCGATTGATAGTTTGCAGGATTTAGTAGCTCAAGCGAAGAATTTGCCGCTAGCGGTCGCTGCTGAGCAGCCTCAGGTGATTGACGGACTTTTTGCCATCGGCTTGGAATATCGCCGCCGGTTTATTGAACAGTATCTTTTAGAGCAGTGCCAGCAGAAGGTACAACACGGTCCGTTTAAAGACATGACTTACTTTATACAGCCGATGGATAAACATTACTGCCCGAAAATTCTCGGCACTTATGAACAGGAATTGCAAGATTTACTGCAGCAGTGTTACTTTGCTGATCAGTTTATTTTTGCTGATAGTACCGATAGCTATGAAGCCGTTGGTGCGGCTCGCTTATGGCCTGAGGCGACAGTCCTTTCCTTTGTATCTGATAAGAATAGTCTCAGGGCAAGTAATCATTTAAAGACGCTAAATGAAGTGGCTGATCGGCTTACTGTGGCAGAAGGAATGATGACAGAACAGCATCTTACGTCAGACCAGACAGGACAGCGGGTGCTAATCATTCGGACAGCGGCGATGTTGGCACAGCTATTACAAACGATACCGCAAAGTGATTGGCAAGGTCTTTATATTTTATGCAAAATGCCGCCGCATCAACAGGAAAATTTGACAAATGTTTTTCTACAAGTTTTTCAGAAAAGTCATCGGATCCAATTTGTTTGGCCCAAAAGCCGCACAATAGAAGATATTAAAGTTTTACAAAATTTTAGTGAAATTGATACGTTTGTGGCATTGCGCGAGGAACGCGGAACAGAGCCGTGGGCTTTGTTGGAGCCTTTGGTTTGAATGGAGTTTGAAAATGAGCTAGAGACCAGGAGAATAGGGAGGATTTTACCATGGAGGGGAATTTAACAAATCGTATATGGCGAGTACCAAGTCATGTAGCCAAATTTCAGTGTCAACAATGTGGGGACTGCTGTGGTCCTAAGTGGAAGATTGATATTGACCCAATTACATATGATAAAGTACAGAATGTGTACAATGCCCAAGGGCGCCAAGCGGAATTTGCACAGAAGCTTACCCGCGACAAAGAGGGGAAATCCTTCGCTAATTTTAAAAATGGCTATTGTGCTGCGTTAACGGAGGAAAAACTTTGCTCTTTTCAAAAAGAATTAGGACCCGATTTTTTATCTGATACTTGCAAAGTTTATCCGCGTTATATTTTTGTGTCTTCACGTGGAGTGGAATTTGCGCTAAGTTTTTCTTGTCGCGCCGCAGTCGATACTTTACGGCAGAAACAAAAAATTGAAATTAAAGTAGAAGATCCAGTAAAGTCTGAATTTTCGTTTATGGCTCCAAAGCGGGCTGGATATTATTGGCCGGAACGCTTATCAACAGAAACTTTGAATCACTACTATTATCAAATTGAAGAAAAGATGATTTTTTTGCTACAACAAAGGGAGTGGCCCTTAGTAGCTAGATTGTTCAATTTAGGTCGCTTTCTCGAAGGATTGCAAAAACTCAAGCTTTCATCAGAGAAAGCGGAGAATCAGCGGCAGATCGATAGCGTTTATAATGAGTGTCAGTCCGGTGCAATTCCTGAACACGATTACGAGTATTTTTTGCAGGAGTTAACAAAATGTTTTGCTGTGCGGGCGAGAGAAACGTCTTGGCTTAAAGTAATGTTGACAAGTCTATATCAAGCCATAGCACTAAATAATAAGGATAAGACGATGCTGCAGACCTTTTTTACAACGCATCGTGAGTTTGATCAATTGAAGTTAGCGACAGAAAGCTATGCGGAAGCTAAGAAGGCTTATGTTGACCCGTTTTGGCAACAGCTAGAATACATTGTAGAAAATTATCTTGTTAATTATGTTCTGAAGAAATCTTTTTTTATTGGCAAATGGAATCTTGCTTTATTTGATCTTGCTTTCTTTTATGGCGCACTAAATTTTTTCATAACTGGATATAGTACTTTACTGAGAAAACCACTTAATGAAGAGATGTTACTCGGCATTATTTTAGAGCTTGACAATGCTTTTGCTCATTCCAATCATTTTTTTGACACGATTAATAAAGGGTTCGAAGAAATGCAGCCAGAAGAGCAAGGGAAAATTTTGCGTGTGTTGCTACGGGCTTAAGAGGGGGAGAAAAAAGTGAAGGCTTTTCATAGCGTTATTTGTGATAGAGCGTATTATAATCCGCTTACTGAAAAATTAGATTGTTGGGGAATTACCGAAAAATTGCGACTGCCTCAGTTTCCTTGTCAAGTGAACTTTACAGTAGTTTTTTGGCTGAAAGAAAGTGACAGGGAACAAAGCCAATGTACTTTGCTAGTGCGTAATCATGAAGGAAAAGTAATTGGTGGTCAAGAAAATCCTGAGCTGTTTTTTCTTGCGGAACAGCGACACTCTTTACTGCTGTTTAAGTGTGCCGATTTTCCTTTTCAGCGTGAGACGGATTCTTATACGTTGGAAATTTGGCAGGCGCAGCAGAAAATTTGCGATCAAAAGATTGAAGCTATTCAAGGAGTAATACCTCAGCCCTTAAACGAAACTGGCGACCGCGGTTATGTAGAGCTTTACTAGGAGGAATTATGAAGAGCTGGCAAAAGCTATATCAAAAAGCTATTCAGCAGCAACAGGCAGGCAATAGTCAGACGGCGCTGCAGCTCTATGAACAAATTATACAAAGCAATCCCCAGAATTTTGCCGTTTATGCCAATTTGGGCTTGCTATATCAATCGCTTGGCGATGAAGCGGCTACTATCAAGGCTTATGAAACGGCTCTTGATTTACAGCCTAAGGACAGCAGATTATGCCGGATTTTGGGAATTTATTATATTTCCCGGGAAAATGGCGCGAAAGGGCGTCCTTTATTAGAATTTGTTTGGCAGCAGGATTCGACTGATTGGGAAGTCGGCCTGATTTTAGCTAGAATGTACAAAGATCATAAAGAGTATGAGCAAGCAACAGTCATTTTTCGTCAACTAAGCATTCTGAAACCTGATTTGGCGGAACCCTATGCGGAACTCGGCAATATTCGCCGCTATTATCAGGACATGGATGAGGCAATTTCCTTGTTCCGACAGGCCTTGGCCTTGGAACCGGAGAATGTAGATTATCATGGCTTTTTATTAGAGGCGCTACTGTATACTGGTGATCTATGGCAAGGGTTCAAAGAATTGGAGTGGCGTAAAAAACGGTTTCAACGTAAAGAATTCTATGAGCAGTTTAACGTGATTCCCGCCTGGCAGGGAGAAATTTTTTCTGGGAAAAAACTACTTGTCTACTGTGAAGAAGGTCTCGGCGATATGCTTCAGTTTGTTCGCTATCTGCCTCTGGTGAAGGTTCGTGGCGGTCATGTGACGCTAGCTTGTCAGGAGCCCTTAGTAAGACTCTTTCAAAGCTTGCCTGGCGTTGATGCCGTAGTGAATACCATGACAGTGACAGAATATGATTTGTCGGTAGCGCTTATGACATTGCCCCATGTCTTTGGAACTACTTTGGCTACGATTCCAGCGCAGGTTCCCTATATGTATCCGCCGCCGGAGCTAGTTGGCGAATGGCAAGCACGGTTTCGTGGAATAAAGGAAAAGAAAGTTGGTGTAATCTGGACAGGCAACTCCCATAAGGATTGTCATATTCAGGATTTAACACCCTTAACTGCTTTTGCCAATCGACCTGATGTGAAGCTTTACAGTTTGCAAAAGGGCGAGGGGGAACAGCAGTGGCCTCAGAAGCCAGCAGGTCTTCCGATGATCAACTTATCAGGGGCGATTACTGATTTTGCGGATACAGCGGCGATTATGCTCAATTTGGATCTAATTATTTCGATCGATACGTCGACAGCCCACTTGGCGGGCGCTTTAGGTAAGCCCGTTATTACGGTGCTTTCAGCTCTTGGCGAATGGCGGTGGCTGCATGACAGGAAGGATTCCCCTTGGTATCCGACGATGCGGCTACTACGGGCGACTCATGTTGAGGAAAGCTGGCAAGATCGGTTTTCTCGTTTGGCAAAAGAATTAGAAGCGATGGAGCGTGTCCCGTGAGTTATGTATATATTTTGATTACTGTGTTGTGTACTGTCTTTGCTCAGATTGTTATCAAGTGGCAGATGAGTCTTGCTGGGCCTATGCCAATCCCGCCACTTGATAAAATTGTTTTTTTATTGCGGCAGTTCTTAAACCCTTGGATTTTGGCGGCCGTAGTCGGAGCATTTGCTGCTTCTTTATCATGGATGGCGGCGATGACTAAGTTGCCGCTCAGTGTAGCCTACCCTTATGTGAGTTGTTCCTTTATTTTGATCTTACTCTGTAGTTATTTCTTTTTTCAGGAATCGTTAACACTTTATAAAGTTCTTGGCGTTTTATTCATTATGATTGGTATTGCTGTAAGTAACTTGAATTAGACAAAGAAGTTATTTATGTCGGCATTTTTACCATGGTTGTAAGGATAAACAGGAATTAAAATTTTTGCTTATACAACATATGCGTTTGTTTTTCGACTTGTTTATTTGCTTGTTAATATTTTGCCTTACGAGTTGGTTTTTCTATAAAGCCGTATTTCGTAAAATGGGACGTCATGTGCTGATTGATTATGGCTGCCAGTTTCGTTATCCTGGCAAAATGACGCTCGGCGATTCCGTGAGCGTCAATCAAAACTGTCGGCGTGATTAAAAAACGTATAATAGTGGAACCTATAAAACAAGGAATAAGTACTGGGGACGGTGAATCATAATGGTATCTTTTGGAGTCGTAATTCCGACGCTCAATGCCGAAGGCTGTGCGGATCGACTCTTTTCTTCAATTATGAATCAAACAGTACAGCCTGAATGTGTGCTTGTGATTGATTCTTCTTCTTCAGATAGGACAAGGCAGATTGCTGAAAGATATGATTTTCGGGTAAAGCAAATTGCTCGATATGATTTTAATCATGGAAAAACGCGTCAGGAAGCGGCAGAAGAGCTAGATTTTTGTGATGTGATTATGTATGTAACACAGGATGCTATATTAGCTGATTCAGAATCATTGCAGAAATTATTAGCAGTGTTTCAAAACGAGAGGGTGGGTGCTGCCTATGGACGTCAGCTGCCACACGAAGCAGCTGGTTTACTGGGAGCGCATGCGAGAATTTTTAATTATGGAGTTCAATCGAATATAAAAAGCTTGGCAGACTCTTCGCGTTATGGGTTAAAAACTCCGTTTATATCCAACTCTTTTGCTGCATATCGGCGCAGTGATTTGCTTGCATTTGGCGGCTTTCCTGCACATACTATTTTAAGTGAAGATATGTATGCCGCAGCCAAATTGCTTCTAGCAGGAAAGCTAATTGCGTATGTGGCAGAAGCGACGGTATATCATTCTCATGATTATACACTTTGGCAGGAGTTTCAACGCTATTTTGATATTGGTGTTTTTCATGCAAATGAAGCATGGATTCGAGAAACTTTTGGCGCGGCTGAGGGAGAAGGAATGCGTTTCGTTCGATCTGAGTTTGCTTATTTATGTGATAAAAAGGCAGTTCACTTGATTCCGGAGGCATTTATTCGAACTGGGTTAAAATTTTTAGGATATCGCTTGGGAATGTTGGAAAAAATAATTCCCTCAAAATGGAAGAATTCATTGTCTATGCATAAAGGTTTTTGGTCATAGAGGATGTTTAGATAGGGAGGATGCAATGCACGTAGTTATTTTTGCTAAAGGCGGTAAACAGTTTTGGCGGTTGAATGAAGAGGTATCTTTGCTTGTTCAATCAGTTCAAAGCTTCTTGAAAATTGTAGAGTCGGATCACTTACTGATTGTTACGCAAGCGATGTATGTTGATCAAATTCAAGCAGAATTACAGGCTGCTTTGATATCCGGTATTTCTATTCTTACAACAGAAGAGAACGATGATCTCAATTTGGATTGGACTGCGCGGTACTTAAAGGACAAGTTTGCTTCGGATCCAAAAGACATAATTGTTGTTTCTCCAGCAGATTTGCTGTTTTTGGATCCCGAGATGCTAAAAAATGCGTTAATGGAGGCATCGTCCGTCGTCCAAGAAGGCGGGGTGGCACAAATTGGCCAAAATCATTCCATCACTGTTTTTTCGCTGCAACGTTATAGCGAAAGCGAGCCAGGGACCAACTCTGATAAGGTGATTGCGCTGAATTATAAATTTCCCGCTTTACGTACGTGGGAAGATATTTTTGCTGTTTTACCAAATGCAAGCCGTTATCCTATAATGTATCGGCCTTGGGGAAGTTATCAGATTATTGGTGAGAGTCAAGGTTATACTATGAAAAAAATTATTGTCGAGCCGGGACAAAAGCTGAGTCTTCAGCTCCATCATTATCGCAGTGAACATTGGGTGGTTATATCAGGGCAGGCTTGTGTAACGGTGGGCGAAGCGGAAAAAATTCTATTGGAATCACAAAGTGTTTTTATTCCCGTACTAACCAAGCATCGACTAGAAAATCGCGGGCAAAAAGTGCTGGAAATTGTAGAAGTGCAGCACGGAGATTATTTAGGTGAAGATGATATTGTGCGGTTTGAGGATATTTATGGGCGCTTATAATAGGATGTAGGGGGAGCAGCTTTATGGCAAGGGATAAGGTTATCTTCGGGTTGGTCGGTGCTGGTGGGTTTGCACGTGAGGTTATGCCGCTTGTACGGCAAGCCATAACCTCGCTTCCAGGTTGCACAATGCCATCGAAGTATGAGGTCTGTTTTGTAGAGACGAACCCGAAAAAATCTTTGGTAAATGGCCTAAAGGTGATTTCGGAGGACGAATTTTCTGCGATGGATGGAACGCAAAGATTTTTTAATATTGCAATTGCTGATTCTAAAGTACGAGAATCTCTTGCTGAGAGACTGATGCAGTCTGGTGCTAAGCCTCTAGCGCTTCAGGCACAAAATGCGATCGTATATGATGAAAATAGAATTGGCGCCGGTGCCATCTTTTGTGATTTTTCAACAATTACTTCCAATACAGTAATTGGCAAATTTTTTCATTCCAATATTTATTCCTATGTGGCACATGACTGCGTAATTGGGGATTATGTGACATTTGCACCGCGTGTAAGTTGCAATGGTAATGTACATATCGGAAATCATGCGTATATAGGGACAGGGGTCGTGATCAAGCAGGGATCATTAGACAAGCCTTTGCATATTGGAGAAGGGGCTGTTGTTGGTATGGGGGCTGTAGTTACAAAAGATGTTTTGCCATATACGACGGTAGTGGGGAATCCCGCTAGAATTTATAAAAAATGAGACAGATTCGATGGAAGAGATATCATAGGTTTTCGTATGTTTTTTGTTCGCTTTTATTACTTTTTTTGTTTATAGGCACTTCTTTTGCAGAAGGCACTTTTTATCATTTGCAAGTGCAATCAGAAGTACAGCAAACGATGATTACTGATACTGAAATGGCCTTGAATGAGACGAGTCTATTCTGCAATACGCTTTTTGGCTTTTCGCTCATTCAGCCTGTTACTGTAAAAATTGTGAGAGATCGTGAGGCTTATAAAGAGGCGCTTCAGAGCGAGTTTCATCTTGATGAGCTGGCTGCGGCGCGTTGGGCGCGAACGACAGACGCGGTGTCAGGCGGGCATTTGATTTTACGGAATGCTGGCGCTGCCAATAGTGACAGTGACCGAATTTTTCTTGTGTCTCACGAAATGGTGCATCAATATCAAAACCAAATCGGTTTCCCGAAGGATGCAGTCTGGTTAGTTGAAGGGATGGCTGATGCGGTGGCTGTCCATATTACGGAAAAGACGGGACGGCGCAGTGTGGATCAATATAAAGCTCGCTGGCAGGCGATGCTAGCAGGGGTTAAGTCCGGTTCGCCATCGCTGGCGATGATGGCTAGTCGCGATGGCTGGGCGCAAGCGCTACAGACCTATGGCGCGCAGGTGACCTATCGGACGGCGGCTCTTATGGTATTGCAGCTTTGGGATGATTACGGTTTTGCGAAGGTTTTGGCTTTTTACCGTTTGTCAGTTCAAGCAGGCGTGGAAGCGGCTTTTACGGAAACTTTTGGTTATCCTTTGGCCGAGTTCCAATTGCGACAAAATACAGCCGAAAAACTTGTAGGGTAAGAATAAAAGAACAGCTCTCAATCAGCAAGTCCGCTGAAGGTGAGCTGTTCTTTTATTAAAAAAGTGACTTTTTTCCTAGAGAAATTAGGACCGGTTCCTATACTTTTAGATAGTGTGCGCGATTTTTAAATATGATATGGTAAAAAGTAGTGACAATATGGTAAATAGGATTGTTCCAGTAATATATTCAGGTCATAGCGGGCCTATCATATCAGTCTTGATAGCTAAAGTTTTTAACTAGGGAAGAGAAAATCACACAGGGAGGCGTAATTATGTTCCAGGGTTTCACAAACCTTACCAATGGTAGTCCGATTGATTTATCAGCTCAATATCCTTTTCGAAATGTTTCAATTAATGATAACGATCCAAATGCTCTTGTCGGAGTTAAGATTGATCTGAGGGCGTTAAATGGCGCTGGCAGTTTGGCAGTGCTTGACTCTAGTGGGAATCTGCTCAATACTTCAACGAAGCCTGTTAGCAGTTATTGTACTATTTCTAATGCTAATAGTGGATTTAGTGAGGATTGGAAAATTGTATATAGTGATATTGCCAATGGGGGGGATGAAACTTCGCTTTGGGATACAAATACTACTGGTGTTGTATTATATTACATTGCAAATCAGGGGGCTCCCGAGTATCAACTTGTCGGTACGGTTGCTGCTGTGAATCATTTATTGCAGCAGCAATTGATCTTTCTAAGGACGAATAATACTAATACATCTTTGTCACAAGCATTACAGGTAACTGGTGGCGAGTGCGATAGTTACGATGGTGCTTTATATGGCTCTCAAGGGCTGCAGACACCTATTTCGCCTACGGCGACGTGGACGGAGGCGGCTCCTACTCTGACACTGGCGGCAAACAAGATTGCAATAAATCCTGGTAGTACTTATCAAGTATTTTCTTCTCAGGGGCAGGCTGCTGTTTCTGATAATAACTATTATGATGCGATGACTGTAACTGTTGCGGTGAATTCTGGCGGCTTTACTTATCATGGTACTACTTATACAAAGGATAGTTCGACGCCGCTTACTTTGAGCGGCACTAATGCGTCTGCTGTGCAAGCGCAGCTACAAGCTTTGGCGATTAGTGTAGATTCGACGCAAGATACAGTCCTTACGCTTAGGGCAACAGATGCGGCAGGGCAATCAGCGTCAAATCAGCTTACGATTCATAATAATCAGGCGCCAAGTCTTAGCGGAATAGGTGGCTCGTCTACTTTTATCTTAGGTGGTGCTGCGACCTCAGTATTTAATAATGTGAATTTTACTGATGATACTATCTCTGATAGGGATAACGATACGCTGACTATTGCCATTGGCAGTAATGTTACTAGCGGCGATGTTATCGCAAGTACGGCGGGAAGTTATAATTCTACAACGCATGCTTATACTTACTCAGGCACGCCTGATCAAATTAGGACTGTACTAGAGAACCTAACCTTTACAGCAGCGGCCGTTGGTTTCGGCACGCGAACGATTAGTGCAATTGTTACAGACTCATTAGGGCTGGCAAGCAGTGTCGTGACAACAAGTATTTCGGTTGCTGAGCCATATGTCACTCCAGGAATCTCAGGAACGGATACAGAACTGGATTATAATGATAACGTAGGGACAATTGATCCTTTTCACAATGTAGTGATTACAGGCTCTGGTGCGATGACAGTTACACTTACCATTCCCCATGGTTTCAGCTTTCAGGCGGTTGATTCGGATAATTCCTGCACCGAGACGACGAGTAGTAACACGATTACTTTAACTGGGACTAGTCAGGATATTACGACATATCTGCAGGGGAGCAAAATTCAAGTGTCGATTCCCGAGAATACAATTTCTATTGGTACAAGAGAAATTGATTATTTCGACATTTCGGCAACCAACAGTGGTCCCGGAACTGCCACGGCCAGTCAGGCAGTCAAGATTACACCTGTAGATGACGCGCCGCAGGTAACGCTTAGGAATTTTGTAATTACAAAGGATATAAAAGATAGTGAAACGGTGAGGCTGATTGCCAATGGGGCTACTGTGACTGACCCTGACGCTGGCGATAGTGAAACAATTAAGGTACAGTTGAAAGGCGTTATTCTATCAGGCGATCAACTGAAGTTGGCTGCCGGGAGCGGGTTGACAGGAAATGTTGGAACCTACGACAGCACTACTGGAATTTATACTTGCAGTAATCTTACGACAGCTCAGGCAATGACTCTTCTGAACAATCTTGAATTTGTGCCGCAAGCTTCCGCCAATTCGCGGCTTGTTACCTATGATGTGACTGTTACAGATTCACAAAACCAGTCAGTTACGCAATCGAATGTAGCAAGTTTTTCTATCACGCACGATACAACGAACGACTTAACGATTACTAGTATGACAAATGTTTTAAGAATATATGATAATGTACCAGAAAACAATATCTTTTTTGGAGTTCACTTAAGCGGCGGTTCGGCTAATAGCATGCTTACTATTGTTAACCCTGATCTTTCAAAGGGCGTTTTTTCCTTAAGAAGCGGTGCATCTTTTCACTCCCAGGTTTCTATTGATAATCAGAGTGTGCTGCATCTTAAAGGTACAGGCGCCCAGATACAAGCTGATTTGCAAATCGGAAACATTTTATTTACGCCTGTAGCTAATCAGATGCCGGTCACTGGGACTTCGACTGATACCATTACTCTTAGTTCAAGTGATACACCACTTCAGTACAAGATTATGACGGTACCCATTACTTCCGTCGATGATACGCCTGTTCTAGGGAATATTACTGCAACGCAATCAGTACAGAATACGGGAACTTTAGCATTGTGTCCGCAGGCTACACTGACTGATCCTGACGTTCAAGAGACGGAAGCTCTTACTGTCACTGTAATGGGTGAGGGCATGATAAGCGCTTCGCAAGCGGCAGGTGCTAGTAATAGTACCGGTGTTGGGGCGGCAGCGATGACGACCTATACTTGGGATGCTATGACGGTTACAGCCGCTCAGACTCTCCTGCGTTCACTAGTCTATCAGCCGGCGACAGGGCAGACTAGTGCGGCAACGGTAAAAATACAGATGGAAGACGGATCGGATGAACTTTCCAATGTAGCTAACGTAATTGTGTCGATGGCAGCGGCAAGTTCCGGCGGCAGTGGTGGCAGCGGCGGGTCCGGTGGCTCTTCGACGGATTCTACGCCGACTGATAATTATTCTAGTTCGACGACGGCGCAGGAAGAGAATCTGACAGGCAGCGAGAACCGCAATATAGTAGGCGGCGCCGGCGATGATGTGTTTCGCGGCAACAGCGGCAATAATGTGTTGGATGGCGGCAGCGGTAATAATCAACTCTGGGCGGCAGCTGGTGATGATAAAATGATTGGCGGCAGCGGCAGTAATGGTTTCTGGTGGGGCCAGGGCGATGGTCATGATGTGGTGCAGGAAGGCGGACGTACCAGCAGCGCTGGAGCCGATGCTTTGTATCTTTATAATGTAGATCGGAATGGCTATAGCGGCGAACAAAGCGGCAATGATTTTGTGATTAGTCTACCTGACGGGGAAAGTATGACCGTAGCAGGTTGGTATGCAGCAGATCCAGCGAGTCGGATTCAAGGCTGGGTTTTTGGCGATACCGTAGTAGCCTGGAATGATGGTCAAACGGCTACCGTCGAATTGGCGCAGCCAGCTTACGCCCAGGAAAATATTCATCAAGTCGTAGTCGATGACAGACAAGTAGGCATTGTCCGCGGCGGAAATGGCGATGATACACTAGAGGAAGGCGCTATGGGGGGCCAGCTCTGGGGCGGTCTTGGCGGCAACGACCATATGGCTGGCAGCAGCGGCAGTACGGCTTACTGGTGGGGCAGCGGCAATGGGCAGGATGTGGTCAGTCAGGCGGCTGTGAATGACGGCGATGCCTTGTATCTCTATAATGTAGCAAGAAACGGCTACAGCGGCGAACGGCAGGGCGATGACTATGTCATCAAAACAGGCGACGGCTCTACTTTGACAGTACAAGGCTGGTATAGCGCTAAACCGGATGAGAGAATTCAAGGCTGGGTCTTTGGCAGCGAGGTCGTAGCTTGGAATGACGGTCAGGCAGCGACGGTAGAATTATCAGATCCCTGCTATGCTTTAAATGGGATTCATCAAGTTACAGCGGCGGATAGCGGTGCAATGACCTTTCGCGGCAGTAGCGGCTCTGACGTTTTGACAGCAGGTTCCGGTGGCAGTAAGATGTGGGGTGGCGCCGGGAGTGACGTCATGACTGGCGGCAGCGGCAAGGATGAGTACTGGTGGGGATCGAGCGATGATCATGATGTGATTACGAGTCGTGCGGACAATAGTCAAGACTCTATTATGCTGTACAACACGCCTTTAAGTAGTATCCACAGCCAGCTGAGTGGCAATGATCTAGTCATTTCGCTTGATGGCAGTAGTGACACGCTGACGCTCCAAGACTGGGCGAAGGGCGGTGGCTATCAGCTGAATTCTTTTAATATCGGCGGTAAAATGTATCAAGTATCGGCTGATGGCAAGAGTTGGTCAGCAAAGTAAGCGGGAAAGATAATCACGGTTAACATAATAAATCTATAGTTTTGGAATCTATAAAAACAGCAAGTGCTAAATCGACAGCGCTTGCTGTTTTTTTGTAGTATTTTCATAAAACAGGAAATAAGTCATGTAATGTTTCGAAGGTAATTGGTGGTTTTTGACGAAGAATGTAAAGGTAATGAGTTTGGCTGATTGTATACTAAAGGAGCTGTAGCAGAGAATGTTTAGAGAAAAACGGTTATCTTTATTGGTGCAAGTTATTGGCATGTATTTAATTATTGTGTTGTTGTTCAGCTGTTCTTCGGTTTTTGCTATTTATAATTTTCGTAAAGTCTCGACAGAAGTTGAACAGGTTTCCTCGTATAATGTGCCGCTGATGCTTCAGACTAAAGATGCGCATATTGCCTTTACGAGTGCGCTGCTCAATATGCGAGGCTTTTTTCTTTATAGTGATGGTGCGTCCTATGAAGCGGCGTATCGTAAAGATATGAATCAAGCGATTAGCCAAGTTCAAAAGCTTGTCGACGAATCGGAAAATAACGCAGCAAAGGAGCAAAGTGCGAAGCTGCTCAAAGAATTGCAGGGATATCTTTCGATTGGCGACACTGGAATTGCTTTCAAAAAACAGAATAAGCCCTTGCCGCCGGATGTGGCCATGCAGGGACGGACTGCTGTCGATACCATAGAAAAAGAGTTTAATCAGCTGACTGAGGCGCAGCAAACGTTGTTAACAGCAGGGACGAAGCGGATGAATAGCGATATTGGTCGCACCAATTGGACGATTGGTATTATCGCAATTGCCGTTTCACTCTTTAGTATTGCGATTGCTGTCTTATATACACGGTTTTTAATTCATCGTATTGAGCGGTTGCGGAATATTGTTGCGCAAATGGAAGCGTTGAATCTTACATCGGATTTTGCGAAAGCCATAATGAATGATGAAATCGGCGATATGTTTATATTATTAGGGAAGACGCGGGAAAAATTGCGTACGTTAATGAAAGAGATGACTGGTATGGCGGAACAGCTGGCGGGAACTTCTCAGGAAATGACAGCTAGTGCCGAGGGATCTTCAAAGGCTACTGATCAAGTTGCTGCTGCAATTGGTACCGTGGCGCAAGGGGCCGAGCAACAGCTTCAATCGGTAGAGAGCGGCGCTAGGGTGATTAAAGAGCTCAATACAGGAATTGATCAAGTGGCAGTAACGACGCAAGCTGTATCGCAGGCGGCGGCAAAAACGACCGATGCGGCCAGTCAAGGCGGCGCGGCCATTCAGCAGGCTGTAAAACAAATGAATGTAATTGAAGCGGCTGTGGCCAATACGGCGCAAACCGTCGAAAATCTGGGTGAGCGGTCACAGCAAATTGGTCAGATTGTCGAAACGATTGCTAATATTTCCGGTCAGACGAATCTTTTAGCCCTCAATGCAGCGATTGAAGCGGCCCGCGCTGGCGAGCAAGGGCGCGGTTTTGCCGTTGTGGCGGAAGAAGTCCGTAAATTGGCAGAACAGTCGCAGGGGGCGGCGAAACAGATTGCTGATTTAATTGGCAATATTCAAAGTGAGACGGAACAAGCTGTTGCTTCGATGAATGTGGGACGAAAAGAAGTAGCCACAGGCAACGAAGTGGTGGCGTCAGCTGGCGAGATTTTTCATGAGATCCGCAATTTGATTGACAATGTCTCGCAAAAAATTACGGAGATTGCCGCAGCGGTGGCCAAAATGACGGGAAATAGTCAGCAGATCGTACAATCAATTACTTCCATTTCTAATCAAAGTAAACATGTCAATGATACGACTCAAACTGTATCAGCTGCTACGGAAGAACAAGCTGCGGCAGTCGCGCAAATTGCTTCGGCTAGTCAGGCTTTGGCCAAACTAGCCGATAATCTTCAGGCGGAGATTCATAAATTTAAGGTATAGGCAAATTTTGTGGTATAATAGAAATAAGAAAATATTCCAAAAATAAAGTTAATTTACAGCTCATAAAATTAAATTACACTTGTTCTAGTCTGAAGGGAGGCGGCATGTATTAGTAACAGAGAAGTCACTGTAGTGTATGTTCTGTCTGATTCCATCGGCGAGACTGGCGAGATTGTGGTCAAGGCTGCTGCCAGCCAATTTCGGCAGGTACGCTTTGAATTTCGTCGTGTTCCCTACATTAGTACACCGGAGGAAATCAATGAAGCCTTACAGGCGGCGGAAGCGTCAGGAGCGGCTGTTGTCTATACGCTCGTAACACCTACTCTGAAAGAGTATCTAGAACGAAAGGCAGCGGAGATTGATATTCCCTGTACCGATATTATGGGGCCTGTCATCGCTATGTTGGGCGGTTTGGTGCAGCAGGAAGCGACGCATGAACCTGGCCTGATACGCCGAATTGACCATGATTATTTTACACGGGTAGAGGCCATTGAGTTTGCCGTAAAATTTGATGACGGCAAGGAGCCGCGGGGCTTACTAAAGGCTGATATTGTTTTTACGGGCGTATCGCGTACCTCGAAGACCCCGTTATGTATGTATATGGCTCATAAGGGCCTAAAAGCGGCCAATGTTCCGCTTGTACCGGAAACGCCTTTACCGGAAGAACTCTTTGAAGTGCCAAAGCGAAAAGTCTTCGGGCTTACGATTGATCCCATGCAGCTTTATGAAATTCGCAAGGAACGGTTGCGGTCGATGAAATTATCGCCAAACAGCGACTATGCAAACCTGGAAAGAATCTTAGCTGAGCTTGATTACGCTGCTTCGATTATGCGCCGCATTGGCTGTCCTACTATTGATGTGACCAATAAGGCGGTAGAAGAGACGGCAGCGATGATTATGGAGATATATCGGAAGGGGGAAAAGTAAGTGGCAAAGTATGTGTATTTTTTTGATGAGGGCAAGGCCGAAATGAAAGCGCTTTTAGGCGGTAAGGGGGCCAATTTGGCCGAAATGACTCGCATGGGTCTGCCTGTGCCGACAGGGATGACAATCACGACGGCCGCCTGCAATGACTACTATAAGGCCGGTAAAAAATGGCCTGACGGCTTAAAGGATGAAGTGAGCTTTTGTTTGAAAGCTGTCGAAAAAAAGAGTGGGAAAAAGCTAGGCGATGCCGATAATCCGCTGCTTGTTTCGGTTCGGTCTGGCGCCATGTTTTCCATGCCTGGCATGATGGATACCATTTTAAATCTTGGTTTGAATGAACAGACTATGGCGGCTGTGGCCAAAAACACGAAAAATCCGCGCTTTGCTTGCGATTGCTATCGCCGCTTCATTCAAATGTTCGGTGATGTGGTGCTCGAAATTCCAAAGCACGACTTTGAGCTAATTTTAGCGGAGCATAAGGAAAAGCAGGGCGTAAAACTCGATCAGGAACTGTCTGCCGACACACTGCGCCTAGTCATTGCCGATTATAAGAAGCTTGTGGCACAGAGGAGCGGCAAGCCCTTCCCGGAAGATCCGGTCGAGCAGCTCTTTATGGCGGTGGAAGCTGTATTTCGTTCCTGGAATAACAACCGGGCCATTATCTATCGGAATATCAATAAGATTGCTCATGACCTTGGCACGGCTGTGAATATTCAAGAGATGGTTTTTGGCAATATGGGTGACGATTCTGGGACGGGTGTTGCTTTTAGTCGCAATCCTTCGACGGGCGAGAATGTACTGTATGGCGAGTATTTGACCAATGCGCAGGGGGAAGATGTGGTAGCGGGGATTCGGACGCCACAGCCTATTGCCAAACTGGCGGAAGAAATGCCAACGATTTATAAGGAATTTCATAAAATCTCTCGCCAGCTGGAGCGGCACTATAAAAATATGCAGGATATTGAGTTTACTGTTGAGCGGGGTAAGCTGTATATTCTCCAGACTCGGAATGGGAAACGGACAGCGGCGGCTTCGATTCAGATTGCTTATGATATGGTTCAATCAGGTATGGTGGAGAAACGGGACGCCTTGCTCTTAGTTGATCCTGGTCAACTTGACCAGCTACTGCATCGGCGGATTGATGACTCAGCGAAGCTCAATGTGCTGGCAACAGGACTTCCAGCGTCGCCTGGCGCTGCGTCTGGTGAAGTTGTTTTTGACGCCGATGAAGCAGAGCGACTTGGAAAAAATGGCGTAAAAGTGATTCTTGTTCGCAACGAAACGACGCCTGATGATATTCATGGAATTGTAGCGGCTCAAGGGATTTTGACAAGCCGCGGCGGTATGACGAGCCATGCCGCTGTGGTAGCTCGTGGCATGGGCAAGCCTTGTGTCTGCGGTTGCGATGCTGTAAAGATTGATTATGACAAGCAGGAATTTGTTGTCGGCGGTCAGGTCTTTGCCAAGGGAGCCATGATTTCCATTGATGGCGCTACCGGACGAGTCATCGGCGGTACGGTTCCGATGCTAGAGCCGAAACTGTCCGAAGAATATCTGGCGATTTTACAGTGGGCTGATGAAGTCAAACGCCTGGAAGTACGGGCCAATGCCGATACGCCGGAAGATGCGCTGAAGGCACGGCAATTTGGCGCAACTGGAATTGGCTTAACCCGGACGGAACATATGTTTATGGCGCAAGATCGCCTGCCTTTTGTCCAGAAGATGATTTTGGCGGAAGATGAAGCAGAACGGCAAGATGCCCTTGATAAGCTGCTCCCCATGCAGGAAGGCGATTTTTACGGCATCTTTAAGGCTATGGCTGGCTATCCCGTAACCATTCGTCTCTTAGATCCGCCGCTTCATGAGTTTTTGCCAAGCTTAGAAGATTTGCTTGTAGAAACGACGGAACTGCGGGTGACTGGCAAGGATCCAGCGCGACTTGAAGCACGATTGCAAATTTTAAAGAAGGTTCGGGCGCTCCATGAATTTAATCCGATGCTGGGCCATCGTGGTTGCCGCCTTGGCATTACCTTCCCGGCCATTTACGATATGCAGAGCCGCGCTATTTTCCAGGCTGTAGCAAGACTTGTGAAAGAAGGCGTGAAGGTCATGCCGGAAGTGGAAATTCCGCTACCGATTGATCCGAAAGAAATGGCCTTCTTCAAGGAACGGATTGAAGGGATTGCTACGGATGTTATGCAGGAAATGAACGTCGAATTTGCTTATACCATTGGTTCGATGATCGAATTGCCGCGAGCGGCTCTCTTAGCAGATCGCATGGCTAAGGAAGCAGAGTTCTTCAGTTTTGGGACGAACGACTTGACCCAGACGACGCTCGGCTTTAGTCGTGACGATGCCGAAGGCAAGTTCCTGGCGGATTATATTGATGCGAAAATCTTTAAGGAAAGCCCCTTTATTGTTCTCGATCGCGACGGGGTCGGTCAATTGATGCAGATTGCCGTAGAACGGGGCCGGAAGACGCGGCCAGGCATGCTGATTGGCATTTGCGGCGAGCATGGCGGTGAACCGAGTTCCGTCGAGTTCTGCCACCAGATCGGTCTTGATTATGTGAGCTGCTCACCCTACCGTGTTCCCGTAGCTAGACTGGCAGCAGCCCAAGCGGCTGTAAGCAAAGGGGAAAATCACGGTACGAAATAAATAACAAAACCCAGAGTAGCGTGTAAAGTAATAAAAGTAAAAGCCTCAGTCATTTCCGTTTTTGGAAAGGCTGAGGCTTTGTTTGTGGTCGTGAGCTTTAGTTTGGCGATTAGCGCAGTGTTACCTGAACCGTGCTGTTCGAGATGGACGTTACATCAAGCGATACGCCGTCCGTGTTTTGCAGTGCGTCAGCCAGTACTTTTGGCGAACCTGTATAGGTCACGTCAATTTGGGCAACGCCATTCGTATAAGAACGGAGGAAGACTGATTTTACGCCAGGTACTTGCTTTAAGGCGTTTTGCATAAGGTTGAGCTTATTAAAACTAGCGCGGCTGACATAGATGGTCAGTGGTTTATCAGGATCGCTTGCATACTGCATAAGCTGTTGGACCATATAATCGCCGACTTGCGCTCCCGCCGCAGCTAGGGCTTTTTTAGCGGCAATCCGCGGCGTAATGTCAACGCCGCCTGCTTCAAAACCTTGAGCGGCAATAATTTCACCTGTATCGACTTTAAGTACCTTGGCGTCAATATGAGCCCGGCTTGATTTAATGCCACTGTCATACAGATCGCCAGCATATTGGGCCGTAGCTTCACCGACAATGACAAAGTCTAGCTGATAGGTCGTAGCCATGGAACGAGCGTCACGGAGATTACCGTCAAGGATGGCGCGGACAATCTGATTTTCTTGAATATTGGCTGTCTGACGTGTGTCAAGGACATGCTTAAAGCCGGCATCACGCAATTTTTGAATGACGGCTGTTTCACCAGCCGGATCAGGGAAAGCGCCAGCTTGATATCGTTCGGGAATAAAGACGGCAATGCGCGGATCGCGCAGCATCACTTCGATGAGACGCAGTTTTTGCAGTTTCGTGTATAAGGCCGAGCTTGGATCGGTATCCACATTGACAGAAAGATCCACGGTGTAAACACCGCCGTTTCGCTGTTCGCTGATGACCTGATAATCTTGTACAAAGCCTGACGATTTTGTATAGACTTCGTCGGTTACAATCTGGTTGTTTTGCGATAAGGTTTGTGAATCAACCAAGGTGCCGACGGCCTGTTCCACGGCTAGACGCAATCCATCGCGGATCGCATCCTCACGAGAGACGCCGCTACCGGTAACGGTCACACTTTGCGCAAAAACGGTCTGCGCTGTTAGGAATAGTAAGAGAGCAAAAAAGCTTGCCAGAAGACTCTTTTTCATGCAAAAAACTCCCTTCTGAAAAAGGCACTCTAATTTAGAGCGCCTTTTGAGTATGATCAGTTTTAAAATTTATTAATCTAACGATCCCGTAGATTTAGTTGGAACGGACTTTATCGCCAGCTTGCAATATTGGCATACTTTTGTCTTGAATTTCAGCGATGGCCATGCCGCCGTCTACGCGGGTAACTTTTACCGTGCAAAGATCGGTTTTATCAACGCCAATAACTTGACCAGCGCTATTCGTAATGGCTTCGCCTTCACGGTATACTACATAGGTTTGACCAGGCTGTACGCCTTGATCAACGCCGATGTCGAGATATACTTTGCGGCCACTGACTTTCGCGATGGCGCCTTCCGTAGGAGCGCCCTGATTGATGTGGCTTACAATCTGGTTAATGGCGCCATGCAGAGCATCATCATAAATGCTTGCTGATACTTCAGTTGAGGTGCCGCCAAGGCCTTCAATGCCGCCGCCGCTTTTTTCGACTTTTCCTTCGACCTGATCCGCCCAGACGATGGAGCCTGTCGTAGCATCGATCATGCGTACGGAAATGCGGACTTTGGCTGTTAATTTATCAATATGCAGGCCCATAATTTGGTCATGTTTTTCTTCTGCGCCAGCCGAAAGAATTTTACCGTAGACAATGTATTTTAAGCCAAGCAGTTTGCCCATCTGCGGGGCCGTGCTAGGATCCACTGCGCCGGATGCGCCAAACCCCTGCTCTTGTAATACGGAACGAATTTGTTCTCTTTCTACGACTTCAAAATTTCTATTTTTGGCCAGTTCAGTTGTGAGCATATCGGAAGCGCCAAGTCCAATATCGTAGTAACCGCCGCGAACACGGACTGTGTAGTTATTTGTTTCAAACTTAGTGATACCAATTCGCTTCGGCGCTGCCGAAGCTGTGGCTACAGTCAGCAAAAAGCAGCCGATCATGAGCGCAAGTGTAACTAGAGTTGTTTTCTTAGTAAAACGGTGCACAAACTTCATCTCCTCTTAAATGATAGCAAAAATAGGGAAATACAGCATTAAAAAGAATTTCGCTGGTTTTGTCGAGAATCCTCTTTATTTTCCCGTGACTTTTTTCCTCTATTCACTGGCGTAAGGTATGCCTAGGGCAGGATTCACTTCTACTATGAGCGAATACAAAAACTAATCTAATAACAATGGAGTGTTGCCTGTGGTAATTAGAAAACCAAATCAGACAGTCCGTAAAGCTGTCATTCCGGCAGCAGGTCTGGGAACTCGTTTTTTGCCGGCGACAAAGGCGCAGCCAAAGGAGATGCTGCCAATTATTGATAAGCCGGCGATTCAGTATATTATTGAAGAGGCGATTCATTCTGGAATTGAGGAAATTTTAATTATTACTGGACGGAACAAACGGGCCATTGAAGATCACTTTGATCGGTCTATTGAACTAGAGCTTTCATTAAAAGCCAGTGGTAAATACGATTTGCTTGGTTTGATTGAAGAAATCTCTAATGTGGAGATTCATTATATTCGTCAGAAAGAGGCCAGGGGGCTGGGCCATGCTGTCCTTTGCGCCAAGCAGTTTGTGGGCAACGAGCCTTTTGCCGTTCTCTTAGGAGATGATATTGTCGATTCTTCCGTTCCCTGCTTAAAGCAGCTCATTGATGTGTATGAGTCGAATCCCGGTACGATTCTCGGTGTTCAGGAAGTGCCGCAAAATAAGGTGTCGAGTTATGGTATTGTGAAGCCAAAGCCCTTAAAGCCCCGTCTCTGGCAGGCTGAATCTTTGGTAGAAAAGCCTGATGTGAGCGAAGCGCCATCACGACTTGCTGTATTGGGGCGCTATATTATTGAGCCGGAGATCTTTGCTTTGCTCGAAACAACGGAGCCTGGCCGCGGTGGGGAGATTCAACTGACTGATGCACTGCAGAAGTTAGCTATTGATCGATCCGTCTATGCCTTTCAGTTTGAAGGGCGGCGCTATGATATTGGCGATAAACAGGGCTTTTTAGAGGCGACTGTGGAATACGCCTTGAAACGGCCTGATCTCAGAGATCCCTTTTTGGAATATCTTGTACGGACAGTAAAACCGCTCTTGAATAATTGCGATTAAACTTTGGCAATTGTCAGAGCCAGTTTAAAAATGGAGTGGTATTGATGAATATTTTAGTAACAGGCGGAGCTGGTTATATTGGCTCGCATACAGTGCAGGCGCTGTTAGCCGATGCTGATAAGATCGTCGTTTATGATAGTTTGGTGACAGGTCATGTAGACGCTGTACCAGCTGAAGCGGAAAAAGTCCAGTTTGTCCTTGGCGATATTGCCGATACGGAGCTGTTAGAGTCGGTTCTGCACGAAGAAAAAATTGATGCTGTCGTCCATTTTGCTGCAGCGAGCCTTGTGGGCGAGTCCATGAAAAATCCTGCTTATTATTATCAAAATAATGTGGCCGGAACTCTGTCGCTTCTCAATGCTCTTGTGGCAGCTAAGGTGAAGAAAATCGTATTTTCTTCTACCGCGGCTGTATATGGCGAACCGGAAGCTGTACCTATTTTGGAAACGGCGAAACAGGCGCCAACGAATGTGTATGGTCGGACGAAGCTTGTTATTGAAGGGATGCTGGCTGATTATGAAGCAGCATATGGCCTAAAGTATGCTGTTCTACGTTATTTTAATGCTGCCGGCGCGCTAGAAGGCGGGTTTATTGGCGAAGATCATGCCACAGAAACGCATCTGATTCCGCTAATTTTAAAGACGGCTTTAGGACAAAGAGAAGCGATCTCTATTTTTGGCACAGACTATCCGACGCCTGACGGGACTTGTATTCGCGACTATGTTCACGTTACTGACTTAGCTGACGCTCATGTGCTGGCGCTTAGACATTTATTGGCAGGCGGCGCTTCGGCGGTTTATAATCTTGGCAGTGAACACGGCTTTAGTGTTAAAGAAATTATTGCAGTAGCCAAAGAAGTGACAGGTGTTGATTTTCCGGTAAAAGAAGCGGCGCGTCGCGCTGGCGATCCAGCGGTGCTTGTGGCTTCTAGCGCTAAAATTCGCGCCGAACTAGGCTGGCAACCACAGCACAGCTCGGTTCAAGAGATCGTCGCATCGGCTTGGGAATGGCATCAAGCCTATCCTGATGGCTATGGCGACGAGTGAATGATTCGTAAGTTAAGAAAGCTTGGTTTATAGGCATGAAGAAGTTGACTTACAGGCTTTAAAAAGCTAATCTGATAAGCAGTCACCCGAAATCAATAGAAGGAGTGATACTTTTATGATAGAAAAGCAGACAAAGCAGTTGACTCTAGATTCTGGTTTTACCTTCGATTATGGCAATTTAGTTGGTGAAGGCAAGGTTACGGAACCGGATCTTGCGGCGCTTTGCCAAAAACTGAAAGCAGCTCATGCCGCCATTTCTCATATGCGCCAGACTGGTGAAGTCACAGGGCATTTATCAAAAGACGGTACGCCCGAACCAGTTTTGTTTACAGAACTGCCGTTTGTGATGGCAGACCATTTGAATAGTCCCTCGTCGCTAGCGAGATTGAAAGAGTTTTCGGCGTCGCTGCGCTATCACACGGATGCTGTTATTTCCTTCGGTATTGGCGGTTCCTTTTTAGGTAATAAAGTTCTGTTTGACGTACATTGCGGCGAGTTTTGGAATAGCAAAAGCGCCGCGGAACGTGACGGCTATCCCAAACTCTATTTTAGCGGCAATAATATTGATCCGCTAAGGACTAGCCAGCTTATCAGTCAGATTGAAGCTGAGGCGAAAGTGAAAGCGGCTCACTTCGCGGCAGGCATGGGCGACAGTGCTGTCTATGAACTACTCCTTGTGGTGATCTCTAAATCGGGCTCGACTCTTGACACTATGTCCAATTTTTTAGTTGCTTATGAACAACTGAAGCAGAATCCAGCCATTTCGCTGCAGGTTGTGGCGGTAACCGATCCCGCAGAAGGCGATAAGGCGACACTGCTTAAAAAGTTGGCGCAAGCTGAGGGATGGATGATCTTCAGCGTACCGGATGGCGTCGGCGGTCGCTTTAGCGTCTTTTCTGAGGTTGGTCTCGTAACCGGCGCTTGCATCGGCTTTGATATTGATGCGTTTCTGGCTGGAGCGAAAGCGATGGATGAAGCCTGTCGCTCTGAAGTATTAACCGAAAATCCAGCGATGCTCAATGCGGCGATTAAATATGTGGCTGCTAAAGAGTATGGTCGCCATATTGAAGTATTTATGCCCTATGGCGATTATCTGAAATCTACGGCCGAATGGTATATTCAGCTTCTGGCTGAATCTTTGGGCAAACGAACGAATCGCGCTGGTGAGACTGTTTATTACGGTAGAACACCTGTGGTAGCTGTTGGTACGACCGATATGCATTCGCAGACACAGCTTCATCAAGATGGCAGTCTTGATAAGGTCGTCCAGTTTGTGGAAGTGTTGGAGTGGCCGATTGATCCGGTTATACCCAACTTATATCCTGAGATTGGCCCGCTTGCGGCTATGGCCGGGATTCCCATGAGCAAGGCCTTGCAGGCGGCGCTGCTTTCTAACGCGGAAGCACTTGCCAAGGAAAATCGGTTAAATGGTATTTTCCAGTTGCCGAAACTATCGGCCTATCATCTCGGCGAACTCTTGTATCTTCTGGCTTTATCGATTGCTTACGAGGGCGAGTTGGCTCAGGTCGATGCTTTTGATCAGCCTGGTGTTGAGGCCTATAAGCGGATTTTAGGGCCCAAGTTAAAAGAATATAAATAGAATCGGACGTCCCATTTTTATAGTGAAATTGAAAAAGTAATTGGTCTTTTTGACAGAATACTATAAAATAATAGATAAACAAATAGTAAATTAAGACTAGAAAGAATCCTGGTGTTCATTGTGAAAGCTTGGATGAAGAAAGCACTGGCTGCCGCTCTGGTTGGCGGCAGCTGTCTGATCTTTACTGCGAATCACGGTTGGCAAGAAGCATACTTTTTGCCGCACGATTCGGTAGAACCAAGCACAGCGGCGTTAGAAGGCGCTGCTAGAAATTCGGTAAATTTAGCAAATCCGATAAAAACTACCAATCTTGTGAATTCTGCGGGGCCAGACGGTCAAAGGCTGGGCCGTGATCCCTTTCAGCCGCCGTCAGGATTTTCCCGCCCAGAACCAGCCGAACTGTCGGCCAAACCACCACCGCTACCGTTGCAGTCTGATCGCAATAGTACAAGCCGTGAAATTTCGCCGACAGAAGCGGCAAGCAGTGCTAAGAAAGCTACTACGGAAGTCAAGCAGCCAGAGCAAGGCGTACAGTATACCGCCGCTGCGATGTATCGAGTCACCGCGATTGTAACGACAGGGCGCAGTCAGGCTGCTGTCATTGCAACAGGCGCAGCAAGCCAGTTGTATTTTCTCGGAGATGCGATCGGAAGCTATACTTTGGCTGAAATTGTTGATCAAGCCGTTACTTTGACGGGGCCGGAGGGAACTTTAGTACTCACTGTCGGCAACTAAGAAGGTAGGGAGCAGTGAGCAAACAGCAAAACTGTCACTTTGGATTATATCGACTCCTTTTTTGTGTACTATGGCTACTCGTTGGGAGTACCCGTCTTGGCGAGCTTAGCCCCCTTGTTACTTTAACTGCGTCAGATGCATCAGTTCGTGATGTATTGCTCGCGTTAGGGCGCCTCAGTTCAGTCAATATGGTCATTGATGATTCGGTCCAGGGAAAAATCTCGCTTGCCGTGCAGGATCTTCCCTTTGAGCAGGCTCTGGACTTAATCGCAGAAGCCAAGGGATTGCGCTATGAACAGCACGGCAGTGATGTTCTCATTGTTGATGAGACGAAAGAAAAACGGCTCATTGAGCCGCTGCATATTATCATGCTGCATCATGTGCGAGCCGAAGAGATCATTGATAAGGCGGCGCTGCTGTTGCGGGATAAAGGCAATTCGCAAGCGGCGACGGTAGCGTCGGCTGGGTCAACAGCCGAGCTTGACAATCAAACTACTGTTTCCGAGCCAAGTGGGCGTAAAGGCGCTGTTAAGACCAAAAAACTGTCGCCGCTCACTGGCTTGAATACCAAACAGGCTCTAAAGGTGGATCGAGCCTATGAATCTATTAAAATTGATGCTACAACAAATTCCCTGGTTTTTCGTTCTTCCGACAGAGCCGCGGCAGCGCTGCAGGCATTAGTTGAAAAATTAGATGTAGCTGCGCCGCAAGTCATGGTAGAGGCGCAAATCGTCAGTATTGATAAACAGGCGGCTGAAAAGCTCGGCTTAGAGTGGCGCTGGTCTGATATTCCGCAAGGGACTGGGACAAATAGCTCTAATTATGGCGGCGTTCTTTTATTTGGACGCAACCCGCAAGGCGGTCGCTATGCCGTTTCCTATGCAGCAACGCTAGAGGCGCTGCTGACTGAGGGAAGTGCTAAGCTAGTGGCTAAGCCGCGAATTATGGCTGTAAACGGCAAAGCCGCCTTTATCCATGTTGGCGATACCTTACCAATTCCGAAGACGACAACCACAGAGGTTGAGACAACAACAAGCTATGACTATGCCGATTCCGGCATTATTTTGACCTATATACCCTATATTCAAGCTGATCATTTTATTACGGCTGAGATTGATATGGAAGTCAGTGCGCCCACTTGGGTGAGTGACCTTAAAACCTATCAATTCTCGAAGCGGATTGCCAGTTCGGAGGTCCGTATGGCTGATGGTGAAACGATTGCAATAGCCGGTTTAATGAATCGGCTGGCAACAGAACAAACAACGAAGGTGCCCATTTTAGGAGATATTCCTTTGATCGGCGGCTTGTTTACTCATAGAGTGGAAAACAGGGAAGGGCAAGAACTTGTCATCTTTTTGACGGCCCGCATTATGCATGAGGGGAAAGCAGCGCAAGATTCGCAGGCTGTGGCAAAATAAAGGGGGATTTTTGGTGCCATATACGATTGTAATAGCAGATGATCATATGCTGCTAAGACAGGGGATTAAAAATGTATTAGAGTTGGAGTCGGACCTTAGAGTCGTTGGCGAAGCCGTGGATGGCGAAGAGGCCATTCGACTGGTACAAGAGCATAAGCCGGATGTGCTTTTGCTTGATATTAATATGCCGAAACTGAACGGCTTAGAAGTGACGAAACAGCTTATGTTGTCGCCATCAAAAAGCAAGGTTATTATTTTGACAATTAATGATGATGAGACTTATGTGATGGAAATGATTAAAGCCGGGGCGTCTGGTTATTTATTAAAGGATATTGAGCCTGGTATGCTTGTGCAGGCCATTCGCTCGGTTTGTAAGGGCGATACCTTTATTTATCCGACTCTGGCCAAGCGGCTCTTTGGCGAAATGAACCGCCGCCGCGAAGAAGACCTTTATGCTGCCTCAAAGTTACAGCAGCGTCGGCGGGAAGAACGTCTTACTTATCGGGAAATTGATGTGCTGCAGCTTATTTGTCAAGGCATGAGCAATCAGGAAATTGCGAATAAATTATTTTTAAGTGAAAAGACTGTGAAGAATCATTTAACGAATATTTTCCGCAAACTGAAGGTGAATGATCGTACGCAGGCTGTCTTATATGCTATTAAAAATAAAATTGTGCTGCTTGATTAAGTAGCAGCACAATCAGAGATTTCATAAACTATTCTATCCCAGAACAGGGAGGGGATAGTTTGTTTTTTTCATATACAGTCAGTGTAATTTTACTTGCCTTGGCCTTGTACGGACTATGGCAGATGCTGCGAGACCTAAGTGAATGGCTCATTTTATCAGAGCGGTTGCAGCCGCCTAGTCTAACGATCGTTCTTTTTGTACGCGACGGCGAAGGCATGATCGAAGGGCTGCTTGCCGCGCTGCTGTTAGAGTTTGATAAAACTTCGCGGGAAGTAGAACTTGTTGTGGTCGATGGCGGCTCGAAGGATCTTACCGTCCCGATTATTTTAAGAATTGGTGAGACCCGTTTTGCCGAACGGCTCCTTTTAGTCCATGGCGCTTTTCGCGGCATCCAGGATTGGCTACCGCTGTGTCGGGGCGACACCATTCACTTTTTTGACTTAGTTCATCGCACGAAGCCCAGTGTCTGCATTGCTCTGGTACACCGGATCTTAACTACATAGCTGGAAACGTGCGGAGCAAAGCTAAAATATTCGTGATCAGCAGGCGTTGACGCCGGTCTTCATTACTTTCACCAGGATCGACTGTGGTAATGCGGGAGCGGCGAATTTGCTTTTCTACGTTGATTTTTTTCCAGTAGGCAAGAATTCGCTGACCGCAGGAAAGCTGGATCTCACTTTCATAAGGCGGAGGAGCATCTTGGATGGAACGAATCAGGTAAGTATTTATATAGCCAAGCGAACCATCGCCAATGAGGCGGGGTTGACGCAGTTTTATCGGTGTGAGTAAAAGCTCCGGTGCAAAGGGCAACGGTATGTATTCTTGGCGGCCAGTGCGGCGACGTCCTTCTTGGCGTAGGCTCACTAGATTGATTTGGTAGGCAACAGCAAGTTGCTTTAGTACAGTTTCTACACTGCAAGTAAACTCTGCTGTTTTTCCTGTGGCGAAGCATAGCAGGCTATGATCGCCTTGGTTTGTGTAACAAGGCAGTAAGGCGCTAATGACAGCGTCAGGTTTAACAATTGACATCCTTGAGATCCCCCTTACCGACTACATTTTCTTTCTATTTTAACAAAAATAGACGTAAAATTCAAAAATGTGGGAATCATAAGTTGCACTATTGCATTTTTTGTCGTTAAAATTAGTTTTTGTGTTCAATTTATTAGCAGGACTTTCTTAACGATAAAACGAAGTAATTAATAAAAAGTATCAATTTGTGTTACTTTGTAAAAACTGTAGATATTTTGAAGGAGGCAGTGAATTATGGCTTATGGACAAGGAAAACAAGATACATCAATCCAGGCGACAAAGTTTGAGCAGCTTCTAATTTGGTTGAGAGAGGATTTGATTGGTGAATTTGAGGCCATAAATCAATATCAGCTCCATATTGATAATATCGATAATGAAGAAATTAAAGATCTTTTAGCTCATATTCGCGATGATGAAAAAGAACATGTCGCTGAGCTTATGCATATTATTGCGCGGATTGACGAGATTCAAAAACAGAAGTTTTTGGAAGATCATACGGTCGGTCATGACGAAAAAGTTGTCGTGTCAGCTAGCGCTCCTGCTGACAGTGAACCGACGGTCGGGAATTTGCGTTAATGCGTTAAGGGAGCCAACGAAGATATTAAGGAGGGATTTATTATGGATTATTTAGATAGAGAATCGGCGCCATTTACGAAGGAAGATTGGGCGAATTTAGACAATGCCGTGATCGTGGCCGCTCGTCAGCAGCTAGTAGGCCGTAAAATGATTGATGTGCTCGGACCGCTTGGTTCCGGTATTTATACACTGCCTTATTCGGTATTTGGCAACGCCGGAGCGGCTGAGGTCAATTTGACCGGCGATAAAGAAGGCGACGTTGTAGCGGCGGAAAATCGTAAAATGGCGCAATTTCCGCTCATCTATAAAGATTTTAAAATTCAGTGGCGTGATGTCGAGACAGACCGGAAACTCGGCTTGCCCCTTGATGTAAGTGCCGCGGCTGTAGCGGCAGAAGTCTTGTCCGTACAGGAAGATGAACTAGTATTTCGCGGTAATGAAGAATTAGGACAGGAAGGTCTTTTAAATGCAAAAGGTCGCCTCATTGCTAAGGCAGCTGACTGGAATGTAAACGGCGGCGCTTTAGATAGCATTGTTGCTGCCGTTAGTAAGCTGACTGGCGCTGGCTACTATGGCCCCTATGCATTGGCTGTTAGTCCAGTACTCTTTGGCCGTATGGTTCGCGTACATAGCACTTCAGGCATTCTAGAACTAGATCAGATCAAAACCCTTGTGGGTGGCGGTGTTTATGCAACAGGCGTTTTGAAAGACAATGAAGCAGTGCTTGTTGCTGCTGGCGCACAAAATGTGAGCTTGGCGATTGGACAGGATATGGTCACAGCCTACTTGGGACCTGTCAGTATGAATCATATGTTTCGCGTGATGGAAACCTGTTCTTTACTGATTCGTCGTCCAAATGCGATTTGTACCATTGAATAAACAAATATAGAAGCGCTTTGCAAAGGCGTTATAAACGTTTTACAAATGCAAAGACCCCGGTAAGACCGCCTCACCGTTGTCACTTGACTTCGGCCTGTCTTACCGGGGTTTTTGCGTCTATTTGTTGCAAGGCCATTCGATTCCCCGCTTATTAAACAGAGCTGAAACATCCTTACCTTCAATCAGGTAGTTCTATTTGCTGATCGGGTGACGCCCATGATACGGTCTTATCAGGACTTTTTGTGGTATAATAATTTCATTCGACCTAGAGTAAATGCTAAAGTCAGCTTCGGCTGGCTGGGATATAAAGAGAGAGCAATGAGGTGTATTATGGGATTGATTCAGATTAAGGACCTGAGCAAGTTCTTTGGCATTCGGCGCGTATTTGAAGGCGTTTCGGCTGAAATTCGTCCTGGCGATAGAATTGGGTTGATCGGTGCTAATGGGACAGGCAAGACGACGCTGTTGCGGTGTTTGCTGGGGCTAGAAGAATATGATGGCGGTGAAGTTGCTTTGTCACCGGGCGAAACGCTGGCCTATGTGGAACAACAAAGCGATTTTGGTACGGGAACATTGCAGGAAGAACTGCTTGGGGCTTTTTCTGAGCTATTAATACTGCAAAATAAGCTTCACGAATTGGAAGCCTTAATTGCCAACGCATCCGGTGCAGAACTTGATAAATTGATGCAGTCTTATGGTACGCTGTCGCAGGCGTTTGATAGTGGCGGCGGCTATGAGTATGAGCAGCGTTTGGCAAAAATTATTACGGGGCTTGGTTTTACTGAAGCAGAACTAGCTCGACCAGTAACTTCTTTTTCTGGCGGACAGCAAACACGGATTGCGCTCGCAAAGGCGCTGGTGCGAGATCCTGATTACTTGTTTCTCGATGAACCGACGAATCATCTTGATTTAGTTATGGTAGAGTGGCTAGAGAACTATTTGGCAGCGTTTCGCGGCGGACTCTTAATTATTTCCCATGACAGGTACTTTCTCGACCAAGTCACTACCAAGACCTGGGAGCTGGAAGCAGGCAGTTTGCGAGAGTATCAAGGCAATTATAGTACCTATTTAGATAAAAAGGCCGCTTTAACCTTAGCGGCGGAACGGGCGTATGCCAAGCAGCAGGATCAGATTGCTAAAACAGAAGAATATATTCGCCGTTACGGCGCCGGGATTAAATCAAAACAAGCTAGAGGACGAGCCAAGCAGCTCAGTCGGTTGGAACGGCTCGAAGCGGTGGGCGGCCAAGCGCAGTTCGATTTCTTTGAATTTAATGCTCTTGGCGATTCAGCCCAACGAGTATTAGATATTCAAGATGCAGCGGCAGGGTATGGCGAAACTATGATTTTTCAAGACCTCGCCTTATCCATTCGTAAAGGAGAAGGCGTAGCCTTAATTGGACCGAATGGCGCTGGTAAAACGACACTTCTCAAGGCCATCACGGGAGAATTAGAGCTGCGTAAAGGATCGTTGAAGCTGGGCAGTCGCGTGCAGGTCGGTTATTTTGTTCAGCAGCATGAAAACCTTCATCCTGACTGGCAGGTTCTTGATGAAATTGTGCGCGATTTCGGCATGAGTGAAGAACGAGCAAGGCATTATCTTGGCGCTTTTTTATTTCGCGGCGATGATGTTTTCAAAGAGGTCGGCAGCCTGTCCGGCGGTGAAGAAGCAAGGTTAGCTCTACTGAAGCTCATGCTTACCGGGGCGAACTTTTTGATTCTTGACGAACCGACGAACCATCTAGATATTCCGGCGAAAGAAGCCGTGGAAGAAGCGCTTGCCGTGTTCCCTGGCACCTTTTTAACTGTGTCTCATGATCGCTATTTCCTCGACAAAGTAGCTGAGCGAGTGATCGAATTAAAAGATGGCGCTATTAGCGATTATCCCGGCAATTATAGTGATTATAAGCATTTTTGCGAAAAGCGGGCGAAAGAAGCAGCTTTAGCAGCAGAAGCGGCTCCTAAAACGGGTCAAGGCAAGACGTCATCAGGCCTAGCGAAGGCTGTGGCGTCGTCTCCAGTTTCTCAGAATAAAGCGTCTTCGGAGAACGTAGCCGAATCTACGAGCAGCGCTACGAAGAGTACAGCAAGTCGTTCTGTGCGGCGCGATGCAGCCGCTATGGAGAAGTTGGAGCTGCGGATTCGTGAGTTAGAAGTTATGCTCAAATTCAAGGAAAAAGAGATTAACTTGCCGGAAAATCAGGCGGATCTTGCCGTAAGTCAAGCTTTATACGAGGAATATGAAGCCATGAAAGCCGAACTGGACGAAGTCTATGAAACTTGGCTGCTGGCACAGGAAGAGTAATTTTTATACAGTCACTTTATATATTGTATTTTATAGTCTCTCAGCGAATTGCTGAGGGGCTTTTCTGTTTGTTTAAGCCACGATAGCAATATTTGTCGCGTCTGACTTAGTGCTAAGCCGGATTTTGCTTGCAGGCTGATTTGTGTTTATGCTGAAGGCAAGCGCTAAATTAGAGTAACGTTACTCACTAGAAGGTGCAGTAAAAAATGCAGTGTACTGTGCAACCTCAGGGACAAAGTAAGAAACCCTTGGCAGAACAGCTTCGTTTAGCCCAGTCCGGTGACAAAGCAGCTTTTGCGGCTTTGTGCCACTACTTTGATCCGTTGGTTGTTCATTATACCAGAGCTTCTCACTTACAAGCCCTCGGCGAGGAAGCGCTTTCAGTGGCTCGTCTGACTGTAGCTGAGGCCATTCAATGCTTTGATAAGGACAAGAATATTCCTTTTGCCGCGTATGTGGCAAGCCGCGTCAAATACGCTTTATGGAATTTGTTTAAAAAAGAGCGGCATCTGTGGCAAAGTGTTTTTTCTTATGATGCATGGGATGATCAGGATGAGTCTACTGACAGAATTCGCGGTGAGGTTAGCGATACGGCTCTTTTCGCCGATCCGCATAATTTGGAAGACACAGTTATACAACGGTTGCGGTTCGACTTAGTGCAGCGAGCGCTAAAATCTTTATCAGAGCGGCAACAGTTAGTGCTGAAAGCTTGGGCTTTAGGTTGGAGCCTTACAGACATTGCCCGCAGTCTGTCGCTAACGCCGCAAGCTGTATCGCAGTTGAAAAAACGTTCCTTACGCCGTTTAAAAGTGAGCCTTAAAGGAATGGTAGAGAGTGAGGGGAGGTGAGAGATTATGGCAGTCAATAAAGAAACGCAGCTTGGTAAACTGATTTTGAAAGTGCAGACCGGCGTGAATACGGCAGGAAAACCGGTATACAAACAGCGGACTCTGTCCGGCCTGAAAGCAAGTGCGGCTGACGCTGACGTCTATGCTGTCGGCACCGCGCTGGGCGCTTTGCAGCAGCATACGCCCTTCGTAGTGGAACGTCTTGACGAAGGCACACTTAGTAATTCGTAAGCAATAATTTATAAAAACTAACAAGGAGGATATGTGATGGCCAAGACATTGCAACTATTGTTTCATGATCAATCAGGGAAACAGGTCACGCTGAATTTGCCTGATCCTGTAGACAAACTGACGTTAGCTCAGGCGCAGCCGGTTATGCAGGATATTGTGACCAAAGGAATTTTTGCTTCGAAAAATGGCGATCTCGTACAGATCATAGGG
The DNA here is from genome assembly GCF_056134285.1 of Pelorhabdus sp. sgz311002. Lineage (NCBI taxonomy): Bacteria > Bacillati > Bacillota > Negativicutes > Selenomonadales > Sporomusaceae > Pelorhabdus > Pelorhabdus sp. sgz311002. Next base: position 125,939 of record NZ_JBWBCL010000002.1, on the reverse strand, counting down.
GCTAAGATCCGGGTTAATGAAACAACGCCCTTAGAATAGTACGGTGGATGTAGCGCCGCTCTTGACAGCTGCCGCTAACTATGGCTTTCCTATGGTAGTATCAGTCTATCTTTTAGTCCGGATCGAAAAGCGGCTTGATGCTCTATCGGACAGCATTAACAATTTGGCGAAGGCCTTATCGGTCAGGTAAAGTAGCAGGAATAGGGAATAGTAAAAGAGGATGTTTCTCATAAGCATTTTTATGAGAAACATCCTCTTTTACGCAAAACATCGTTGGAATGAAGGACTATTTGGTTAGTAGAAACAAAGTCGAGGCAAAATATAAAACACTGAATAACAAAATAGCAGACATGAGAACCGTTTTTTTCTGGATAGATTGGTTTAGGCAACGGCGTTTAAAATAATGATACGTATACATGTCTTCGCGCATAGAAATTTCGCGCACAGGGACTTCTCGCATAAGAACTTCTCGCATACAGGCCTCTCCCATAATAATAACATTCATTGTAATCATAATATGAATTCCTAGCCAGCCGATTCATTCGGTGCTGGCTCATGATATTCATTCTATGCCGCTACCACTTATTGAGTGGATACAACAATTTATTATACTCTTTTTTTACAAAAAGTCCTCCTCTTTTTACTGGAAAAAAAGGATTTTTTCTTGGGGTTTGCGAAATAATCATACAAAGTGAAACGTGTGTTCTGTTTTGAGAATGGAAGTAGGCGGGATTTGTATGGAAGAATTGACAGGCGTCGTTGCGGCGATTACTTTTCAGAGCCCTGACGGCGCATTTGCTGTCTTTAAAATTACGCCAGATGGGCAGAAGCAGCAAGCAGCCGTAACGGGCCGGATTGCTGCACCGCTTATCGGCGAACAGGTTGTTCTCACAGGCAAGTGGGTGGATCATGCTAAATTCGGCAGGCAGTTCCAAGCTATTTCTTGCCGGCGTATCGAGCCGACTACAGCGGCTGGTATTGAACGGTTTTTAGCGTCAGGCGCTGTCAAGGGGATCGGGGCGGCTATGGCGTCACGACTTGTCGCGTATTTTGGCGAGCAGGTGCTTGAAGTGATTGCGGCCGCACCGCACCGTTTGACCGAGGTCGAAGGGATCGGTACGAAAAAAGCGGAACAGATTCGCGCCTCCTATGCCGCCCAATCGGATTTGCGGGAAATCATGCTGTTTTTGGAGACCCACGGCGTATCCGGCGCTTATGCGGCAAAAATTCATGGCGCTTATGGCCGCGATACACTAGACGTTCTGCGCGCGAATCCCTATCGTTTGGCCAAAGAGGTACCAGGCATTGGGTTTCGTACAGCCGATCAAATTGCTATGGCTTTAGGCTTTGGCAAAAATGACGAAGCGCGGCTGGAAGCTGGCATTGATTTTGCTTTGTTTCAGACAACCCAGGCGGGACATTCCTGTGTGCCCGAAGAATTGCTAGTCAAGGAAACAGCCAAACTTTTGCAGGCTGATCAGTATGAAGTGGCTTGCTTGATCAGTCAGTTTATAAAAAACGGCTTCTTATGTGCCGAATCTTGGCAAGGAACGTATCTTATTTATTTATATCCGCTCTATCAAGCTGAGAAAACTGTAGCGGCACGTCTTAGCGAGCTGCAAACGGAAGCGAAATCGGCCCTCTGTGCCGATAAATATAAGCTTGTGGCGCAGTGGGAGGCAAAAGCGGCAGTGACTTTGGCGGAGGCGCAGCGTCAAGCGCTGGTGAGCGTCCTCGATCATGGTATTCTCGTTCTGACCGGCGGTCCTGGTACCGGCAAAACTACTACCGTCAAGGGGATACTAGAGGTTTTGGCCGCAGCCGGTTTAAAAATTCTGCTGGGCGCGCCAACAGGGCGAGCAGCCAAGCGTCTCAGTGAAGCTACAGGTCGTGAAGCCATGACGGTCCATCGATTGCTTGAATCTACAGGCGGTTCGGAAGGGGCGCCTTATTTTGCCCGCAATGCGAACCATCCCTTAGATGCGGATGCTGTTATTTTAGATGAAGTATCGATGATGGATATTTTGTTAATGCACGATTTTTTGCAGGCAGTGCCATCAGGCTGCCGTCTTGTGCTCGTAGGCGATGTGGATCAATTGCCTGCTGTGGGTCCGGGAAGTGTGCTCAAGGATATTATTCGTTCTGAAGCCGTTCCTGTTGTACGCCTTACGGAAATCTTTCGTCAAGCGGGCGAAAGCCCGATCGTTCTCAATGCTCATCGAATTAACCAGGGCCTTTTGCCGCAATGCGATGATGGCGATTTTATTTTCTATGAGCTGGAGAGTGAAGCTGCTGCAGCTAGAGCGATTGTAAGTCTTTGCGGCGATCAACTGCCGAAAATCGGCTATGATTGGGGCAAGGATCTGCAGGTTTTATCACCAATGCACAAATTGGAATGTGGTGTAGAAAATTTAAATAGATTACTGCAAGCTGCTTTGAATCCGCCGCAGCCGGAAAAAAGCGAGGTTCTTTCTATGGGAGTCTGCCTGCGGCAGGGCGATAAGGTCATGCAGATGCGCAACAACTATGAAAAAGGCGTTTTCAACGGTGATATTGGTTATATTGACCATCTTGACAGCGAGACGGCTATCGTCGCCTATCCTGAAGGAACGGTAGTCTATCATAAAAGTGAATGGGATGAACTCCACTTAGCCTACGCAATGAGCGTGCATAAGAGTCAGGGCAGTGAATATGCAGCAGTGATCTTGCCATTAGTGGCGGGCCATTATCGGATGCTACAACGGAATTTGCTGTATACGGCTGTAACGCGCGCTAAAAAACTAGTCATTCTCCTTGGGACGAAAGCTGCTCTCAATACAGCTGTGGCCAATGATCGTACCAGGCGTCGTTATTCTTTACTGGCGGAACGGCTGCGAGGCGAAGACTGGTGAACTTTTCGATCGCTTGGTTTCATTCCTGGTATCAGGCGTTATTAGATATTATCTTACCGCCGCGCTGCCCCCACTGCGGCCGCAGTCAGGCGTCTTATGGACAGTGGTGCGCCGCTTGTCAGAACCACTATATGGTGAAACTACTGTTAACAGGCGAAGACCGAGGCCTCTTCTATGTTGATCAAATTCTGTTGTTAGCCGACTATCAGGGGGCGGTGCGCCAAAAACTGCAAGCCTTAAAGTATGGACAAAGACGTGGAGCGGCGCAATATTTACAAGTTTTTTTGCCAAACCGTGGCGAATTAGAGCAAGCTTTTCCAATGCTCACAGAAGCTGTTACCTGCTTGTTTATGCCTGTGCCAATTCACCAGGCAAAGCGCCGACAGCGGGGCTATAATCAAACTGAAGTGATTTTCGCAACATGGGTAAAGGCGATGTTTGGCGATGCTTACTGGCAGACGGAACTGTTAGTGCGTTTGCGGCCAACGGCGCCGCAGTATCTCTTTCAGCCAATGGAACGGCGGGAAAATGTAAAAGGCGCGTTTTATGTAACGCGCCCAAGTCAGGTCAAGGATCAGACTATTTTCTTAGTGGATGATATTTTTACATCAGGTGCTACGATTGATGCCTGTGCCCATACGTTACTTGCCGCTGGGGCCAAGGCTGTTTCGGCTGTTGTGTTGGCAAGCAGTGCGAGATAGGAAGTTGGCGGCTGTACTTCTCATAGCTAAGATTAGCCAAGCGCTTCGATGAAGGCCCTGACAATCTCTGTATCAAAGGCCGTGCCGGCTTTATCATTTAATTCTTTGACGGCGTCTTCCGGTGTTTTAGTCCAGTGCTGCGTGCAGGGATTGATATAACGATCATAGTGGTTGGCTACAGCGATAATTCGGGCGCCGAGCGGGATATTTACCCCTTTTAACCGCTTGGGATAACCCTTGCCGTCAAACTGTTCGTGATGATGCCGGATATAGAGGCTGATTTCCTGGCAGGATGGCAAATTTTCCAGCATGAAACTGCCGGCGTTACAGTGGTTTTTGTAGGCCGCAAGCTCTCTCTGGGTGAGATAAGGCGCTTTGGACAGAATCGTATTAGGAACAGTCAAGTGACCAATGTCATGTAGCATGGCAGCTATGCGGATTCGCTCGATTTCCTCTTTCGGTAAACGCATTTTAGCGGCAATACTGACAGCATAATTGGCTACCTGATAGCTATGGAGATGAAGCTTGGGATTCTTAATTTCTAAAAGATGAAGTAGCTGGCCCACGATCTGTTGGACTTCTTCGCTGAGTTCTTCATACATTTCGGGAAATTGAATAAGTGTCAGCATAATCGGTAAACTGCCTTTCGTAAGGGATTCCCTATCTTGTTAGGCAAAAATTTTGTGATTCCTGCCTATTGTCAGAATTAATTTGCGAATAGCACCTAGAATAGCTAGGCGAATTATAAAAAAATATTGTATAATACAAGTAGTAGATGTAAGGGGGCATTACCATGGGACTTGCAAATTGTCGTCAATGTGGAAAATTATATTTAGAAAACAATTTTAATATGTGTCCAGAGTGTATTCGGGCGCAAGAAGAGGACGAACTCAAGGTAGTAGCTTACTTGCGTGATGTGGTAGATTATGCTTCGGTGGACGAGATTCATGAGGCTACTGGTGTTAAGACAAAGACCATTATTCGAATGATCCAGCAAGGACGTATTGTTGGTGCTGATAAAATTACCTATCACTGCGACGGTTGCGGTAAACTGATTTCGCATGGCCGCTTGTGTTCAGAATGTAGTGAAAATATTTTATCGCAAGTGACGCAATCCGTCAAACGTGCAGCAGACAAAGAAGAGGAAGCCAAGAATAAAGCCAAAGGCATTCGCATGTATTCGAAAGAAAAGAAATAAGGCGCTTCTGCAAAGTTTACCGAAAATCAAAGAAATTAAATCGACAGCAGGGATTAAGTTCCCTGCTGTTTTTTTCGATACAATAAATAAGCAGAGTATGAAAAGTGTGAGGTGTTGGCAATGATTGTATCTGGTAGCCAGGTCCAAAATGCCCTTAAGATTTATCAGAATTCAAAAAATACAGAGAAGACGAAGTGGATTTCCTTTTCGGGTACTACACAGAATCCAGACCGGGTTGTTTTATCGCCGCAGGTCCAGGAATTTGGTCGTGTTTTGCAAAAAATTCAAGCGGCAACAGATGTGCGTGACGACAAAGTGGCTGAGCTTTCAGCCCAAATTGATAGCGGCACTTATCAGGTGAGCGGCAGGGGAATTGCCGAAAAAATGCTAGGTCGTCAAGTCGTTGATTATTTACGATAAGAGGGGGATTTTGTGAAATTTTTATTTGATGAACTAATTCGTTTGTTAACCGAAATCCTTGCACTATATCAAGAACTTCTCGCTCTGGGCAAGGCAAAAAAAGAACATCTTGTCAAATATGAAGTGAAAGATCTTGGTGTGATTATTCAAAAAGAGGAAAAACATATTTTGGCGATTAACCGCTTTGAAATAGAGCGTGCCAAAGTAGTAAAACAAATTGCCGAGCGCGTTGGTGTCAATGCGAAATTGAGTAATATAAAAGAACTGGCTGAGCCAGAGCAACGAGCACAGCTGGAAATGATTGAAGCAAAATTTCAAACGCTTTTGGCTGAACTTGTTCCGCTCAATCAACTTAATACGGAACTTGTGACACAGGCGATGCAGATGATTAATTTCAATATCAATGTTATGGCCCGCACGACGGTAGATCCTACTTATGGACCGAGTAGGCAGGGACCAGTCGGTAAACAGGGAAAATCATTGCTCGACCAATCAGTATAGGAGTGATTAGATGTTATCAACCTTCGGTGGTTTAAATACAGTAGCTACCGGTCTTTACTCACAGCAGGCGGCTATTAATACGGTAGGACATAATGTGGCGAATGCTAGCACAGAGGGCTACTCTCGCCAGAGAGCCAACTTAGTGTCGACAACCCCTCAGACGATTTATGGACAAAGTGGTAGCTATCAGCTTGGTACAGGTGTTGATGTGGCCTCGGTGACGCGAGCCCGCGATAGTTTTATTGATCAGCAGTTTTGGAAGGAAAATTCCACTTTGAGCGCTAGCAATAGTACTTATAATACGCTAGGCAAAGTGGAAAATGCTTTAGGTGAACCGACGGATACTGGTATTCAGTCCGTCTTAAATAACTTTTGGCAGTCCTGGCAGACGCTTTCCACCAATGCCTCTGATGAAGCAACTCGTACGACAGTCAGAGAACGCGGCAATGAGCTTGTCACTGCGATTAAGACAAGTGCTCAGCAGTTGCAAAATATGGTGTCTGATATTAATGATACGATTAACGCCCGAGTGGGCACGATTAACCAATATGCAGCCCAAATTAGTGATTTAAACCGTCAGATCAGTCTTGTGGAGGCCAGTGGCACCGACCATGCAAATGATTTGCGTGATAAGCGCGATTTGCTGATTGATAATTTATCTTCTCTTGGCAATGTTTCGGTCAATGAAGATAAAAATGGCCGCTATATTGTTCAGTTTGGTAATACAACGCTTGTGAATACTACGAGCTATCAGACGCTTTCCACAAAAAAAACGGCCGACGTCGACTACGGCTATGAAGTAGATCAGGTTGTCCTCAATGACGGTCATTATACGCCAGTCAATTTCTCTAATGGGGAAATGTATGGTCTTATATCGACACGTGACTCCTCGCCTGCTGGAATCAAGGGGTATCTTGATAATCTAAGCGCTATGAGTCAATTCTTGCTTACGGACTTCAATGAAGTGCATCGAAGTGGCTATGGTTCGGATAATACGACAGGCAATAACTTCTTTGGTCAGTCTAATCTTGACTATAAAGCAAATCCCCTATCGGGTCAGTATGTCAAAGAACAGTGGCTTGACAAGTTAGCTGTCAATCCTGTACTTTACTCCAGTGGTGTCAGCAAAATTGCGGCAAAGACAGCAGGCGCCAGCCTTGGTGTAATTGCTAGTAGCAGTAATACTGGCACAGCAAACATGCCGCTTGTATTTGCTAGCGGTTCCTATACTCAGGGAGATACGGCTACCATGGTTAAGATTGCCAAGGATGCTTCAGGGAATGTTGTTTATAGTACATCAACAGATGGCGGTACGACTTGGAGCAATGTTTCAACGCCCTTACCTACCAGTGGTACGAATACCTATACTTTTACTGTTAACGTAGATCCCAACAATACCACTACGACGACAGGACTTACGGTTACCATGAATTTTGATGCAGCCAGTGCCGCCAATGGCGATTCTTATACTTTTACGCTAAATAAGAATAGCGCCGCTAGTACGCTCACAGCGACGAAAAGCAACTCGATTGGCGGCGATATGAAAATCTATTCTGCTGCAGGCGCTTATACGAACGGTGATACAGCCACTAATGTTGTGGTGCAAGCCTATGATTCAACGTCCATTGTAGCGGCGACAGGAGCGATTACAAAAATTAAATATTCAATAGATGGTGGGACTACGTGGGCTTCAGCGCCTGTGTCTGTCGCAACAGATGGAACTTTCACGCTACCGTCAATTAGTGGAGTTGCCTTAAAGTTTTCGATTGATGCAAATTTGAATAATAAAGTGACCGATCAGTATTCGATCAGCTTATCGAAAGGCAATGTCGGTAGTGGTGACAACGCCAATAATTTAGCTAAGCGGCTCAAAACTGATACAAGCAATATCTTAAATAATGCATCGTTAGATGCTTACTATTCAGCAGCAATCGGAGCGCTCGGTGTACAGCGGCAAAATGCTGATCGGTTGATGGAAAATCAGCAGACGCTTGTCGACCAGGTGGAAAACTCTCGTCAATCCGTATCAGGTGTGAATATGGATGAAGAAATGACAAATATGATTACATTCCAGAAAGGGTATAGTGCCGCTGCCCGCGTACTAACCACCATGGATGAAATGCTTGATAAACTGATTAACGGCACAGGTATGGTTGGCCGGTAAATGAGGTGAAGGAATTTGCGTATTGCAAGTAATATGATGAGTTATAATTTTTTGCGTAGCTTAAATAAGTCGATGGAAAAAGAAAATACATTGCAACAACAGTTGGCTGATGGCAAAGCTCTACATCGTCCGTCAGATGACCCTGTGAATACGGTTCGCGATCTGCATTATACTTCCAATCAAGTTCAAAACGAGCAGTTTCAAAGCAATTTGAGTACTGCCCAATCGTGGATGGAAAATACCGATGGTGTTATGTCTGACCTAAGTTCTATTATGATCAAGGCGAAGGAGCTTGTTGTTAGCGCCGATGATACAAAAGACACGGGCGCTCTTAATACGATTGGCGCTCAGATCGACGGCATGATCAATCAAATCGTTCAGCTTGGTAATACGAAGATTGGCACACGTTATCTTTTTGGCGGACAGAATGATTCAACACAACCTTTTACACGCACGACACTTAAAGATCCTAATTCTGATTTGACACAGGAAGTAGTTCTTTACAATGGTGATTTCGATAAGCTGTCTATGGCTATTCAGTCTGGTTCGACGAATCCAACTCAGGATAGTGTTAATATTACGGGCATAGAAGCGTTTGGACCGACAGAAAATGTTTTTGGTAAGACGACCATGCAGGCGCTTAATCAGCTTCTGGAAATCAAAAATGAGTTGAAGAAAACAACTGCTGTCAGTCAAACGAATAGTCAGGGCGGTGTTGGTACTGTTGGCGGCACCTATACAGGTATAGGTTACCCTAATTATAGTGTCAGAATTGATACGGTTGATACAGCGACCAATCCAGGGCAGGTTACTGGCGCATCCTATTCTTCTGATGGCGGCAAAACTTGGACTGCAGTGGCCCAGTACTCTGTAGACGGCGGTACGAACTGGACGGCATCGCCGTCGGTATCAACAGGTGTGCATGCAGTTACGCTATCGCTGCCAGATGGTGCGGTTTTCAATATTGGCACAAGTACTGGCAATGCAGCACAAAATGTTTATTCCTTCCGCGAGCCGCAGGCAGCTTTTACGATTCAAGAAAGTAATACCGTTAGCGGGGCTGCAGCAATTTCTGGTTCTTATACAGGAACTGGTGTGGCCAAATACAATTTACGTGTTGATAGTGTCAATTCCAGTGGTCAAGTTGACGGTGCTTCTTATTCCAGTGACGGCGGTTCTACCTGGACAACTCTATCTAATTATAAAGTGACAACTAGTAATACAAATGGTCCTATGCCGACAGTAAGTGGTGGAACGACTACTTTGTCAGGCTATGCGATTACAGTAAATTCTGTAGATAGTGAAGGTCGAATTACTCAGGTGAATGGAGGAGCTATTCCTGTTACTTATGAAGCAAACTATGATACAGATGCACAAAAGACGGTTTATACTTCGGTATTTTCACTCCCGGGAGGACAGACTGTTAAAATTCCGGCCAATAGTGCGATTAAAGCAAACGACTATTATGTAATTGACTCGAAAGCATCGCCGGAAATTGATACAACAACTTCAGCGTCGGAAACCTCGTTTAATTTACCAAATGGAAATGGGATTACACTGCATATATCCGCTACAACGACGACCAATGGATCGATCGCCAGTAATAAGGCGGGTGATACATTTACCTTTACTTTACCGCAGGGTTCAGGGCCTAGTATACAATGGCTTTCGTCAAACGCCACTCAGGAAATTGATGATATTCATAGTGCACAGCTACAAAAACAGACAGAACTTGGGACGAGAATGGCTGCTTATGAAATGGCGTCAAATATATTACAAAGTCAAAATACAGTCATTCAAGGTGACGTAGCTAGTGCGGAAGATCTTAATGTACCCAAAGCGATTACCGACTTTAACACGGCGCAGAATGTCTATCGCAGTGCTTTAGCTGTTGGTGCTAAAATCATGCAAAAATCGCTTGTCGATTTCTTGAGCTAATAAAATGAGGTGATCGCTCGTGGTGCAAATAGAAATTACGGCACAAAATGTGAAAGCTCAGCTTGATGTTAAAGATCCCTTCATGAGGCTGAAAACGACAGATCCCTCTATGGAAATTTCCTCAGAACCTTTGCAGATTACGATGGAATCGCCGGCAGCGGAAGTTTATATTGACAATTATCCCAGCGATTACGCCAGAGGTATCAAGAACAATGTCGATTTTGACCGTGACAATGCCCGGAAAGGGATAGAAGCTTTACAAGCATGGGCAGGTAAAATTGCTAGTGAGGGAGCCATGTTGGCAAAGATTGAAGATCATGGAAATCCCTTAAAAGCGCTTGCTCAAGCGGCTATCAAGGGGAAGGAAAGCGATATTAATGTTGCCTATGTGCCGTCGCCAACTGTAAAAGTGGTGACTCATGATGTGAAAACACAGGTACAAGCAGGAAAACTTCATTTGAATTTAAATAAAGGAACTGCTACTGGTCAGCTTGACAAAGGCACGGTTGGTCTTACGATGTTGCAATATCCGGAAGTGTATTTTCGCGTTTCGAATCCGACAAATCGTGTTAATATAGAGGCATAAGATATGGTGAGGTGGTTGCATGATTAAAGTACAGTCAGTCCGATTTGGGGAAATAGATGTACCAGAGGAAATGGTGATTACATTTCCGAGCGGGTTGCCAGGATTTTTAGACGAAAAAAAATTTGCCATTGTACCTTGTGAGGAAAACAATCCCTTTTCCTTTTTGCAGTCGCTAGCAGAACCGAATCTTACTTTTGTGGTGGTGCAGCCTTTTCCATTTTTCCCTGATTATGAATTTGTTCTGCCGGATGAAGTACAGGAGGAGCTACAAGTGAGTCAAGAGACTCCGCCTCATGTCGTAAACATTGTGAATATTCCTCAAAACCCAGAAGAAATGACAGCAAATCTTTTAGCCCCTGTAGTGATCAATATGCAAAAACGAAAGGCTATGCAGGTTGTGTTGGAAAAGACTAGTTACATGACAAGGCATCGGCTGTTTCCTCAGGGGTTTGATAAATCGGCGGCGGAAGGGGCGAAGTAAGGATGCTTGCCCTAACACGTAAAGTGGGAGAACGCCTAGTGATTGGTGATCAGATAGTGATTACTGTCGTGGATATCAAAGGGGAGAATATACGCCTTGGCATTGAAGCGCCAAAAGATATAAAAATTTATCGTGGCGAAATTTACGATGCTATTGCGGCGGAAAACAAAGATGCGGTCATTCCTGATCGCAAAGAAACCATGGATATTTTAAAAGAGTACAAGTTCCCGAAAAAATAAAATATTACAGTAAAGCAAGGAGGCTTTTACAGTGGATATCAAATCGATTCCGGATTATTCAACAACAGCGGTCGTAAGTTCGGTGCGGCCTACGTCCGTTCAGCAGGATGCGGTAGCGGCGTCAATTTCTACAAACGACGGAAGCAATACAGCCCTTATGAGTAATAATGTGGCAGCTAATGCAAACTCTAACAGCTTGAACAATCAAATGAATGACACAGGTAATTCTGACTCCGTACGGGATACAGCTTTGCCACAGAATAAAAAAGAGTTGACGAAGAAAGACGTCGAACAGATTACCGATGGATTGAACGATTTTATGGAGTCGATGAATACAGATATTCGCTTTGTTTTACATAATAAATTGCAAGAACTTATGGTACAGGTCGTCGATAATAAGACGCATAAAGTCCTTAGAGAAGCGCCTCCCAAAGAATTACTTGATACGATTGCTCGCATCCGTGAATTTGTCGGATCACTTCTCGATAAAAAAATCTAGTAGATAGGAAAATATTTGATTGAAGGAGGAATTTCTATGTCCGATATGTTCAGTAGCGGCGTAAATAGAACATTTGGGTTAAGCGGTTCAGGTATCGACGTTGATTCGATGGTACAGCAACTGATGAAAACAGCTAGAAAACCTTATGATTCCTTGCAGCAAAAGGAAACTTCATTGGAATGGAAGAAAAGCGACTACTATACGATGTATACAAGCATCAATGATTTTCGCAACAATAAAGTTTTTAATTTTAATATGAAAAGTACTTTAGACGCGAAGTCTATTACTTCAAGCAATACTGGTGTGGCTACGATTACAGCGAATGGCGATGCGATCAATGTTAATCATACACTGAGCGTAAGTCAGCTTGCCAGCGGTGTCACTCAGAGTAGTTCAGCAGCGATTACGACGGGAAAAAGTAAGACGTCCCTTGCTAGTCAGTTTGGTGTAAGCGGCATCTTTAAGATGATGATCAATAATAAGCAGATTTCGGTGGATTCTACCAAGAGTATTAATGATCTTGTTAGTTCTATTAACAAAGCTGATGCGGGCGTAACGGCTTTATATGACACAAATCAAGACCGTTTTTATCTCTATACCACAGGAATGGGAAGTAGTGCTAAAATTGATTTTACTGGCAGTAGCACCCAGGGACTGAGTTTTTTAACAAATAACTTGAAGCTTAGTCCTATATCAGCGGTAAATACAAGCGGTATTAGTAGTGGAGGCTATCTCGGCACGACAGATTTGTTGCCTGTAGCGGGACAGTTTAAAGGAATTGCTGGGAGTTTTACTTTGAATCTAAAAGTTGCTGGAGCTGAAGCTAATATAATTGTCGATACGACAAAAACAACACTGAATGATATTGTTACACAGATTAATAGTGTGAAGGATGCTTCTGGCAACCAGTTAGCTTCTGCGACTATTGGTACAGACGGAAAGCTTACCATTAAATCGGCATCTGATACAAACACGCTTGATCTGAGTGGGAGCGATGCTGCGGGACTTAACTTTCTACAAAACCAATTGCAAATGAGTTCTGTAGCGAATTGGAGTGCAATTGGGAAGACAGCGAATATAGCGACAAGTTCTGGCGCCGTTGTTTTTGACCAGACGGCAAAATTAGCCACTTCTTTTTCCAGCGCTTATACGGGAACTTTTAATTTAGCGATTTCCGATGGGACAACCACGCAGAATTTGTCAGTAAATACCCAGACTATGAGCATGGTGGATTTGGTCAGCAGTATCAATAATTTGAAAGATACCAGTGGAAAACAGTTAGCTGTAGCTAGCTTTGATCACGGTAAATTTTCCATTAAAGCGGCTCAGACAGGGGCGACGCTCGATTTATCGGGCAGTGATTCGGCAGCGCTCAGTTATTTAACGAATACGTTTCAAATGACGAATCAGCAGGGGCAGGATGCTACTTTTAAGCTAGATGGCGTGACGATGACTCAGTCTAAAAATAACTTTACTATTGCTGGTGTAACTTATAATCTATTAAGTACTGGCAGTACTAGTATTACAGTACAAAATGACGTTGATAAAATTGTGAATAGCGTAAAGACTTTTATCAGTGATTATAATGCTTTATTAGCTTCTGTTACGACGAAGGTGACGGAAGCCTATGACCGGAACTATTTGCCACTCACGGATGACCAAAAATCAGCCATGAAAGATGATGATATTTCTCTTTGGACGACGAAGGCGAAAACGGGGCTTTTGCATAATGACACTATTTTACGTACGTTGACAAATTCAATGCGTAATGCTTTTTCCAGCTCTATTTCTGGTATTGATGGAAAATACAAGTCTGCATCAAGCTTAGGAATTACGACAAGTCAAGATTGGACGGAAAACGGAAAGCTTTATCTCGATGAAACCGCACTGAGAAATGCACTGCAGAGTGATCCTGATGCAGTGTACAAGCTGTTTAGTACTGATGGAGCGGATACTTCCCATGATGGAATTGCGGTACGGCTTAGTGATGCACTTAAGACAGCGACGACAAGTATTTCTACTGAAGCGGGGACTACAGCGTTGGTGAGCAGTGATACGACAAGCGTACTAGGGAAGCAGGCCAAAGATTATCAGACACAGCTTGCTGATATGTTTAAAAAACTGCAGACGAAAGAAAATGACTACTATACGCAATATAGTAATATGGAAACGGCTTTGTCGAAGCTGAATCAGCAAACAAGTCAATTGTCATCTTTACTAGGAAGCTAATATGAGGAGGATTTGTCATGAATGCAGCAAATATGGCTAATGCCTATAAGCAGCAGCAAATAATGACAGCGTCGCCAGAAGAATTAACCTTAATGCTCTATAACGGTGCGATCCGTTTTGTTACAGAAAGCATTCAGGCGACGGAAAACAAGGAGATCGAGCGGGCTCATAAAAGCAATATGCGAGCGCAAAATATCGTACATGAGCTAATGGTTACTACAGATACAAGCTATGAGATTTCAAAAAACTGGTTAGCTTTAGAAGAATATATTCTGCACTGTCTGGTCCAAGGTAACATTAAAAAAGATATCGAATTACTGAAGCAAGCAAAGACGTTGCTGACAGAATTTCGCGATACTTGGGTGCAGGCCATGAAAATCACTCGCCAAAGCAAGGCGGCAGGCAGTGAATGATGACTGAAGCGCAGAAAAAACTGCAGCAACAATGGGAGGATTATCTTTTTCTGACAGAAGAGATGAAAAAGTTTCTCTTACAGCGTGAGTTAGATATGTTTTTCGCGTTGCTTGAGCAGAGGGGATCTCTTTTGCAGTCGATCCAAACAGTATCGAAAGAAGAATCTGCTTATTATGAACTTCCGGCGAATCAAGAATTGATACGAGAAGTGAAAGCTGAAAATAAAGATTTGCTACAGGTCTTTCATATTGCTTTTAATTCTATTAAACGCCGTGAAAATGTTACCAATGCTTATGAAGGTGGCGGCAATTTAGCTGGACAGTATTTAAATCGTCATACTTAATTTTTTTTAGACATTTACTAAAAAAAATGTAATATAATGCTTAAGATATTTTAAAAACATCCGATACTATAATTGAAGGTTTAAATGTAGTATTTTCACTACCGGCCGGAGTGAAGAAAGCTACTTTAAGCAAGTCATAAGATTTGGGCATGGAAGCCCAAAATTAAAATATCAGGGAGGAATTCCACATGATTATTAATCACAATCTTTCAGCAATCAACACATTGAATGCACTGGGAAAAAACAATGCAGCAACAAGCAAATCCTTACAGAAACTGTCTACTGGCTACCGTATTAACGGCGCATCTGATGATGCAGCAGGTCTTGCGATCTCCGAAAAAATGCGCGGTCAGATCAGTGGTTTGAAACAAGCTTCCGCTAATGCACAGGATGGTATTTCTATGTTGCAGACAGCTGAAGGTGGTCTGGATCAGACTCATAGCATTCTGCAAAGAATGCGTGAATTGTCTGTACAGTCAGCCAATGATACGAATACTTCTGATGATCGTCAGAAAATCCAAGGTGAAGTTGACCAGTTAGCTAAAGAAATCAGCCGTATTTCTAACACGACTGAATTCAACACACAGAATCTTTTGGCTGGTGGTTTGAGCGATACTTTCCATATTGGTGCTAATGCCAATCAGAATATTGCCGTTTCTGTAAGTGCAATGGACGCACAGAGTCTTGGCGTTGCAGGCGTTTTGACGGCTGCCACTGGTGTGAAAGCGTTGACTAGCGGCTTGAGTATTTCAAGTGTCGGCAGAGGTTTTGCTGCTGCTACTGGTTATAAAGTTGTTACAACTGTGACTGCTGCCACGGTTGGTAGTGCGGTTACTTCTATCTTAAAGACAGATACTAACCAAACCCATGCTTTGACCGTAACTGGTATGGCAAAATTCACTGGTACCGTTGATACGGACTATCAAGTAAAAGTTTCTAGTGTGAAAAATACAGCTACTACTAGTTATGTTAAATCGATTTCTTATTCGACTGACGGTGGTACAAGCTGGAATACGCTTTCTGGTGACTTTAATACAGGTGTAACAATTGATGGTATGACCTTTAAATTAGCTAATTCTGCCGTAGCTAACAATAGTGGTATGTATACTGTTGGTGATCAATCGAATTTCTCCGTAAAAGCATCTTATGATACACTTCAACTCAAAGATACTGCAGGCAATAATATCGGCGCCTCTGTTGATATTCACTATGGTGATACAAACGTAACTGTTGGTGATGGCGATGTTGGCAAAACTGTAGGTTTACAGTTTAACTACAGCAAGGTTAAAGCACATACCTTGAGTTACAATATTAAACAGAATGCTTCCTCCGCTGCTGTTGTTGTCAATGGCAATGTGACGACTAACGCTCAGGTTACTGCCGGGGTTGATGTTTCGACTCAGGATTCTGCTAATAAGGCAATTACCACAATTGATAAAGCGATCAACGCTGTATCGAAACAACGTTCCGCTCTTGGCGCTTATGAAAATCGTCTAACCAATACGATTGATAATCTCAATACTTCCAATGAAAACATTACAGCATCCGAATCTCGCATTCGCGATGTAGATATGTCTTCGGAAATGATGACTTATCAGAAAAACAATATTTTGCAACAAGCTGCCAATGCCATGTTGGCCAAAGCAAATCAACAACCTCAATCAGTACTCCAATTGTTGCAAGGTTAAAAGACAAAAAAGACTCTGGAGTTTCCAGAGTCTTTTTTTTTTAGATGGATTATATAGAGGCCTTTTGACAAGAAGGCTTGTATATTGTCCATGTTTATATAATGTATTGACTAATGAAAAGATTGTGAGGGCTTATTGATGAAATTAAGTATTTGTATGATGATAAAAAATGAATCGAAGCACTTAGATGAGTGCTTAGCCAGTTTACAACCAATTAGGGATGCTGTTGAGTCGGAGTTAATTATTGTTGATACAGGTTCCGATGATAATAGTGTAGAAATTGCCCAAAAATATACGGATAAAATTTATTTTCATAAATGGAATGATGATTTTTCTGGAATGCGTAATACAACAATTAATTATGCGTCAGGTGAATGGGTCTTTATTTTTGATGGTGATGAAGTGATGGTGGAAATTCAACCGCTTATTGATTTCTTGAAAGCTTCTAATATTGATAAAAATATTGGTGCTGTGGCTATTACCGGAAAAAGTTTGACTAATGACTATGATCTTGATAATTACTCTATTCTTGTAACACCTCGTATTTTTAGAAATGATGGTTTTGTACATTATGAAGGTGTTGTGCATAATCAACCAGTTTTTAATGGCCTATTAATAGAAATTGATGCGATACTAGTCCATTATGGCTATTTGTCAACCGATAAGGATCTTATGGAAAAAAAGTTCCTACGAACTAGTATGTTGCTAAAGAAAGAACTGGAAAAAGACCCTGAAAACCTATATTACTTATATCAATTATCGGTTTCTTATGGTATGCATGAAGACTATGATGAAGCCCTTAATATTATTCAGAAAGCCTATGATCTTTTTGTAAAACAAGGAAGACCACAAAGCGGTATTTTTATTCTTACTCATTTGGCACACATGTATCAAATGACACGCAATTATGTCGAGGTTGAAAAGTATTGTTTGGAAACCTTGGAATTAAAAAAAGATATTATAGACATACACTATTATTTAGCAGAAGCGCAGGCCATATTAAATAAGTATGATAATTCAATTCGAAATTATGAGTATTATTTACAATTAGTTGATAAACGTAAGGATGTTATAGAAAAAGATACTGTAATCATAGATTATACATTAGGGAATATAGAGTTAGTTTATTTTAATTTATCTAATTTATACTTGAAGGTACCTAATTATGAACAGGCCTTATATTATGCCACACTTGTTACTAAAAAAGAAAATATACGCGATAATCTAAAAAACACTATTTACCTGTTTGTTCAGCTTGAACAATATGAGAATATGTGGAAGTACTATAATCGATATTGCCATGAAGATATGGCCGAGATCTTTTATCAAAGACTGGAAGAGGTTAGAAGCGAAAGATCTAAAGAGACACAAAATGAAATAAGTAGTCTATTTTGTAATGTGGAAGGCGCTTATGGTCTCTTGCAGCGTTTAATATTGGAAAGAGAGAGAAACGAAATATCAAAAGAAACTATTCAATTATTAGAAAAGATCAATTTAGTCGATTTACCATTATATTGTAGTGATATTTTATATTATCTTTTTATGAAAAATTATTCGATTAAGTCGTTTCTAGGAAATTTTAAAGAAATAGCATTAAATTGTTTAGTCGATAATATTGCTAAAAAACATGCTGATTTTGCTCAAATTCTATACAATTATTTAAACTTACTAGATATTGATTATAATGACCTTAATTCTTGTAAGCTGACGAAAGCTATTTGCCGTTATATATTGTTAATGAATAAAATAGATGAAACGCGGTATTTTAATGTTTTTGAAAAATATATTAATGTAGGAACTGCGTATTTACAAATGGTTTATAGTAATACTGTTATTGAAAATACTTTAGTATATGAGTTGAAGAATGATGAAGAAGTATTTTTGCTATTCATAAATTCTGCAAAGAAAAGCTTAGGCCAAAGCGAGTTACATTATATAAAATATTTAAAAGAGGCGCTATCTGTCTTCCCTGCAATGGGGAAGGGAATAAGTATTTTGCTCGACGAATTTCAAAGTAAAGCTCAAAATAAGGAAAATGTTTTTGAACAATATAAAATTGAAGTAAAAGACAAGGTAAGAAAATTAATAAATAATAGAAATTTTGATGAGGCAAAACTCATTCTAACGGAATATAAAAATATAGTGCCAGATGACTTAGAGGTTGTGCTCTTAGAATCACAAATTCTTCTTAATTAATCCATTATAGAATAAGAAAGTGTGATAACATGAAAAATAATTCAGAAGATATGTGTAAGCAGATAAAAGATAATATAGAGCGTTTAATTAAATTAAACCAATTGACGGAAGCACAAAAGATACTCAATGAATATAGTAAGCTTGTTAAAAATGATTTTGAAATTATATCTCTACAAGTCGTTATTCTTATACAGAGTGGTCAATATACGCAAGCTGAAAATTTACTATATGAGGGCTTACTACTTAATAATGATAATTTTGACTTGCTTTTTAATTTAGCTTATTTATATGAACTAACTGGCAAAATTACAGAGGCTAGAGCCATTTGTATGCATTTGCTTAATAGTAATTTAAGCGAGGAGCAAAGTAATTGTATTAATAGTTTTATCTATAAAATAAATAAGCAAACTCTACCTGCTTCTTTGAAAAATACGAAGATTTTACAAGGTACAATGGAAATTGCAAATCAGATGTATACGTTAACGGAATTTCTTCAAACTGCTGGTTATAAAGCTCGTTGTATAAATTATTATCCGTCTTATCTGCAGTATCAGACAGATATAAATCTCGCTTTAGATAAATGTCAATCTGAACAGGAATATAGTAGTAAGATTTACTCTTTTGTCAAAAGCGCAATAAACCAATATGATCTATTTCATTTTCATTTTGGGACAACATTACTTCCCAATCACGAAGACTTACCGTTATTAAAAAAGTTAGGTAAAAAAATAGTAATGCATTATTGGGGATCAGATATTAGACGTGAATCTGTTGCAAAACAATACAATCCTTTTGTTAAAGTGAAAAATACTAATGAGCAGGATTTGCTATCTCAGGTACGTTTTTTTTCGCAGTATATCGATCATTGTATTGTAGCGGATTGGGAATTGTATTTATATGTGGAGAAATTTTTTAAGTTTGTACATTTTCTACCAACTGTAATCGATTTAAAAAAATATAAATGTAATTTCGCCCAAAAGCGAAAAAAGGAGCTTTTGTTAGTTCATGCTCCAACAAATAGAGAGATAAAAGGAACTGATTATATTCTTAAAGCTGTCGAAGAGTTAAAGAAAACCTATAAATTTGATTTTCAGTTAGTACAGGGAATGAGTCACGAGAAAGCAACTCAAATATATCAGAAAGCAGATCTGATTATTGATCAAATTTTATGTGGAAGTTATGGGATTTTTGCATTAGAAAGTATGGCAATGAATAAACCTGTTGTTTGTTGGGTTAGTGACTATATGGCAGGTAAATATTCTAAAGATTTGCCTATTATTAGGGCAAATCCGGAATCAATTAAGTCTGTTTTGAAAGGTATTTTAGATAATCCACAACAATTGATTTCAATAGGAAAGAAAGGACGTGGTTATGTTGAAAAATACCACGATCCGCTAAATGCAACGAATGAGTTATTAAAAATATATGAGAAAGTTTTGACGTCTTAAAGTAAGCAAAATTCAAGATACAATATACGTTAAGGGGGATAGAAAAATGGCGTTTAAATATTGGAGAACAGAAGGTTCTGGTAAAGAGTTTTTGGGGAAATTAGCTGCCGTTGGGGAAAATGTAATTATTGAAGATGGTGTTCGCATTTTTCACCCTGAAAATGTATACTTAGGAAATAATGTTTATATAGGCCATGATACAATTTTAAAAGGGTATTATAAAGGGAAACTTTTTATTGGTGATAATGTTTGGATTGGACAACAGTGTTTTATACATGCAGGGGGCGGGGTTACTATTGGAAATGAAGTCGGAATTGGACCGCAAGTTAAAATGCATGCAGCTCGGCACAAAGTCCCTGATACGGGGGAATCTATCGTTTTTTCAGAAATTGAATTACGGCCAATTGTTATAGAAGATAATGTTAATTTGGGAATTGGATGTATGATTCTTGGCGGTGTTACTGTTGCAAAAGGAACTCGAGTCGGTGCAAACGCGGTAGTAAGTAAAAGTTTTCCTTCTAATTCAATTATAGCTGGGGTACCTGCTGTCATTATTTAAACGCTTTTTTAAGGATACGATTAAATAAATAACTAAAGAGAGTGATGATATGTCCAATAATATTTTTATACATCCATCTGCTAATATTTCCAACGAAGCTCAGATTGGCGAAAATACAAAGATTTGGATTAATGCGCAAATTAGAGAAAATACAATGATTGGGAAAAATTGTATTGTGTCAAAAGATGTATATATTGATACCGGTGTTTCCATTGGGGATTCGTGCAAAATACAGAATTCAGTTTCGATTTATTCTGGTGTGACAATAGAAAGTGATGTATTTGTTGGTCCTAATGTATCTTTTACTAATGATCGGGTACCACGCGCGTTTAATGAAAATTGGGTCATTTCGAAAACCTTAATTAAAAAAGGAGCTAGCCTTGGGGCTAACTCAACAATCGTGTGTGGTATAACTATTGGTGAGTATGCAATGGTTGCAGCCGGAAGTGTGGTAACAAAAGATGTGCCTCCATATACTTTGGTTATGGGTAACCCGGCACAATCGTATGCTAAAATTGACAAAATGGGTAATAAAGTGACTCTTCTTGAAAGGTAGGATATAAATATGTTACGAGTAGGACTCATTGGTTTAGGAAAAATGGGGCAAAATCATCTAAGGGTTTTGTCTTTACTTAAAGGCGTTACTATTCAATTCATTTATGATGTAGATAAAGACAAGGCAAAGTTGTTATCTGAGCAATACTCTGTTAAAGCTGCGACGGAATTAAGTTGTGAACTTCCACATGTTGATGCTGTTATTATTTCTACACCAACAATAACTCACTTTGAATATGTTTTAATGGTTAGCGATTATGTGAAATACATATTTGTTGAAAAGCCAATTACTGCTAATTTAAGTGAGACCTTTGCTTTGGAAAAGTTAGCAAAGGAAAAAGATTTAAAAATTCAAGTTGGTTATATTGAACGATTTAATCCTGCAGTTATTGACTTAAAGAAAATTTTGGATAGTAGTAAAAATGTTATTAATATTGATTTTACAAGAACTAATAAAGTAAGTAGTCGCATTACAGATGTCGATGTAATTATGGACTTGATGATTCATGACATTGACTTAGCCCTTCACTTAAATGGCGAAGTTAAGGATGTTTATGCTTACGGTGCCTTTGAAAATGAAATGATCGCTTTTGCGAGTGCCGTGCTGATTCATAAAAAAGGGTGTTTTTCGCATATAGTTGCAAGCCGGATTACTGAAAAACGTATTAGAAGTATCAATGCCACCTGCGATAATATGTTTATTGATTGTAATCTATTGAGAAAGGAAATTTATATTAATCGTCAAACAAGTTTACAAGCATATGATTCACTAAAGTTATCTTCTATAGAGGAAACTGTTGATATTTCAAAACAAGAAGCTCTTTTAAGTGAACTTATATCATTTGTGAGATATGCATCGGGTATACCAAAAGAAGACTTATTTATTCCCACAATGAAAGATGCTATTTTATCAATGCAAATAGCAGATGAAATTCAAAGAAGAATACGAGGCATAAAAGAATGAGACCTCTAATTAAGAATAGTTCAATCTTAGTAACAGGCGGCGCGGGTTTTATTGGAAGTCATTTAGTTGACCGTTTATTGGAAGAAGGGGCGAAGGAAGTAGTTGTAGTTGATAACCTCTTTTTGGGAAATAAGAAAAACCTTTACTCTGCCATCAATAAAGGTATTCATTTTTATGTAGAGGACGCAGAATTTATTGATTCTTTAGAGTATATCTTTTTAAAGCATAATATTGATATTGTATTTAATTGTGCAACAAAGGCTCTTAATTATTCATTTATTAATCCTTCTAACGCTTATATGACTAACGTTCAAATTATTAGAAATTTGCTTGAACTACAGCGGAAAAACTATTTTAAAACTTTATGTCACTTTTCTACATCTGAAGTATATGGAACAGCCATATATGAGCCTATGGATGAAAATCACCCTTTTCATCCCACTACAACTTATGCCGCAGGTAAAGCCGCTGCAGATATAATGATTGAAAGCTACGTAAAAATGTTTAATCTGGATGCATTTATTGTTAGACCTTTTAATAATTATGGTCCACGACAAAATCATATAGGGCCGTTAGCTGGGGTTATTCCTAGAACTGTATTCCGTATTTTACAGGGAAAACCACCAGAGATTCAAGGGGACGGACTACAAAGTCGTGATTTTATTTACGTGTCTGATACTGTAGAAGCTATAATAAAATTATATGAGAAGATTTTAGCTGGAGAAGCTGTGAATATTTCAAATGATGGCCAAATTACGATTTCTGAACTAATCAATGAAATTGCTAGTATTATGGAATATGAAGGAGATATACTTTATAGCCCTGGAAGACCTGCAGATGTAAAATGTCACATCGCTAGTAATGTAAAACTCCGCCGATTGATACATACAAATTTTGTTCCTTTTTCCACTGGATTAACGAATACAGTGGAATGGTACAAAAAATTATATAATGCAGAAGTTGCTGAGAGAAGGGAATGCTGAGCGATGCTTCGATTAATTAAGCCGTACATAGCATATGATGAAATTGAAGAAGAGTTTAGAGAGGTTTTCGCAAGCGGTATTTTTACTAAAGGAAAATATGTTGAGCAGTTTACGTTTGATTTTAAAAAGTATATTAATGCAAAATATGTTTTTTTAACAACATCAGCCACAACAGCATTATCAATGTGTTTGAAAGTATTAAATATAAAGCCAGGAGATGAAGTAATTGTATCTGACTTTTCTTTTCCTGCTACTGTCAATGTCGTAGAAGATTTAGGGGCTAAGCCTGTTTTTGCGGATGTTGATATTAATACTTATAATATGAATTCTCATGACCTAGAAAATAAGATTACCTCTAAGACAAAAGCCGTTATTTTTGTTGATGCACTAGGAAATCCTTCAGGAATTCACAACATTAAGAAAATTTGCGATAAGTATAAAATTCCCTTGATTGATGATGCCGCTTGCGCAGTAGGTAGTAATGAATTTGGGGTGAAATCTGGATGCATTGCAGATCTTAGTTGTTTTAGTTTTCATCCCCGGAAGTTGTTGACTATGGGAGAGGGGGGCGCTATTTGCACTAATAATGCCGAATTAGCCCAAATACTTACTCGAAAGTTGAATCATGGAGCAATTTTTAGCGATGGAAAACTTGACTTTGTTGATTTTGGTTTTAACTATCGTTTGACTGATTTACAGTGCATAATGGGAATAAAGCAGCTTATAAAATTAGATGAAATCATACAGGATAGACTCAGAATTCAAAAAGATGTGAAAGAACAACTAACTCCTTTTGGCTTTACGCAACAGGCTATCTCTCAGGATGTAACGCATAACGTTCAATCCTTGGTGTTTACGGTTCCCCAAGATTGTGATCGAGATGGTTTAATTTCCTATCTGGCACAAAATGGAGTAGAGTCTACTATAGGAACATATTGTTTGAGTAATACAACGTATTATCGACAAAAATATAATTCTGTTCAACCAAAAGCTAAATATTTAGAAAACAATACAATTACACTGCCCTGTTATAGTAATATAGATTATAACTATTTTTGCAAAAAAATAATAGATTATATGAATAAGGTATAAAAATTTATAAAGAGTAGGGGAAGTTTATGGGACAAAATGATGATGAAAAGTTAATTGAAGATTTAATTGAAAATAATCAATTTGCAGCGGCAATGGATCAACTAAATTTATATAAAAATAAGTACGGACAAAATCAAAAGAGTGTGGGGCTAGAATCTCTTATTCATATTCTTAATGGGGAATATAATATAGCAAAAAGAATGCTTTTAAGCGCTTATGAACAAAATAAAGCTAATTATGATATTTTATATCAATTAGGTATGATAGCAGAATTAGAGAAGAATTTAACTTTAGCTGTAGGGTTTTATCAAGAAGCTCAAGTTTTGTCAAAAGGTGATAAGAATGCTGAAGGGGTAAGTAGTATTATAAAAAAATTATTACTAATCATCTCGGAAGATATTCTTGAAGGAAAGATGAATATTCAAGATTTTTTGGCTTTATTAGAGTCCCATAATGTTAATATTGATGAAGAGTTAGAAAAAATTTGTAAAAGATTGTATCCCCAATCTATTCTTATAGAAACAATACGTGGTTGTAATTTAGAGTGTCTATTTTGTGAATTGCAAATTGACGCTAAAAATAGAGGGGTAATGACAGAGCAAGTTTTTAAAAGAATTATTGACACAGTAGTAACAAACCCCAAAATAAATACTTTCATTATGCATAATTTAGGTGAGCCTTTGTTGGATAAGAATATATTTGATAGAATTAAAAGAATTAAGGCGGTGAAGCAAGATAAATGTCAAATAATCATGGATTCTAATCTATCTGTGGAGTTAGACGCTATTTCTCTAGTAAAGAGCGGGTTAGATGCTATTTATGTTGCTTTTGATGGTGCTACTCAGGATTCCTATTCTAAATACAGGAAAAAGGGTCAACTCGATACAGTCATAGCTAATACTTTGAGATTAGTTGTGGCAAAGAAGATGCTAGGCTCTAAAACTCCCGTAATTAATGCCAAAACGGTATTGTTTAAGCATTTAATGAATGAACTACAATTAATCTCTAATTTGGTAACCCAAATAGGAGTTGATTCGCATATAGGCCAAACCGCTATGTTTAAAGAAAATGCGAATCAGGTACCGCGCGATTGGATTCCAGAAGATCAGAATGCGACGAGATACGATGTGAAAAAGTTGTATAAAGAGAATAAATTGGTTTATAATAAGGACTCTATTTCCAAAGAAAAAAATTGCAAAGGAATTTTAGAAGAAATTCCTCCTGTTATTGACTTTGAAGGAAATGTCTATCCCTGTTGTTACTCTTGTCTAGACCCCGATTATAATATGGGAAATATCAGGGAAAAGACATTTCAGGAAATTTGGGAAAGTCCGAAATATGTGAATTTCAGAGTGGCCGTTTTAAAAGATAGGAAGTTTTATAAAGTATGTGAAAATTGTGTAAGACCATCTAATCAGCAATAGTATGAAGTAAATAATATTATAGGAAACATCATAGATAACAGTATTGTGAGGTTGATAAAATGCGAGTACCGTTAATTGATTTACATGGACAAGTAAACAGTGTAAAAAAAGAAATGTTGAAAAGTTTGGAAACAGTTTTTGATAGTACTTCGTTTATCATGGGGAAAAATGTAACTGATTTTGAACAGGCGTTTGCTGATAAAGTAGGTGTAGACTATGCTCTATCTTGCAATAGTGGAACAGATGCTTTAATTCTAATTTTAGAAGCTATGGGAATTAGTCACGGTGATGAAGTAATTACAACTCCATTTACATTTTTTGCAACTGCAGAAACGATATCAAGAGTGGGAGCAACGCCTGTTTTTGTTGATGTAGAGCCAGACACATTTAATATAGATCCATTGAAGATAGAAGCTGCTATTACGGAAAAGACAAAAGCTATTTTGCCAGTACATATTTTTGGGCAACCAGCTAAAATGGATAGAATTATGAAATTAGCACAAAAATACAATTTGAAAGTAATTGAAGATGCCTGCCAAGCTGTAGGGGCTTCATTTATTGATGAAGATAATAGGATAAGAAAGGTTGGTAGTATTGGTGATGCTGCGGCGTTTTCTTTTTATCCGACTAAAAATTTAGGAGCCTGTGGTGATGGTGGTATAGTTACCACAAATGACCAACGTTTAGCTCAAATTATTCAAGCATTGAAATCACATGGAAGTGGTTTAGCTGGAAAAGAAGCTTATGAGTTGGTCACAGGCGAAAAATTAGAATTGGGGATTGCTGATCAGGCTACCATAAATAAGACGATTTATGATCCCACTAAATACTATAATTTTTTAATTGGGACAAACAGTAGGCTGGATGCAATTCAAGCAAGCATGTTGCATATCAAATTAAATCACATTGATGGTTGGAATTCCGCAAGGAAGAATTTGGCCAAACGATATGATTTTTTATTAGATAAAGCCGGGCTAAGTCAGAAAGTTTCCTCACAAAAATCTGCTTTGGGGGTAAATTCTGTTTACCATCTTTATATTATAAAATGTGAAGAACGGGAGGCTTTGTGTAAATTTCTAGGTGAGCAAGGAATAGCTACCGGAATTTATTATCCTGTTGCACTACATTTGCAAAAGGTTTATCAAATCGGAAAATTCAAACTCGGTTATAAAGAGGGCGATCTGCCTGTAAGTGAATACCTTAGTGATAGAACGATGGCCCTGCCCCTATTCCCTGAATTGACGGAAGCTCAACAAGATTACGTTGTGGAGAAAATTAAAGAGTTTTACCTTAGTTGTAATAGATAAATATAGTCATAATCAATTCTAATGAAAGAGGAAATAATATGAATATTTCTTTAAAAGCAGTATTGCGGTTTTTAGAGGAAAATCAATTGTATTCACAAGGGACTATATTGAGCTCTGATCGTTCTATTACAGCTTTTTCTCCTCTGAATCAATGTATTCCAGGTTCAATGACTTGGTTTAAATATAGGTCTTGGGACTGGGATTCTGTGCAGGCTACTGCCGTTATTGTGCCGGAAGATTTTATTGTGCCACAAGCGGCGGCAACGCGTATTGTTTTTATTCCTGTGAAGAATCCACGACAAACTTTTGCTAAAATTGTGGCGGCTTTTTATCCGCAGGAATATAAAAGAGGAATAGAGCCGACTGCACGAGTGGGGAAGAATTGCGTAATTGGTAAAGATGTTTACATCGGACATTATACGGTCATTGGCGATGACGTAGAAATTGGTGATGATACAGTCGTTTATAGTCATGTGTCGATTTATGATCGTGTTACCATAGGCAGCCGCTGTGTTATAAATAGCGGTACCGTTATCGGTGCTGATGGGTTTGGCTATGAAAAAGATGACGACGGACAGTATTTTAGATTTCCTCATATTGGTTCTGTGGTGATTGAAGATGATGTGGAGATTGGTAGTAATACATCAATTGATCGCGGTGTTCTCGGAAATACTTTTATTCAGCAGAATGCGAAGATAGATAATTTATGTCACATTGCTCATAATGTAGTAGTTGGCAAGAATTCGATGGTAATTGCTCATGCTATGCTGGGAGGCAGTGTTACATTAGGCGAAAATACTTGGATTGCACCAAGTGCTGTCATTAAAAATGGCCTTGATATTGGTGCTGAATCTGTTGTAGGTCTCGGTGCCGTCGTTCTCAAGAACGTGTCAGAGAAGGATGTTGTTGCTGGAGTGCCAGCTAAATCGATCAATAAATAGCAGAGATTCTATGTGAGCGTGATGGAAAAATGGAAAAAGTGCTTCTTGTATTAGCGCCGCATACCGATGACGGCGAACTGGGCTGTGGCGGTACGGTGGCCAAGCTGATTGATCAGGGCTATCGAGCTGTTTCGGTGGCTTTTTCGGCGGCGGAAGAATCAGTGCCTGCTGGTTTCCCCAAAGATATTTTACGTAAAGAAGTAATTGCGGCTACAGGCAAGCTGGGGATTCTACCGGCAGACTGTTTGACGCTGTATTTTTCGGTTCGTAAATTTCCTGAGAATAGGCAAGCGATTTTGGAAGAAATGGTGCGACTCAATCGAGAATATAAGCCTAATCTCGTTTTTTTGCCAAGTGTTCATGATACGCACCAAGACCATTTGACGATTGCACAGGAGGGGTTCCGCGCTTTTAAGAAAACCAATATGCTAGCTTATGAAGCGCCCTGGAATCACCTGGAGTTTCGAAATACATGCTTTCAGGTACTTAGTGAAGACCAGCTAACTCGTAAGATTGCAGCTCTGTCTTGCTATGAATCGCAGAAGCATCGTTCCTATGTAACTGAAGAATTTGTGAAGAGTCTTGCCATCGTTCGGGGGGCCCAGATTAATCAGCGCTATGCCGAAGTATTTGAAGCAGTTCGTATGATTTGGCGCTAAACGGAAAACGGATTATGACTTATTAAAACCTGCCAAAGAGAAGTTTTTTTCTTGGCAGGTTTTTGCGATAAAAATTTAAAATGATTTATACTAGATCATGAATCGGAGGTTTTCGTTATGTTAAAAGATTATTTTGTTCATGAATCAAGCTACGTTGATGAACCCTGCCAGATTGGTGAGGGAACGAAAATCTGGCATTTTACGCATATTATGGCGAATTGCCAAATTGGTAAGAACTGCAATATTGGTCAGAATGTCGTGATATCACCAGAAGTTATCTTAGGTAATAACGTTAAGATCCAAAATAATGTGTCAGTTTATACGGGGGTTATTTGCGACGATGATGTTTTCCTTGGCCCTTCTTGTGTATTTACGAATGTCTGGAATCCTCGTAGTCATGTAAGTCGTAAGCATGAATACCTCAAGACAAAGATTGGCCAGGGAGCTTCTGTTGGTGCTAATGCGACGATTGTGTGCGGACACTCGATTGGCAAGTATGCTTTTATTGGCGCCGGTGCTGTAGTGACGAAGGATGTACCTGATTATGCCCTCTTGGCAGGAAATCCAGCACGCCAGATTGGCTGGATGTGTCAGTGCGGCGAAAAGCTAAACTTTTCTGGCGCTCAGGCAACTTGTCGTGAATGTAGCTTGCATTATGAAAAAAATGAGCATGGGGTTAAATTAGTTTAACCTGATTTGATTTAATTTTCAGGAAAATGTTGGAGCCTATTACCCCCTATGGTATAATAAAAATAACTTTTATACTATGGCATTTTTATACCATGGGGGGTAAGACGTTTATGATTGTCAACCATAACGTTACACTTATGCGAGCGGAAAGTCAGAATAAAAAAGCGACGAAGAGTGAAAATAAAGTAGCGAGTCGTCTTCAGAGCGGACTAAAGATCAATCGGGCAGCCGATGACAGTGCAGGACTTGGCATCAGTGAAAGTATGCGGGCGCAAATTCGTGGACTGTCTCAGGCCGCATCGAATATCCAGACAGGAATTTCGATGATGCAGACAGCCGATAGCCATTTAAGTGCGATTAATGATCCGACTTTGCAGCGCATGCGAGAGTTGGCGGTGCAGGCGTCGAACGATTCTCTGACGGATTCAGATCGGCAAAGAATTCAGGAAGAGATCCAGCAGCTTAAAAGTCATCTTGATAATGTTTTTTCTAATGCAGAATTTAATACGCAAAAGATTTTTACGCAGATTCCCAAGCAGATTACTGAAACAAAAGTTTATCCTAGTCCAGGCATTTTAGCTGGTGATACGCATTTATTGCCTGATGGGCTTGATGTTACGCCAGGACAAAATCAAACCATGAGTTTTAAGCTGGACGGAGTGCCTTACTCTATTTCCCTTACTGCCGGGCCTCATACGGCTCAACAGCTATTAGATGATTTAAACCAGAAGTTTGCTGCGGCGGGAACCGATGTGACAGCTTTTTATCAGGGAGACGGACTAGCGTTTGATTCGCCGACTCATGTTATGGATAGTTTTGGCGGCGATATGATGCAAATTAATAACCCCTATACGTCGATTCTTTATGATATGGCAGAACATGGTTCCATTTCTGGAGCCGCAGCAACTGGGTATGGCAATTTAAGCAGCGGGCTTACCATTACGGCAAGTAATAATACGCTGACGATGAATGTGGACGGTGCGGCAACAAGCATTACTTTGTCAAGTAATACTTATACGGCATCCAGTCTTTTGACGGAAATTAATAATCAATTCAGTAACTCTAATATTCCTGTGACGGCGACCTATACTGGAAGTGGTCAATTACAGCTGATGCATAATATTAGCGGCGCCGGTCATACTTTGGATACTTTAGGCGGCAGCGCTTATCCTGATTTATTTCAAAGCTATACGGCATTGACTGAGTCTGTTTATTCTTCTACGTATACCACGGCTGCCATCACCGGCAATAAAAGTCTTGCTGGCGGCGTGACCATTACAGCAGGTGACAATGATTCTTTAAAGTTTACTGTTGATGGTACGAACTATGCCTTTACGGTAACACATGGAACGAATTTGACAGCAACCAATATCGCTAGCGATTTAAATGCGCAGTTTGCGGTGCAGGGGTTAACTTCGCTTACAGCAAGTAGTAATTCAGGTCAACTCCGTATTGCTTATAATAGTGCAGGGAATCATTCGATTACAGGTCTTTCTGGTACGGCCGTAGATGATCTGTTTTACAGTAAAGGAACTCCTGGCGTGTATCCTGGCAGCTATCAATACATCGAAGGGAGTAGTGCGCCACTTCCCAACGGTTTTGCACGGGTTGAAGGTTTGACTGATTTAAGTAACGGTGCTATTGTTCGTGCGGGGAAAAATGATACCTTTTCGTTTAAACTCGATGGTACAGCTCATACGATTACACTTGATCCGGGAACATACAGCGCCAGTTCTTTTGTGTCAGCAATTAATAGTAAGCTTTCTGGCTTATCAGTGCAGGCCTCTATTGGCTATAACTTCTATGGGGCTGTGCTCAATTTTACGAATACCCATGAAGGCGGAGGTATTCCTCAGTTTCCTTATTCGCTAGACTCTTTTTCCGGTAACGGCTATGATTCCTTTATGCGTAGCATCGTTCCTACGCCCGTACAAGGATATGACAGTAAAGCTGAAATTGATGGTGTGGCTGATCTTTCGGCAGGACTCACAATCAATAGCAGTAATAATACCTTTAGTTTTAAGATTGGCGCCATGACGAAAACAATTACGCTGAATGCGAATACCTATTCTGCCAGCGGTTTACTGACGGAGATCAATCAGCAATTGACATCGGCTAGTATCCCTGCGACAGCCAGTTATTATGGTTCGACTTTGCGGCTGACGGCAGTTAATAGCGGTGAAGATTTCAGCGGTCTTACTGGGAGTGCCGTACCAGCTTTATTTCGCAAAAATGATTATGTTGGCTGGGCCTCCTACACTTCGCCAAGCAGTACCGATGCTTATGTGGAGGGACGGCTGAATTTGGCTAGCGGTGTAACGATTGATCGTGGGGTCAATGACACACTTTCTTTTTCGATTAATGGCACTGATCATTCTGTCACCCTGCCGGAAGGCGGTTATACACCAGATAAACTTTTAGCGACGTTAAACAATGATCTTGCATCATTTAATGTTACAGCGAGCTATAATAGCAAACAGCAGTTGCGTTTGACCTATTCGCCAGGCACAAATGGTTCTTATGTGATTGATGGTGTGGGCGGCAATGCTTCTTATACGCTGTTTTATCCCGGCCCGACGAAGAAGGTTGAGTCTACACGGGATTTAAGTCAGATGGATGGACGCAGTACCTTAAAGCTACAAGTCGGAGTCAATCAAGATATGAATATGAGTTCAGGGATTCCGATTTTTATGGCTACACGGACGTTGGGAATTGATAAGCTTGATCTGACCAATCGTGAGAGCGCTGACAAAGCAATTACGGTTGTGGATCAGGCGATGAAACAAGTGAGTCAATCGCAGACATTTATTGGCGCTACTATGCAAGCGTTGCAAGCTACTTTGGGCAATGTGACAACCTATGGCGAACACTTGACCGACTCTGAATCAAAGCTGCGCGATGCGGATATGGCGGCAGAACTCATGGAACAGACGAAGCATTCTATTGTAGCTCAGGCGTCAAATGCTATGATGGCTCAAGCTTCGAAGCAGCCTCAGCAAGTATTGCAACTGCTACAAGGATAAATTGATTTAGTAGGGAATGACTTTTTATTATGAAAAGTCATTCCCGTTTCTGTTTCTGACCTTAATCTTTTGTCGGAAAATCACGATATAATAGGTAATGTGATTTTGTGTTTGGTCATGTTTATAGGGGAGGATTTTTTATGCGGATACCTTTAGTTGATTTACAGCAGCAGACGAAGCTTTTGCAGCCAAAAATTATGCAGGAAATCGAGAAGATTTTTGCTAACACTGCTTTTATTATGGGAAAAACGGTAACTGATTTTGAAGCGGATTTTTCGCAAGTGGCAGGCGGTGCAATGGCTGTAGCTTGTAATAGCGGTACGGATGCGCTAGTCCTCTTGTTAGAGGCGATGGGAGTCGCAGCAGGCGATGAAGTCATTACAACGCCTTTTTCCTTTTTTTCTACGGCAGAAGCCATTTCTCGGCTCGGCGCGGTACCCGTGTTTGTCGATGTAGAAGAGACTACTTTTAATCTGGACCCGAAAAAAATAGAAGCAGCCATTACGGCAAAGACCAAGGCCATTTTGCCTGTTCATATTTTTGGGCAGCCTGCTGATATGGAGCCAATTCTGGGTATTGCGAAAAAACATCAGCTTAAGGTGCTAGAAGATGCTTGTCAGGCCATCGGTTCTTCCTATACTTTTTCTGATGGCCGTACGGTGGCGGCAGGAGCGATCGGCGACAGTGCTGCTTTTTCCTTTTATCCAACGAAAAATCTCGGCGGCTTTGGTGATGGCGGGATGATGACGACAACCGACGAGAATCTGGCGAAGGTGATTCGAGCGCTTAGGGCTCATGGAAGTGGGAAAAACGGTAAAGAAGCTTATGAATTGCTGTACGGTGAGACCGTTGACTTAGGTGAGGCTGAGACTGCTTCGGCTGATGCGACGATTTACGATCCGACGAAATACTATAATTTCCTCATTGGTGTAAATAGTCGCCTAGATGCACTGCAAGCGGCTATTCTTGCCGTGAAGATTGAGCACCTTGCTGGATGGAATGAAGCGCGGCGGCGGCTTAGTACTCGCTATGATGAACTGTTTCAAGCGGCAGGCTTGGCAGATAAGCTTATTTCGCAGCAAACGCCGGACCATATTTTCGCTGTAAAGCATTTATATATTGTAAAATGTCAGGAACGCGAAGCTTTATGTCGGTTTCTCGGTGAAGCTGGTGTAGCTACGGGCGTCTATTATCCTGTGCCGCTTCATTTACAGAAAGTTTATCAAATGGGGCGTTATAAATTGCATTATGCTGCCGGTGACCTGCCTGTGAGCGAGAAACTTTGTCAAGAAACGATGGCTTTACCGCTGTTTCCGGAAATGACGGTAGAACAGCAGGACTATGTGATTACCAAGGTGAAGGAATTTTACGGAAAGTAGCTGCAATATAGCGTTAAATAAAATCTTGAATTTCAAAATTTAATCAGCAACTGCTGCAGAGAAAGAGTGGGAATCCATGAAAAAGGCGTTGTTAGAAAAGATTTACCAAAAGACGGCTGTGCTCGGTGTAGTCGGTCTTGGCTATGTAGGTCTGCCCTTGGCGGTAGAAAAAGCGAAAGCAGGCTATCGTACTATTGGTTTTGATATACAGCAGGAAAAGGTTTCCATGGTCAATGCGGGGGAAAATTATATTGGCGACATTGTACCAGAGGATTTAACAGCTGTTGTGAACTCTGGCCTTTTGAGTGCGACTGAAGATTACAGCAAGCTGAAGGAAATCGACTGTGTGGCCATTTGTGTGCCGACGCCCCTTGATTTATACCAGCAGCCTGACGTGTCTTATGTGGTGAACTCGGCTCAGGAAATTGCCAAATATCTTCATCCAGGTATGTTGATTGTGCTGGAAAGCACGACATATCCTGGAACTACCGAAGAAATTATTAAGCCCATATTGGAAGCGACAGGATTAAAGACAGGCACGGATTTTTATCTAGCCTTCTCGCCGGAACGGGTCGATCCAGGCAATCAGCATTATAATACGAAAAATACGCCGAAGGTGGTTGGCGGTGTTACATCGGATTGTACGGAAGTAGCGGCGGCTTTGTATAAAGAAGTACTTGAGGGCGATATTCATACTGTTTCGAGTCCTGCTGTAGCTGAAATGGAAAAGATTCTAGAAAATACGTTTCGTATTTTAAACATTGGTCTTGCTAATGAGATGGCGCTGATTTGCAATAAAATGGGTATTGATGTGTGGGAAGTGGTCGATGCAGCGAAATCAAAGCCTTACGGTTTTATGCCCTTTTATCCTGGCCCTGGCGTGGGCGGTCACTGCATCCCGATTGATCCTTTCT
This sequence comes from Pelorhabdus sp. sgz311002, assembly GCF_056134285.1. Lineage (NCBI taxonomy): Bacteria > Bacillati > Bacillota > Negativicutes > Selenomonadales > Sporomusaceae > Pelorhabdus > Pelorhabdus sp. sgz311002. Next base: position 91,513 of record NZ_JBWBCL010000002.1, on the reverse strand, counting down.
ACTTGACATGGAAGGCCAGGGAATACAATTATCATACGCGGCTGATTGAAACAGCTGGGGAAATCAATAACTCTATGCCGGAATTTGTTGTGGATCGGGCTATGAAGATTTTAAACCGTTTCGGACAATCCTTGAAAGGCGCAAAAGTTCTCGTGCTCGGTGTAGCCTATAAGCAGGATATTGATGATGTACGCCAATCGCCAGCTCTTGAGGTCATTGCCAATCTGGAGAAATATGAAGCGGATATTACGTATCATGATCCCTTTGTTGCGAGCTTTAGTTATAAAGGGAAGTCCTATGAATCGACGGAACTTACGAAACCGCTTGTAGCTCAGGCGGATTTAGTCATTTTAACAACGATGCATACAGGTTTTGATTATGGTTGGATTGCTCGTCACGCTCGCATGATTTTTGACACGAAAAATGCTTTTAAGGAAGTAGAACAGCGCGGCAATATTGAAAAACTTTAGGAGGTCGATTATGGGGAAAATCAATATAGCGCTAGTTGGCTGTGGTCGCATTGCCCATAAGCATATTGAAGCGCTGCTGAATAATCGTGAAGAATTATCGCTCTATGCTGTCTGCGATGTTGTGTCAGAGCGGGCCGAGGCGATGGCGAAGGCTTATAAACAAGGCTTTGCCGCTGCGGGTTTAGCTGAGCCTGACGTGAAAATGACAGTAAATTATAAAGAGCTTGTCGCTGATGCGGCAGTACAAGCGGTGGCTATTGCCACCGAGTCTGGCAAGCATGGTGCTATTGCGTTGGAGTTCCTGGATGCGGGGAAACATGCTCTGGTAGAGAAGCCTATGGCGCTTTCCACGCAAGAGGCGGATGCGATGATTGAGCTAGCGGAAGCCAAGGGGTTGGCTTTATGCGTATCACACCAGAACCGTTTTAATCCGACGGTCTTAAAAGTAAGAGACGCTTTGGCGACAGGACGCTTTGGCCGGATTTTAGCAGGCAATGCACGCATTCTCTGGAATCGGAATGAAGACTACTATCGGCAGGCGCCATGGCGTGGAACCTATGAGCAAGACGCTGGTTGTCTCATGAATCAGTGCATTCATAATATTGACTTGTTGCAGTGGATGCTGGGCGGCGAGCCACAGCAGGTACAGGCTATGCTGGCGAATTTTGTCCATCCTTATATTGAAGCGGAAGATTATGGCTCGATCCAAGTGCGTTTTGCCAGCGGCTCCATTGGCAATGTCGAAGGCACTGTCTGCGTCTATCCGCGTAATCTGGAAGAAACGTTGACACTTCTAGGGGAAAAGGGAACGGTCGTCATTGGCGGCGAGGCTTTAAACCGCGTCCAGGTTTGGCAGTTTGCTGACGGTCTTGATTCATTAGAGCAAGTGCGGGAAGAATGTAATAATGAAATCGATAGCGTCTATGGCCGTGGTCATACGCCCCTATACGCCGATTGGACGCGCGCTATGCAGACCGGCGAAGCGCCGCTAGTCGATGGGCGACAAGGAAAAATTGCCATGTCGATTATCTTGCATGCCTACGAAGCGCAGACCTTGGGAAGGGCTGTACGCTTTGGCGACAAAGAGCTTACAGCGATTTCTTACCATAAATAGTTGCTATTGTCTTATTTGTTTTATTTTTCTTGCATTTTACAGGATCTTCCCTTATACTTAAAGTAAGAACCTTTTTGCTTAGGTCTGTGGTTGAAAATCGATGCCAGTCGCAGGCGAAACGATCCACGTAAGGAATCAAAAATGGTTTTGAGCATGGTGCGGCTTAGAAGTAAGACCTGCCGAACAAAGAGTCGAGAGAAAGAGTTGTGAGGGGAATCGTATCCTAGTAGCTAAATTTCCAGCAGGCGAGTGTGGGGGCAAAGACCAGGTCGGCTAAGCAAGGGTATCTTAATTCAAAGGGATAAGGGGATATCGGTTATGGCATTTGAAGACAAAACGCTGAAGTGCAAAGATTGTGGAAGTGATTTTATTTTCACGGCTGGAGAGCAAGAGTTTTATGCAGAAAAAGGTTTTGAAAATGAACCGGCACGCTGCCGCGATTGCCGTAATAGCCGCAAACGCAGCCGGGAAGGCGGCGATTATCAAGCTCCTCAACGTGAGATGCATGAAGTTGTGTGCGCTGAATGCGGTCAAGTGACGCAAGTGCCGTTTAAACCTCGCAACGACCGTCCAGTTTATTGCCGCGATTGCTTTAATGGCAAAAGAGGCTAATTACTTTTCGCAATTATAACATATTATACCCGACGTATTGTCGGGTTTTTTTATGTCCGTTTCCAAAGTGGTAGTGAAAAATGAGCGTTAATATAGTAATAAGGTAATTTAGTAAAGACAAGTAAATAAAAATTCTCGGTATAGTGGACTTTTTCTTGATTTTTTATGCATATATATTGTATAATTAATTACATGAAAAATAAAAGTTGGAGGGGTTTTTTAATGCGGTCAAAATGGATGCTCGTAATGGTGGGGGTTTTGGCGGTGGCTCTGCTCGGCGGTTGCGGCAAGAGTGAAGCGCCGAAGACGTTAAAGGTCGGTATGGATGCGGCTTTTGCACCCTTTGAATTCCAAGATGATAAGAGCAAGGAATTTGTTGGTTTTGATGTGGATTTAATGAAAGCAATTGGCAAGCAAATGGGTGTGCAGGTAGAATTTCAGAATATGGGCTTTGATGCACTGATTCCGGCGCTTGACAGCAATACGATTGACGTAGCTGCTTCCGGCATGACGATTAAGGAAGAAAGAAAAGGAAAAGTAAATTTCTCAGCGCCTTATTATCAGTCCGGTTTAACAATTATTGTTAAAAAAGACAATACGACAATTCAATCTTTTAAAGACTTAGAAGGCAAGAAAATTGGTGTACAGATTGGTACAACTGGTGCTGATGAAGCCAAAAAAATTGCGAATGCCCAAGTGCGTGAATTCAATACACCGCCTGACGCTTTTATTGAGCTGAAAAACGGCGGCGTTGATGCAGTTATTAATGATCTTCCTGTTAACCAGTATTACATTAAACAGACTGGCGGCAGTGAAGCTAAAATGGTCGGCGATTTACTCCATGCGGAGGATTACGGGATTGCTGTAGCTAAGAAAAACACGGAACTGGCTAAAAAGATTGATGATGCTTTAGCAGCGATCAAGAAAAATGGCGAGTATGATAAAATTTATGAAAAATGGTTCGGAGCTAAAAATAAATAATTTGCAGTATTAATAGAATACTGTTAAACAAGCAAGAGCTTATGCGGCATAGAAATGCCCATAGGCTCTTTTTTTATTTTTATATGGAAAAAATTTCAAAATAAATGGTAAAAGATGGAAGGATAACTGCGTTACATGGCGAAGTTATCTATATTACAAAATATGGAATTTGATCTAAGCTGTTTTTAAGGGAGGATGAAATCGTTGCAGCGATTGTCAAGGCTGAACCAAACAAAATTATGGCTGTGTCTTTGGGGGAGTTCTTTTTTAGCGATTCTGAATTGTCCCATGGCAGTGGCAGCGCAAGATCTTACTCAATCGCATCCTGGTGATGGTTTGCAGCTCAATGCATCGCTTCGGCAAAAACCGTCCAGTGAGCTAGGAAACACGCTGCAGCGAGAAGGTCTGCAGCAGCCAAGTTCGCAGCAAACCGGCGATTCTTCCCAGGACTCGGCGGCAAGCGGAAAAATGACATTTTTTCTAGCAAGACTTGATGTTGATCCGTCAACTATTTTATCGCCAACTGATATCCGGTCTGTTGTCAGCGGCTACGAAGGGCGGTTGGTGACGCTACAGGAGGTTTCTGAAGCTGTTGACAAGTTGAATGACTTGTATCGCCGTACGCCTGCCTATATTGCTAGGGCTTTGTTATTGCCGCAGACCATTGATAAGGGGGTCGTTCACATTGCTTTGGTGGAAAGTCGTGTTGGCTCTGTCCGCTTCGATAAAACTTTGCCGCAAACGGAGCAGTCTTATGTTTTAAAGCATCTCAAGGTACAAGCCGGAAGTCTTCTCAATCTTGATCAGCTGGAAGCGAATTTAATTCGCTTTAATAAGACGAATCAAACGCAGCTTACGGCGGCTTTGCGTCGAGGCGAATCTTTTGGTACGACTGATATTTTACTGCAGGCAAGTGATACGCCTTCGGCGTCGGTGGTTTTATACAGTGACAACGGCGGAACTGAGACGAGCGGCGAATATCGGCTAGGGGTTGATACGTCGTGGCATCATCTTTTTACACGAGAAGACGAACTCGCTGTGAATGTGAGTCATTCCCGCGGGAATACGGGTGGCAGTGTGGCTTACGAGTTGCCTGTCGGTACAGACGGAACCCGGCTCGGAATGAGTTACAGTAAAAACCAAAATGATGTAGTATCAGGCGTTTTTCAAAGTTTGCAGATTCGCGGCCATTCCTCTGACCTTGCGCTGACATTGAATCGTCCGCTCGTAACGACAGCTACGGATAAAACGACGCAGTATTTCGAGCTTCACGAAAAAAAAGCCGATACGTATTTGCTAGGCGATGCCATTCTGGCTTATACAGCAAGAAGCTTCACAACGGGGTGGTCTAGTCAGAAAAACGATAGTAACGGACTTGTGTATCATCGCTTTGATGTTACACGGGGCTATACCGTGGATACTAGTGATGGGAGCTCAGAAAGCCGAGCTTATTATACGAAGGCTAATTTATCCTGGGTTCGCCAGTTGCCCCTTGACGAGCAGCATGGCTGGCTCTTTCGCGTTTCTGGTCAATGGAATTTTCAGCCGTCGGTGCATCTGCCCTCAACAGATGTATTTTCTCTAGGTGGATTTTCGTCCGTGCGCGGCTATAAGGAAGGAGAACTAAGCGGTGACAGGGGCTACTTTATCAGTACAGAGTATCATTTTCCCTTGGCGTCCTGGGAGGGAGTTCTGTTTTTGGATCATGGCGGCGTTTTTTCCTATGATGTATCGTCCATTACGAATAACCGCGACTGCTATATGACAAGCTTGGGCGTTGGTGTGATTGCCAGCTTTGGCAAAAATGTAGAAGCCCAAGTCTTTTGGGGGAGGCCCGTAGGCGGGGGGAAATATGCTGGAAGCGGTCGTTTTCATTTCTTATTGCAGTATCGTTATTTTTAGACGGTTGTGCCGCGAAAGGAGAAAAGCTTATGAAAATTAGACGATTTCTTGTTGCTTGTTGCGTCTGTTCTTTTATGACGGTAAGCAATGTAGCAAGTGGCGCCGCCGCCTATGTTCTTGAACCAGGCGATGTGTTAGCTGTTAGTGTTTATGGCTATAATGAGCTGTCCTTGAAAGAGGTAGTAATTCAGCCTGATGGCATGATTGCGGTCCCTTTGGCGGGACAAGTCCAGACGGAGAATCTTACGGCAAGCGAGTTTGCTGCTGTGCTGACAGAGCGTTTAGAACGCTATTTGGAACAGCCGTTGGTTACGGTCAATCTACTACGACGTCAGCCCATCAAGGTCAGTGTGCTTGGCGAGGTGTATCATCCTGGCTATTACAGTCTGGAACGAGGGGGAACATTACTCGATGCCTTGAGTATGGCTTCTGGTTGGACCAAAGACGCCGCGAAAACTAAAATCATGTTATTTCACAAAGCTCAGTTTATGACGTTGACTACACAAGGAGCATCGCAACAGGCTAAAGTTACGCAACATGATGTCAATGTGTCAGCACTACCACAGTTAAATTCAAGTGAGGAGCAGTTTGCAGCCGTACCGCCGATTAATTTGCTGGATATGCTGCAAAAGCAGGATTTTCGGCAGAATTATACCCTGAAGGACGGCGATGTTATCTATGTGAGTAGCAATCATCGCGTAGATTTGATTCGCGATATTCTTCCCTTTGTCTATCCCTTCTATTTACTTCATCATTGGGAAAAAGAACCCTGATTTTACGCAAAGAAAGGTGCGAAATCATTCATGTATAGTGACGGCAGACTAGAAGTAAGTGATCTGGCTCAAATTCTGGTGCGACGGCGTAAGGTGATTGCCATGACTGTCGGTGGTTGTTTGCTGGCCGCTTCTATAGCCAACTGTTTTTTGCCTACGCAGTATGAGTCCAATGTGAATTTGCGGGTGAAATACAGTCGTAGTTTAAATGACGGGATTGGCACTTTATCGCAAGAAGAAGTCATGCGCCAGCAGATTTATACCTATGCGGAAATTATTAAAGGAAAAACTGTTGTCGAGGCGGCCATCGCCAAGGTATATAGTGATGTTCCTGAGGCTGAGCGTCCTGACTATGACAGTGTGAGTAAGCGAATTGAAGCAGTTCCCTTGAAAAATACGGAAATTCTGACTGTATCTGTTCAGGGGAAGACGCCGGAAGAAGCGCAGGCATTGGCCAATGCCCTGGTGGATACGTTGCTCCTTCGTCTTACTGACATTGTACGGGCTGAAGGTCGCGAGACGAAAAATTTTATCGGTCAGCGTCTCGATGAGGCGAAAGCCAATTTGGATGCTCTTGAAATGGCCATCGTGACTTATAAAGAAAGTCATCAGGCCTATTCGGTCAATGATCAAACCAAAAATTTGTTAGATCGGCAAACGGCTTTAAGAAAGATGATCGTAGAGAATCAGATGGCCGTAAACAATGGAGAAGCGAAGCTCGATGGGGTAAATCGGCAGCTTGCGCAAGAAGATCCGGATTTTGTTGGCGATAGCCCTTTGATTCAGCAGTATAAAAGTAAGTTGGAAGAAATGGATGTCGAGCTGATTTCGCTACGAAAAACTTATAAGGAAAATCATCCTAAAGTGCAGAGTCTGCAGGCCGGTATTAAGGGACTGCAAGATAAACTGGCAGGGGAAATTGATAAGGTTGCCAGTGACAAGGCGCCTTCTAGTAATCCTATTCACGTGGGACTTGTGCAGGGTAAGCTGCAGGCCGAGGTGGAAGCAGCTGGCGCCAGAGCAAGGCAGTCGGCTTTGCATAGTGAAGCGCAGCGACTTACGGCCGAACTGATGAGCCAGCCTGTCAAAGAAGAAGGGCTGGCAAAGCTCTTGCGTGACAGCGCTGTTGCCGAGCAGTCTTATTTGAATTTAGCCAAGAACTATGATCAGGCCCGGATTGATGAGGTGAAAGAACCGACCAATGTGCAGATTGTGGATCCGCCTGATTTGCCGATCAAAGCAAGTAAGCCGAAGAAATGGCTCAATCTGGTCATGGGACTTTTGGGCGGTCTGTTTATCGGTGTTGCCGCTGCTTTTCTTACCGAAGCTTTTGGCAAAACCATTGATACGACAGCCGAGGGCGCTGCATACTTAGGTCTGCCGGTGCTTGGAGCGATTCCTGAACCTGTGTCGCGCCAGGGAAAACAGTCTTAGCTTTGCATTGAATTTTTTGGGAGGTCTTATTATGAGGCATTTTGCATATCGTCTTCTTATGGACCGCGAGCAGTCGCCGCAGGCTGAAGCCTTTCGGTCGTTCCGGCTTATTTTAGAGGATACAGCGCAGCGGGAAGCGCTAAAAACGATTCTCTTTACAGGGACCCATCAAAGCGATGAATATGCCATGACCGCAGCGAATGTAGCGGTGGCTCTCGCCTATGCGGGAAAACGCGTTTTGCTGGTAGACGCTAACCTGCGCAGTCCCTCTTTGTACCGCTTATTTCATGTGCCTAATACGGGCTTGATCGAACTGCTTCAAAGCGGTAAAAGCGCTCAGGCAATGCTCCAACCGTCGCATTTGAAGCGACTTACGCTGTTGCCAAGCGGTTGTTCCGCCGAGCCGCCCATGAGTCTTTTGGCGAGGCCGCGCCTCACCGAAATTTTAAGCGAGCTAAAACAAAGCTTTGATTATGTGCTGATTCACAGTGCGCCGCTGCTTGTTACGGCAAGCGATATCGTATCTGACGCCTGCCTTTTAGCGGCAAAAACTGACGGCGTTATTTTGCTTGTTGAGGCTTGCTCCGTCAAAGCGACAAAAGCGAAGAAAGCGGCGGAAATGCTGCAGGGAACTCGTGCGAAGCTACTAGGCTTGTTAATGACACGCGTAAAATTAGCAGATGCTTTTTTTCAGGGAGCAATGTAGAAGCGGAGGGAACGTTTTGGCTTATTTTACAATTATCATTCCTGTCTTTAATCGGGAAAAAGAAGTGGTAAGAGCCATTGAAAGCTGTCTGAAGCAGTCCTTTGATGATTTTGAAGTGCTTGTTGTCGATGACGCCTCCACAGACCAGTCGGCTGATGTGGCGGGGGCGATTTCAGATTATCGCATTCGTTTGATTCGCCATCGACAGAATCAGGGAGTTTGTCCGGCGCGCAATACGGGGATTGACTATAGTCAGGGGGAATGGCTGTTGTTTCTTGATAGTGATGATGAATTGCTACCAGACGCTTTGCTGAAAATCCGTCAGGAAACGCTGCGCTGTCCTGAAATAATTGAACGACTGGGCTTTCTCTATCGTCGCGATGATGGCAGAGTATCGCCAGAACCCGTTTTCGGCGCTACAGTGCTCAATTATGAATCTTTTTTGCGCTGGCGCGACAGCGTCGGACTGAGCGATTTTTTTCATTGCGTTCGTCGGCGTTCCTTAGAAAAGGTGCGCTTTTCCCGCGGTCGGGCCTATGAAGAAACGTACTTACTAGATTTTGCGCAAAACTATCAGACACGGATGATTCCCGAAGTGGTTGCTCTCGTTCATTTAACGAGTGCAAATCGTGCTAGCAACGTATCGATTTGGCAGCGATCCGAAGGCTTTTTGCGTGATGCGCCAGATCAAGCCCACGATACGGCCTATATTTTAAGTCGACATGGACCTGCTTTGAAGCGTTATGCGCCGAAGTGGTATCGGATTTTTCGTCAGGGAGCGCTGTTTTATTCCTTTTTAGCGCGCAATCGTTTGGCAGGGTTCAAGCTAGCCCTAGCTTATCTACAGGAGTATCCCTGGCAGAAAAACGGTTGGCTTATCGCTTTTGCCGGACTTGTAAGTCCGCGATTGCTGGCGCTCATGCGCGCTTGGGAGACACAACGGCGGGAGGTGCTCTGATTGGTGTCGATGCTTGAGGCTCATTCGAAACCCTTTGCCATGAAAGGTCGTACTATGATCTTTCTTAGCGTACTTCTGGCTGTTCTGCTAGGCGTTTTAACTCTCAATGCTCTTACTGAAGAGCAGGGCCATTTTAGTTTACTACGCTTCGCTGTGGCGGGTCTTTATGGTTATATTGTTTTGTTTTTGACCGGATTTTCTCTAGGGAGTATAACGCGAAAAGCGATGGTCGTACTATTTTTGTGGTTGTTTTTTTCGTTGCTGTCGCTACTTTCTGCTCTTTCTAATCAGGATGATTTATTTGGCGAGGTTTGGCAGCTGTTTGGTGTACCGGTCATTTTCTTTTTGGGCTTTCCATATTTGACGGGGCCGCGCGGGCGCCTCATTTTAGCTTGGGGACTTGTGCTAGCTTTTGCCGCTTATCTAGTGGCGTCATTGGCGTTATATCCTGTAACAACATCCTATTACAAAGGCGTATTTGTGAATGCCAACACCATGGGACTCATTCTGGTTGCGTTGTCTGCGGGGCTGTTTGGCCTGCTGCGCGGGCGGATTGCGACTGAGCAAACTCTAAGGCAAGGTTGCGTAACAGCTGCTTTGGTTTTGGCGCTTGGCGCTTCGGTCCTGCTAATCATTTTTACGGGATCGCGTACTAGTTTTTTAGCTTTTTTGGCAATGGCTGGCTTATTTTATGGGACTTTGCTTTTGGATCGTGCGAAACAATGGCGCTGGCTATGGGGGGTTAGCGGGTTTGCCGTACTTTGTAGCGGTATCGTTCTGTTGTTGGTTTTGGGCGGGATACATGAAGGAATTTTTGCTACGATGACCGATAAGTTTGCTTCGAATCCAGATCAGACACTGCTTTCCGGCCGCGAATTTGTGTGGCGCCAAGTTTTTGCCGAAGCTGAGGTCTTGGGGCATGGAAATCAGTATTTTACGGCCCAGGTCGGTATTTTAGCTCATAATGTTTATCTGGCTGTTTTGGGAACGAAGGGGATTTTCGCGTTTGCATTGCTGGTTTTCTTCCACGGATTGGTATGTTTTTTAGCCTTTTGGCAAACTATAGAAAAAGTCCAGTTTGATGGTTATTGCGCCGTGCCCTTGTTCGTCATGATTGCTTATTTGCTCATTGGGCTGACGGAAAGCGTCGGCGGCATTTTGGGCAATGGGCTTCATGCGGCTTTTTTATTGGCTGTGGGGCTTACGATAGCTAGAGAAGAAACAGAGAGTAGGCGAGGTTGATGAAAGTACTGTTTACCCATGATCATAAGTTTTATAAGGATGAGAAAGGCCTTTACTATTCTGATGGACAGTATCCCTACAGGTTATGGCGGCGCTATCTCGAGGTTTTCGATGAGATTGTTGTGGCGGCTCGCGTACGCTCTTTAGGAAAAACGGAAGAACGGCAGTATCTTGATTTGTCAAGCGGCCCTAAGGTTCGCTTTGTCGAGATTCCTTCGGTGAGCAGTCCGCTGGCCTGGCTGGGGGCGCGGCAGGAGGCTGTGAAACGACTGAGTGATGCATTAGTGCAGTGCGACGGACTGATTGCTAGGATTGGTGAGATTAGTCGCTTGGCGGCGCCGTTAGCAAGGAAGCAGAAGAAACCCTGGCTGGCCGAGGTTGTGTATTGTCCCTTTGACGCTCTCTGGAATCATGGCTCTTGGCAGGGGAAACTTTATGCTCCCTACGCCTATTGGGCTACACGTCGAATGGTAGAAAAAGCGCCTTATGCCTTGTATGTTACGAAGGAGTTTTTACAGAAACGCTATCCCTCTTACGGTGAGACTGTAAGCTGTTCCGACGTCCAGTTGGCCGATGAAGCGCCTTATGTGCTGGAACGGCGTCTGTTACGGCTGAGCCTTGCAGCGGCGCCTGTTAAAAAAATTGGCTTGATCGGGACACTCGCAAATCACATGAAAGGCGTTCATGTTGCCTTACAAGCGCTAAGTTATTTAGCGAAAGACCGCGATGATTTTTCATTTCAAGTACTAGGCGGCGGCGATCCGGCGCCTTGGCAAAAGCTAGCCGAACAATATGGGATCGGCGATCGTACCGTTTTCTGCGGTACGCTGCCTCACGGTACAGCCGTCAATGAGTGGTTGGACCAGATTGATCTCTACATTCAACCTAGTTTTCAAGAGGGACTGCCACGTGCTTTGTTGGAAGCTATGGGGCGGGGCTGTCCAGCTCTTGGTTCCACCGCCGGGGGCATCCCCGAGCTTCTGCCGCCTAGCTGTTTACACAAACCTGGCGACAGTATGGCTTTAGCGGCGGGAATTGGCGCAGCTTTGGATAATTCAGCCTGGTGCTCAAATCAGGCTAAGCGTAATTTTACCTTGGCGGCAGCGTATCGGCCATCTGTACTTGATCCTTTACGGCAAAATTTTTGGCGGTGTTTTTCGCAGGCTGCGGCCAAGGAGGATTTTTTATGTCAATCTCAGCCAAGTCAGTGGCAAAATGGCTAATCACGTTAGCTCTTGCTGCGGTCTTTACCGCCGGTTGTACCACCTTGGCGGCTAAGTTATCGCCAGAAGAAGAACAGCTGCAAGCAGGGCTTGATCAGGATGTAATCAGAGCGCCGCTGCCAACGGTACCGTCAGATGCACTGAATGCGAAGAATTTCGGTGCGTTGGGTGATGGGATTCATGATGATACGGCGGCGCTGCAGCACGCTGTCGATGAGGCGGCAAATAACGGTAAAAGTCTTTGGATTCCGCCGGGAAATTACCTTGTTGACGCTCTAACGTCACTTAAGCTGCGCGATCATAGTCGACTTTATCTGACAGAGCGGACTACGCTCCAGGCTAAGCCAAATAGGGCGGCTTTTTATGCGGTGATGTCCATTGAAAATGTGCAGGATGTAATGGTGTTTGGCGGGACTATCTGTGGCGATAGACAGCGGCATCAGGGAACAGATGGTCAATGGGGAACTGGTTTGTTTATTTCGGGCAGTCGAAAGGTCCTGGTGCAGGGGATTACAGCCAAGGCATGCTGGGGCGATGGGGTTTATATCGGAACAGAGGTCTTTACAGGGCCCGGTACCTGGAAACAGCTCAATGCTGTGCCAGAAGACATAACGTTAATGGATGTTACGGCTAGCGGCAATCGCCGTCAGGGAATTTCCCTTATTGCCGGGAGGAATGTGACGCTCCTACGGCCTGTTTTAACAAGTACGCAAGGACAGGACCCTGAGGGGGGGCTGGATTTGGAGCCGAATCGGCCGAGCGACAGCTTAGAACATGTTGTCATAACTGATCCGATTACGGCCCAAAATGCCGGAGCCGGTATTCAACTTTTGCTTGGTAATTTAGCCGGATCGACTGTACCAGTATCAGTGGAAATTAAAAATCACCATGATTTTGGCAGTAAACGCGGCTTGAGTATTGTTGGCAGAGATGAAATTATCGTAGGCAGAGTGCAAGTTGCAGGCGCTTTATGGGAAAATAACAGGCTGAACGGTCTTAAAATCGAGAATCATGACAGCCGTTCCTATTATATTGACCTTGCCAACACTCATGTTATTAATGCGAATCGGAGTGGTCTGAAGGGGGCAAATGTTGACGGCGCGGCTATCGCTATTGTCCATAAAACAGGGAATGTTCCGGGAAGAACTGCTTGTATTGGCCGGATTACTCTCAGCAATCCTTTGATTGAGGAGCAAGGTTCTTTGCGTTTAACAACAGCTCCTTTTTATATTTGGGATTGCCAAGCGGGTTATCAGATTAGAGAGCTTGTGATCGATCATCCGGTTCTGGGAGGGGTATTACAGGGGATGCCTTATTATGAAAACGTACTCCCCTTTATTCAAGATCCATCATGAGGAGGACAGTTCATGCGACAGAAATTTCCTTGTTTGCTAAAAACTTTGGTAGTGTTTATTGACATAGCGCTAATGGCGACAGCTTATTACGGCGCTCCCGTACTATTTGGCAGCGGGACCAAGTCTGCTGCAACTGCTGTATACCGTGATATGATTCCCTTGCTGCTCGGTGTGACACTGCTGTTGTTTCGGGCTAACGGCCTTTTTGCAACCTTGCGTAAAACCTATAGCGAAGTGGCCTTGGGACTGGTTATGTCGTTAGGTAATGTAGCGGCAGGAGTTCTGCTATTAAGCTTGTTCTTGCCAGATTTTAACTCGCTACGATTTTTGTTTGTGACGGCTCTATTGACACAGTTCGTTGTTTTGACTTTTTGGCGCTATCTTTGCTGGCGCTTTGATCAGGCTGTCATGCGGTCTCGCACCTTGCTACTTTTAGGTTCCGCCGCCGAAAGCGAACGGATTGTCTCGCGGCTGGCTTTGCAAGGCCATTTACATGATCAGGTCAAGTATGTCTGTCATAATTGGGCTGCTAGAAAATGGGAGAAGCTCGCTGACCAAGTCGATGTTATTGTTGCCTGTGCCAGTCTACCGCTTACTGTAAAGGCGCAGGTAATTGATTTTTGTCAGCGCGAGAATAAACAAGTTTTTCTTGTCCCTGTCTTTTATGACCTAATTTGTCATCAAGGCTTTCTCGACAAAATGGATGATATCCCCTTTTTTCGTCCTCGTTATCTTCAGCCTACGTTAGAGCAGCGCTGTCTTAAACGGATTTTTGATATGGCTTTTTCCGCTGTGGCCCTGTTGTTCCTTTCGCCTCTATTGCTTATTGTTGCTGCAGCGATTAAATGGGATAGCAAGGGGCCGGTATTTTACGGTCAAATTCGCTGCGGCCGCGATGAAAGACCTTTTATGGTTTATAAGTTTCGCACGATGCGCCGTGATGCCGAAGCGGTTAGTGGCCCTGTCATGGCTAGTGAAAAGGATCCGCGGATTACCTTAGTGGGAAGTTTCCTGCGGGCAACGCGTCTTGATGAAATTCCTCAATTTGTCAATGTTCTTTTAGGTCAGATGAGTATTGTAGGGCCGCGGCCAGAGCGCCCCTTTTTTGTAGAAAAATTTAAGCAGGAATTATCTTCCTATACCTATCGCCACCGTGTAAAACCGGGAATTACCGGCTTGGCGCAGATTTATGGCAAGTATAATACGACAGCTGGCGATAAGCTCACATATGATTTGTTATATATTCAGAATATGAATCTGGTTACTGACGTAAAAATTATGCTTCAAACTTTTCGGGTCCTTGTTTCGAAGCAAAGCACTGAAGGGGTGGCGGCTAAACCGATACAGGAAGCGGCCTATCGTAGCTAAGGTAAGGACTACAGGCTGATTCATTGGGGTAGATCAGGCCAAGCGGTTGAAGCTAGATTGATTCATCTAATATGAATGAGAAGGTGAAAAAATGGGCGCTAGAAAGCTCCTATATGTGATTACAACAGGCAGTCTTGGCGGGGCGCAGCGTCATTTGGCTGATTTAATTTCCTGTCTGCCCGCTTCTTATGAAGTTCATGTGGCGCTCGGACAGAGCGGCTGGCTGGGAGATCGTCTCGCCGCGGCGGGGGCTATTTTACATCTTTTGCCTGAACTTGTGCAGCCTCTGGCGATGAAACAGGATATTCAAACCTTGTGGGAATTGAAAAAGTTGATTCAGACGCTTCAGCCTGATCTGATTCACTGTCATTCTAGTAAAGCTGGGTTTTTAGGTCGGCTGGCTGGACGATTTTCGGCAACACCTGTCGTATTTACAGTTCACGGCTGGGCTTTTACAGAAGGGATCTCTTGGCCGAAGCGCCTAATTTACCGCCTGGCGGAGCAGATCGCTGCCGCGGGGACCAGTCGTTTTATTTGTGTGTCTGATTATGATAGACAATTAGGGGTTCGGGCGATGCCAGGCTGTCGTCATAAAATGTTGACAATTCATAATGGTGTTGAGGCGCAGCGTCAGTTGTCGTGTTTGAGTCAAAACCAGTCTGGTCGGGCGCTGCGGTCAAGCAGTGATCCGGTTCGATTGGTTATGGTGGCCCGCTTTAATCAGCAGAAGGATCAGGCTTTGCTGCTTCAAGCCTTGGCAAAGCTCTTGAAACGGGAAGTTTTGGCGGAGGTTTCTTTTGTGGGCGATGGGCCGACGCTGCCTGAGGCGACGACTTTGGCGGCAAAGCTTGGCATTACGGATCAAGTTCATTTTCTCGGTGCGCGTGATGATGTAGTAGCTATTTTGGCTGAACAGGATGTTTTTGTGCTGGCAAGTAAATGGGAGGGGTTTCCCATTAGTATTTTGGAGGCCATGCGTCAAGGCTTGCCTGTAATTGCTTCTGATGTGGGCGGTGTAAAGGAAGCTGTGACTGATCGCGAAACAGGGTTTCTTACGCCGCGGGGTGATTTGACTGCCTTAGCATCACGTCTTTGGGAGCTGTGTCTCAATCCCAGACTGCGAATTCAGTTTGGTCAGGCTGGGCGGCGGCGCTATGAACAGGAGTTTACTTTGCCGCTTATGGCAGAAAAAACGTTGCAGGTCTATGAACAAGTTTTGCTGGGAAGGTGATGCTCATGACTTTATTGGTGGGCCGCTTTGCCCGCTCTTCTTTGGCCTATCTGATTGGCACTGTTTTTAGCAAGTTAACCGTTTTTTTTCTCATACCGTTGTATACTCGCTATATTTCGTCAGCTGATTATGGGTACTATGATGTGACACTAGCCTACCTTAATTTATTTACGTCTGTTTTGTTTCTTGATATTTGGGCGACTGTGCTACGATTTATGTTTGATCACAGCGATAAGAAGGGGAAATATTCAGCAGTCAGTAGCGGTCTTGTTATTTTATGGGGATCTTTCTGCCTCTATGGGATTTGCGGTGTATTGCTGTTTTGTTATTGTGACATACCTTACCTGGGTTTATTGCTGCTCTATGGCTTTGCCTATTGCTGGCAAAGTTTTTATACGTTTGTGGCCAGAGGCTTTGGGGAAAATACGTTATTTGCTGTTTCCGGCATGGTAAACAGTTTTATCATGGCAGCTGCCAGTGTGTTTTTTCTAGCTGTTTTAAAGCTTGGCTATGGCAGTTTGTATCTGGCCATGCTACTAGGGTTGATTGGACAACTCCTGTTGCTGGAAGGAAAGCTGGCTCTGCGTCATCATGTGAGTTGGCGTTGCAGTTGTCCCCAGGAGATTCGGTCGATGCTTGTTTTTGCCTTGCCCCTTTGTTTCAACTCTCTTGGTTACTGGTTTTTAACAGACTATAATCGCACTGTCATTTTTCATAAGCTGTCGCCTGAGGCGAATGGTCTGTTTTCACTGGCGGGAAAATTCCCGTTGGCCCTTTTACTTATCTCATTATGCTTTCAATTGGCTTGGCAGGAGACGGCTTTTGCCAAGAGTGACGCTAGCGAAACCTTTTATAGTAAGGCAGGTGGCTTCTTTTTACTGAGTCTGTTTTGTTGCGGCTCGCTGTGGTTGTCTTTTGTATCGTTAGTCTTTCCGTTTCTTGTCGATAGCGCTTATGCGGCAGCTAGGTCTTTGATTCCCTTGTATATGACAGCGATTCTGGCAAGTATCTATAATGGGTTTTTAGGTACTATTTTTACGGCGTTTAAAGCGACGAGGTTTTTGTTTCTATCAACTTTATGCGCCTGTATCGTCAATGTGGTTTTACTGCAGACTTTACTGGATTCGCTTGGCGTTATAGCAGCTCCCTTAGCCCTTGCCAGTGGTTACCTGACTAGCTCCTTTCTGCGGTTTTGGCGGCTAAAACGGACAATCCACTATGGCGATTGGCAAAGAAGTTCTTTGGCGGCCCTCGCCTTATTCGGTCTGTCCGCCTATGTTTTTTTACAGGGAACCTATGAGGCAAGTGGCTGTGTCTTGTTGGGGCAGCTGGTCTTGGTTTTTTGCCTATTTCGGCGGAAAGTGTTCGGTTTACTGGCAAAAGTCCGGGAAGTTACTTGCGAGAATTAATTAAATTACAAATAATGTAAATTGATAATTTACAAATAATGTAAAAGGGTTTATTCTTATATTGTCAGATTCTTTGTAAGATACGAGGATTTTTTTTACAGAACACGCATATTTTTTTCTCTTTTGATAATAGTATAAGATGGAAAATGATCAAGCTTTACTGACTAAAGAGGCTAAAGAAAAGGGAGCGGTAGGTAGATGCAAAGAGCATGGCGGCGTATGTGGGACAAAAATGTTAAGACGGGTGAAAAGAAAGTAGTACAGTGGCTTGTGGCAAGTGTAATTGTAACGGCCATGGCTACGGGCTACGCCAATCCTTCTGGTGGAACTGTCGTAGCAGGAAGCGGTTCGATCAAAGGGCAAGGCACATCTTTTGTTAAGATCAATCAAAGTTCCAATAAACTAGCGGTCAATTGGAACGCCTTTTCGGTTGGGACTGGCGAGCGAGTGCAGTTTAATCAGCCATCCAGTCAAGCTGTTGCTTTGAATCGTGTGGTTGGTTCAAATCCATCAGCAATTTTGGGGCAGATTACTGCTGACGGTAAAGTGATTTTAATCAATACGCGCGGTGTTTTATTTGGTAAGGATGCGCAAGTCAATGTAGGAGCTTTAACGGCTTCGACCAAAGACATTCAAGTTGCTGACTTTATGAAGGACGCTTACTCGCTTAATGGTGGCAGTGCGGCCATAACGAATCAAGGGACAATTCAAGCGGCCAATGGTCCGGTAGAACTGTGGGCGGCTGTCGTCAATAATGAAGGGAAAATCCAGGCTTCTGGCGTGACGGCTGCCGACGGCGTGATTCGTTTAGTTGGTAACTCCGTAAATTTAAAAGCTGGTTCGTCTCTCGCGGCTAGTGGCGATTTGATTTTAAAAGCTGGTGTCGATGGTAGTGGTGTCGGCACAGTGGCTATCGATTCTGGAGCCAAGGCTTCCGGCCAAAATGTACTGATTTTTTATAATCCTGTATCCTACTCCGATATAACAACGAAATCAGATACAAGCGGCAATCTCTATACCAGTAAGGTAAAAGTAGGTTCGGGAGGAACTCTCTCAGCCTATATGCTGGTGAATAATGCCGATAATTTGCAAAATGTTAATAGTAATCTGGCTGGTATTTATGCTTTAAGTCAAAATGTCGATCTTGGTAGCGGCGCGTTTGTACCGCTTGGCAATTTTACGGGTCGATTCGATGGTCAGAATTATAAAATCAGTAATTTGAAAATTTCATCTGATGCGGCTAATGTGGGATTATTCAGTAGCGCCCAAAATGCTACGCTTCGTAATATAACCCTTGACTCTGTTTCGCTTGCAGGCGGTGCCGATACAAACTACCTCGGCAGTCTGGTCGGTGTCGCTTCAAGCAGCTTGATTGATAATGTGACTGTTTGTGGGAATGTCGCCGTAAGGGGTAATGCGACAGGTTTTGGTTATGCGGCTGGCATTGCAGGTCGAGCCGATGGCAATACAGTTGTTCAAAATAGCAGCAACTATGCGTCTGTGACGGGTGCTGGCATACAGCGGCATGCGGCTGGTATTGTCGGAATGAACTATGGCGGCAGTGCGCTTTCCGGTGATGTAAACTATGGGCAGATTGCGTCGCAAGGGGACCAAAGCTATGCAGGTGGTCT
Source organism: Pelorhabdus sp. sgz311002 (assembly GCF_056134285.1). Classification (NCBI taxonomy): domain Bacteria; kingdom Bacillati; phylum Bacillota; class Negativicutes; order Selenomonadales; family Sporomusaceae; genus Pelorhabdus; species Pelorhabdus sp. sgz311002. The sequence goes on along the minus strand of NZ_JBWBCL010000002.1, from coordinate 73,104 downwards.
TGTAGCCTATAACTATAACAATAGTATGATTAGAAATGGGGCAAACTTTGGTTCCGTAACAGGCGGCGTTTATGATCAAGATTATGTTGGCGGCTTAGTAGGGTCTAACTGGGAAGGTTCTATTGTAGAAGATAGTGTAAATTATGGTAATGTTAGCGGCGGTACGAATAGTAATATCGGCGGTCTGATTGGCGGCAATAAAGCGGGTGTTTTGTTTCAAAGTGCCAATAAAGGTCTTGTAACCGGCCAAAGCCGTTATATTGGCGGACTTGTGGGCGTAAATTATGGCGAAGGTCTAATTGACTCCAGCTTTAATAAAGGCAATGTATCAGGCGGTAGCAATTCCGATATTGGCGGACTTGTCGGGCATAATGTCAATAGTACCATTGTAAATAGTGCAAATCTTGGTAAAGTGGCTGATGATGCTGACGTAAGTACGCCGGCTGAGCCGCCTCTTTATGATACGAATGTACGAATGGATACGCATATGGGTGGAACGCGAAATTTGGGCGGACTTGTCGGCTATAGCGAGGGCAGCATTATTAAGAATGACGCTAATTACGGCGCTGTTACGAGCTCGCTTTCCTACAGCAATGTAGGCGGCGTTGTTGGTCTAAGCGCTGGAGATTCTTTAAGCTTCCTTGGAAACACGGCTGCCGTGACTGGGACCATGAATAGCAATATCGGCGGGATCGCTGGATTTGCCTATCTCAATTCAACGGTAAGAGATGTAGCAAATTCTGGCGAGGTGGCAGTTTCCGGCATCACTACCTATGATAGAAGCCAAAATTATGGCATAAACAGTAGTAGCAATGTGGGCGGCATTGTGGGTTGGCTCTATGGTACGGTAAGTAATAGTACGGCAAGCAATAGCACGGCAAGTAATGGCCCCACTACATTGGTGACAAATGCTGTGAATACCGGCAAAATTAGTGGCAGCGGCTGGCATCTAGGTGGCATTGCCGGTTTTAACACGAATTACGCTGCGATTCACGAGAGTAGTAATGCGGGCGCAGTAACAACCGATTCCCTTTATAGTTACGCTGGCGGTATTGTTGGCGCCAATTGTCAGGCTTCCATTTTTAACAGCGTCAATAGTGGTGCTATTACCAATCGGGCTGACTGTAGTTACGCTGGTGGGATTGCTGGTACTAACTGGTCTAACGCTGTTATTACTGATAGCCAAAATAACGGTGCGATTGTGGATCTCGGATTTTTTAGCAATGCTGGTGGCATTTCTGGCGCGAACGGTGCTGGGAGCTTACTGACCTACTCGTCTAATAACGGTATAATACGAGGCGGACAGGGCGCTGGAAGCCGGACTGGTGGTGTCGTTGCCTGGGATTATAATTCAACAGTGAAGGGATGCCAGGATGGGGGTTCTGTAACAGCTAGCGGCGGTGTTATCGGCAAGGTCGTAGGAAAAGAACAGTCCTAAATACTTTTGGATAAATTCTTACGGGGCTTGTGATAAGCAGTTAGACGAGAGTAAACACTTTCGTCTAACTGCTTTATTTAAGGATACTTCTTTGGCCGAAAAGTTATTGCTTGGTTGGAACGAAATGGAGGACGATAAGGTGAAACAGGGGATTGTTCTTATTGTGTTTATCGTGGCTTTTGCCGCTTTTTTAGCATCGCCGCCGCCGATTTTAGCAGCGCACGGAACGGCGACAATGCAAAACCATGATCGCAAAGTTATGATTATACAAGTGCCAAAACCAGCTGTTAGCGATGATTTTCAGATTGTTGGCCCGTGAAGGTACTACATTGCAGTAGTTTACGACTAATTTATTTAATAAATAAAGTAAAAAGGTAACGTTTTAATAAAAAAAAGTCTTGCTGAATTATTCATAGGAGGTGTATAATTACTAAAAATAAACAGCGAGATGATCTCGCTTGCCTGGAGGGACTTATCGTGACAAAGAAGATGCTTTCTCTATGTATGTTACTTGTGTTTGTATTGTCGTTAGGGTTAGTTGGCTGTGGTTCTCAACCGAAAGCGGCCGAGAAAAAAGTCATTAAGGTAGGCTCTGATACAGCTTACGCTCCCTTTGAATTCCAAGATGATAAAAGTAAAGAATATGTCGGGTTTGATATGGATTTAATCAAGGCCATTGGTAAGCAAATGAATGCTGATGTGCAGGTTCAAAGCATGAACTTTGACGGACTCATTCCGGCTCTGGAAGCAGGCAATATTGATTTGGCTGTTTCGGCCATGTCGATCACGGAAGAACGGGCTAAAAAGGTGGCTTTCTCAGCGCCTTACTATAAATCGGGCTTGTCCATTGTGGTAAAGAGTGACAACAATGCAATTAAAGGGTTTTCGGACTTAACTGGCAAGAAAATTGCCGTACAGATTGGTACGACTGGCGCGGATGAAGCGAAAAAAGTAAAAGATGCAACAATCCGTGAATTTAATACGGCGCCAGAAGCCTTTTTAGAACTTAAGGCCGGCGGTGTTGATGCGGTTATTAATGATATGCCTGTCAACAATTATTACATGAATCAAGAGACTGGCAAGGGTTCGAAACAAGTTGGCGATGCCTTAAGTTCTGAAGACTATGGCTTTGCTGCTTCTAAAAAGAATGCTCAGCTTATTACTGATATCAACAAAGCCTTGGAAGAATTAAAGAAAAACGGCGAATATGAAAAGATTTATGTAAAATGGTTCGGTAAAAAACCATAAGTTTTTGTGAAAGTAACGAAACACGAAAGGCGGCAGAGAGCGATCTTTGCTGCCTTTTGTCTGTTAAAAGAGCACTTTTTCATTGACAGTCTCTTTTTGTGTGCCTATAATCAAAAGGTGTATGATTATTCATTGTATCGTTTGGATGGGCTTATTTTTAGGCAAGGGGAGTAGTTTTTATGAACTTTGATTTTCAACTTATCGTCAACTCGTTCCCGTTATTATTACTGGGCGCTGGGGTTACTATTGAAATTACGACACTCAGCGTAGCTTTTGGTCTTTTAATCGGTATGTTTGTCGGCATTGCCAGATTATCAAAACAAAAACTTTTTTCTTATCCGGCGGCTGTTTATGTTGACTTTATTCGCGGCACGCCGCTGTTAGTCCAGATTTTTCTCATTTATTTTGCGCTGCCGATTATTGTCGGACAAAGAATCGATCCGTTTATTGCGGCGATTACGGCTTGCAGTATTAATAGCGGCGCTTATGTGGCGGAAATTTTTCGCGGTGGGATTCAATCGATTGACAAAGGGCAGATGGAAGCCGGTCGGTCTCTGGGCATGACCTGGGCGCAGACCATGCGATTTATTATTATGCCTCAGGCTTTTAAGCGAATTATTCCGCCGTTAGGTAATGAGTTCATTGCCATGCTCAAAGATTCATCGCTCGTATCGGTGATTGGTTTTGAGGAACTAACTCGGCGGGGGCAGCTCATTATTGCTAGAACCTACGGATCTTTTGAAATCTGGCTAGCTGTCGCTTTCATTTATTTAATGATGACACTGACAATTTCCCGGTTTATCGCTTATTTGGAGCGGAGGTATAAAATCGATGATCGACGTTAAAAATATCCATAAAAAGTTCGGACACTTGCATGTTTTAAAAGGAATAGATCTTACGGTAGCAGAAAAAGAAGTTCTCGTGATCATTGGACCGAGCGGATCGGGAAAAAGTACGCTACTACGCTGTCTAAATTATTTGGAAGAGCCAACAGAAGGGACGATCGTTGTTGACGACATTGCTCTTTCCGGTGAAGCGAATATTAATAAGGTAAGAGAAGAAGTCGGGATGGTTTTCCAACGCTTTAATTTATTTCCCCATATGACCGTGCTGGAAAATATTGTACTGGCGCCTATTCAGGTACGCAAGATAGCAAAAAGCGAGGCTGAAAAGATCGGGCGGGAACTCTTGGCAAAGGTTGGTTTAGCTGATAAAGAAAAGGCCTATCCAGATCAGCTTTCTGGCGGTCAGCAGCAGCGTGTGGCTATTGCGCGGGCTCTAGCTATGCGGCCGAAGATTATGCTGTTTGACGAGCCTACTTCGGCGCTTGATCCGGAAATGATCAATGAGGTACTTGATGTTATGAAAGCCTTGGCTCGTGAAGGAATGACCATGGTTGTAGTAACCCATGAGATGGGGTTTGCTCGCGAGGTGGGAGACCGTGTCGTCTTTATGGATGAAGGCCGGATTATTGAAGAAGGAACGCCTGAGGCTTTCTTCACTGGTGCTAAGGAAGAAAGGACGCGCGCCTTCCTGTCGAAAATTCTGTAAAAAATTGGTTAACATATTATTAGAGTCTTATTGTAAAACTTGTCTGAGCAGAGTCTTCTGTTAGACAAGTTTATTTTTTTGTTAATTTTCTGTTACAATAGCAAGAGGATTTTTGAAAGAAACGGTGAATTATATTAATTAGGAGACAGGAAAGGGGATGTATCATATGAAAATGAATGTTCGAGGTAAAAACATCGAAATTACACCTGCACTGCGAGAATATGTCGAAAAACGCGTCGGAAAGATCACTAAATATTTCGACGGTATTGGCGACATTTCCGCCATCCTCAAAGTGGAAAAAGGCCAGCACATTGTGGAAGTCACTGTTCCGGTAAACGGCATGTTGCTCCGCGGTGAAGAATCAACGAATGATATGTATACTTCAATTGATCTTGTCGTTGATAAAATCGAAAAACAAATTGAAAAATATAAAACGAAAATTTCTCGTAAAATGCGGGGAGGCTCCTTTAAGAGCGAGCTAGTTCCAGCGCCGGTACCGGAAGAAAAGAGCGAGGAATTTAAGCTTGTCAGAACGAAACGGTTTGCCGTAAAACCAATGACGACCGAAGAGGCCATTTTGCAGATGAATTTGATTCATCACGACTTTTACGTATTCCGCGATGCCGATTCCGAGGAAGTCAACGTGATTTATCGCCGCAAAGACGGCAATTACGGTTTAATCGAACCAGAATTCTAAAGCGACGAAACGATAAAAACAGAAGCTGCTTGTCAGCTTCTGTTTTTCTTTTTTTTCAGTACACTTTCTGAGTCGTTCGCTATATAATAAAGAGTGACGCCTTTTTGACTTTTTAAATTGGCTCTGTTAAAATCATATAATAGGCAAAGATATAGCCTGAAGTAGGAAAATACCTCTATTTACTTATATAGAGAGATCTTATTAGGACACGATTGTGGGGAGTTGATACTCTTGTTAAAATTTTTAAAAAAGCTGCTCGGCGATGACAATGAACGCGAAATTAAGCGCATGCAAAAGTATGTTGACGCTGTCAATGCCCTAGAGCCTAAAATGCAGGCTATGAGCGATACAACGTTGACAGGTAAGACTGTGGAATTTCAGCGTCGGATTAAAGAGGGTGAATCAGTCGATGACCTCTTGCCTGAGGCATTCGCTGTAGTTAGAGAAGCATCGCGCCGTGTTTTGGCCATGCGTCATTTTGACGTACAGATCTTAGGCGGCATTACCCTGCATGAAGGTAATATTGCCGAAATGCGTACAGGTGAAGGTAAAACCTTGGTTGCCACTTTACCTGTATATCTTAATGCGTTGACAGGCCGCGGCGTTCACGTCGTAACTGTTAATGATTACCTGGCCCGCCGCGACAGCGAGTGGATGGGAAAACTCTATCGTTTTTTAGGTCTGTCCGTGGGGCTTATTGTCCACGGCCTTGATTTTGATGAGCGCAAATTAGCTTATAGCGCTGACATTACTTATGGTACGAATAATGAATTTGGCTTTGACTATCTCCGTGATAATATGGTTGTGCAGCCAGAACAAATGGTGCAGCGGCCTTTGCATTACGCCATCGTCGACGAAGTCGATAGTATTTTAATTGATGAAGCGAGAACACCGCTGATTATTTCCGGCCCTGGCGAAAAGTCGACAGAGCTTTATTCCCGTTTGGCTAAAGTTGTGCCAAAGCTGGTTGCTACCGAAGATTATACGATTGATGAAAAGCTTCATACAGTAGCGCCTACGGAAAGCGGTATTGCCAAAGCAGAAAAACTCCTTGGCGTAACCAATCTTTATGAAGCGGAAAATATTGAACTGTCCCATCATTTTAATCAGGCGCTGCGGGCTCATGGCCTGATGAAACGCGATAAAGATTATGTAGTAAAAGACGGCGAAGTCGTCATTGTCGACGAATTTACGGGCCGTCTCATGTTTGGTCGCCGCTACTCCGATGGATTGCATCAAGCCATTGAAGCCAAAGAAGGCGTGAAGATTGAACGGGAAAGCCAAACCCTGGCGGCAATTACCTTCCAAAATTATTTTAGAATGTATGAAAAACTGGGCGGTATGACTGGTACGGCTAAAACAGAGGAAGCGGAATTCCGTAAAATCTACAATTTGGACGTTATCGTTATGCCGACGAATAAGCCGATTCTGCGTCAGGATATGCCTGATGTAATTTATAAGAACAAAAAAGCAAAATATAAAGCCGTTGTGGCTGACATTGTGGAAGTGCACCGGAAAGGTCAGCCGACGCTTGTTGGTACGACTTCCATTGTGCAGTCAGAGTTATTAAGCGATATGCTGAAAAAAGAGGGAATCCCTCATAATGTACTCAATGCTAAGTTCCATGAACAGGAAGCTCAGATTGTAGCTCAGGCCGGGCAGATGGGCGCTGTGACGATTGCGACGAATATGGCGGGTCGTGGTACTGATATTGTGCTTGGCGAAGGTGTGCCGGAAGTAGGCGGTCTTCATATTGTCGGTACAGAACGTCACGAAAGCCGCCGGATTGATAATCAGCTTCGCGGTCGTGCCGGTCGTCAAGGCGACCCTGGTTCTTCGCGCTTTTATCTGTCCTTAGAAGATGATTTGATGCGTCTCTTTGGTTCTGACAATATTGCCGGGATTATGGAGAAGCTCGGCATGGAGGAAGATGAGCCCATTGAGCATCCGCTCATTACGCGTTCCATTGAACAGGCCCAGAAGAAAGTCGAAGGCCGCAACTTTGATATTCGTAAGCAAGTCCTAGAATATGATGATGTCATGAATCAGCAGCGTGAAGTGATTTATAGCCAGCGCCGCAAGATTCTCATGGGCGATAATCTGCGGGAAAATATTTTCTTGATGATTGAGAAACTCATTGAGCAAGGCATGGATCTTTACGCCAATGAAAAAGTGTATGAAGAAGAATGGGATTTGGCCGGGCTAATTCATTTCAGCGAAGAAGCCTTTGCGGCGGAAGGCCGTTTGACCGTAGAAGCGCTCGCTGACATGAGTCGGATTGAAGTGCAGGAAGAACTGCTCAAAGCAGCTACGGAAGCCTATGATGCCAGAGAACAACTGTTTGGCGAAGACAATATGCGCCAACTGGAACGCGTCATTATGCTGAAAGTTGTTGACGATAAGTGGATGGAACATCTTGACGCCATGGAGATGCTGCGTCAAGGCATTGGACTGCGGGCTTACGGTCAGAAAAATCCTTTGGTAGAATATAAACTGGAAGCTTATGATATGTTCCAGCAGATGATTGAGCATATTCAAGATGATATTGTGAAATATATGTATCGCGTCAACATCGTAACAGAGCAGCCGCAGGCGTCAGATCGATTGCAACAGGCGCATGCTTCTCACGGTGAAGATACGGAAGCGCAAGCGCAGCCTAAGACGCCGATTGTGAATCATGATAAGACAGGACGCAATGAAGTGTGTCCCTGCGGCTCAGGTAAGAAATATAAAAATTGTTGCGGGAGATGAGTTTGTTGTTATTAGAAGATTTAAGGATTGAAATTGAACGGGCAGGGAAAAAATTAGAAGAAATCAGGGTTTCTCTTTGACGTCTCTGCGAAAGAGCTAGAGATTCAGCGACTGGAGCAGGAAATGATGGCCCCTGGTTTTTGGGATGATCCTGACAGTGCCCAGAAGGTATCACAGCAAGTAACGATTCTGAAAGATACCGTTGGCGAATATACAAAACTACAGGAGCAGCTTGCTGACACGGAAATTTTGTGGCAGCTTGGCACAGAGGAACAAGACGAAAGCGTCTACGCCGATGTGGAGCGGTCCCTGCAAGAAATCAACGCCCAAATGGAGCATCTTGAACTCACTCTTATGTTGAGCGGCGAATACGATAAAAATAATGCCATTGTTACACTTCATGCTGGCGCTGGCGGCACGGAAGCACAAGATTGGGCTTCCATGCTCCTTAGAATGTACGGCCGTTGGGCGGAAAAAAATGGTTTCCGCATTGAAACCATGGACTTTCTGGCTGGCGATGAGGCTGGTGTAAAGAGTGCTACGCTAATGATTCAAGGCGTGAATGCCTATGGCTACTTAAAAGCGGAGAAAGGCGTTCATCGTCTTGTGCGAATTTCTCCTTTCGATGCTTCGGCACGGCGCCATACGTCTTTTGCGGCCCTTGATGTAATGCCGGAAATTGATGATTCTGTGGAAATTGACATTAATCCCGTTGATTTGCGGGTTGATACGTACCGAGCCAGTGGCGCAGGTGGTCAGCATATCAATAAGACCGATTCGGCTGTCCGTATGACTCATATTCCTACGGGCGTTGTCGTGCAGTGCCAGAGCGAACGGTCGCAGATTCAAAATAGAGAACAGTGCATGCGGCTACTCAGGGCGCGTCTCTTTGAATTAGAGCAACAAAAGCAGCAGGAATTGAAAAATGAAATAGGCGGCGAATATCAGGCTATTGAATGGGGTAGCCAAATTCGTTCCTATGTGTTCCATCCTTATAATTTAGTCAAAGACCATCGGACTGGCGCCGAAACAGGCAATGTGCAGTCCGTTATGGACGGTGAAATTAACGCTTTCATTGAGGCCTACCTAAAAAAACAAGTTGCAAAAGAATAAAAGAAGGTGAGCCTATGGTCAAGAAGCTGTTGTTATTGCTGTTTTTCTTGCTTGTCATCTTCGGCGGTGCGGCTGAATTGCTGCTCCCGTCCTGGACGGCTGCTTATGGGGCGGAAAGCTTGAAAGAGCTGACAGGCAGTGAGCAGGTCACGTTGCAGACTGAAAAGCATCCCGCGATTTTGATGCTCTCAGGCCAATTTGACACGGTGAAGATTGATGCGAAGAATGCCAAGCTTGATAAACTGACGGTTTCTTCCATGCAGGCGGAACTGAAAGGATTACAGCTTGATATGAATTCTTTACTGCTGCAGCGGCGGTTTACCGTTCAATCAGTAGATACTGTAAATTTAAAAGCCGTTGTGACCGAAAAAGAACTGGCGCAGTTTCTTGACGCCAATGTCAAGGGAAGTAAAAATGCTACTGTTACGGTGAAGCCTGATAAGATTACCGTAAGCTCCCAACTGTCGTTAGGTGGTTTGATGGCCTTGTCCATTACGTTGGAAGGAAAGATTGCCGCCGACGGTCAGAAAATTAAGTTTGTGACGGAGCGTTTTTTACTGAATCATTCGCCAGTAGGGAATTTGGGCGGTTCTATTTTGACAGAAATTCCTTTGGCTGATACGAAAAAGCTTCCGTTTGGTACAACGATTCAAAACATCGTAAATGAAGACGGACAAATTGTCATCTATGCCGGGAATCAGAGTCCTGCCAGCGGCAAACAATAAGATTAGAATTTTGCAAGCAAAGCTGCTTTGCGTAGCTGCAGATTAAAGGTGGAGAGATTGTGGCCAATCGATATAATAAAGTGTTTATTGCCCTGGTGCTTGTGGGCCTAATGGCAGCTTTGGCAGTTTTAGGGCAGCGTTTTCAATTAGAGCAAAATAACCGGACAGTCGAACTTGTCCTAGATTATGAAGATGCTGTAGAGCTGGCCCATATGGAGGGAATCTCCTTGCCAGAGTTGCTGGCTGCATATAAACAGGCGGGAATTACTTCCATGGCTGTTTATGAAACGACGCTGGAAAAACTCAATAAGAGCGGTAAAGTTACATCTTTTTCCGGTACGTCTATTCTCCATCAGTATCGGGAAGGTTCTTTGACGGATCCCTTTTGGCGGGATTTAGTCGCCTCAGGACGGCTTCAACCGGAAGCTGCCTATGTAGTTGGCAATCAGGATCAGACCTTTACAGAGGTAAAAGAAGATTTAATTCGTCGCTTAAGTCCGGAACGAGTTACGGAGATTCGCGGCGGCGACCATCCGGTTCTAGCTGTTTTAGCTGACTATGAAAAAGTGTATAAGTGGAATCTCGGTTTACCCACAGACGAAATGAAGGCTGTCAATGACGCTGGTTTTGCCGTAGTAGCGCGACCGACGAATTATACAAAAGTGGATGAAAGTGACATCGATGCTGTGTTTGCCCGTCTTGACAGTGCGAAAAACTTGTCAGGCATTATGTTTGTCGGTGATGAAGTAACAGGCTATCCGGGGCTGTTGCCGCAGGTTGCTGACAAGATGAAGGCGCGCCATCTTACGTTACAGATGATTGAGCATCCTTTGCAGCTGCAGTTTTTAAAACAAGACGGCTTGCTGCCGCTGGCCGCGATGAATGACTATAAGTCGGCTCGCGTCTATGTGATTCCCAAAGATGAACAACCGAAGCTGAAACTCGATGAAGCGGTACATCGGTGGGTACTGACCGATGAAGAACGGAATATCCGTGTTAACTTAATGCGAAAATATGATAAACCCGCTCAGGGAATGACGCTCTTAGAGACAAATATAAGCTATGTTACCGAGACGGCGCAGGCTTTAATGGATAAGGGATATCAGATTGGCCAGGCGGGACTGTTTCCTGTCTACTATCCGCCTGTACCGCTGTTAGCGCTTATGATTCTCGGTGTCTGGGCGGCTGTTTGCCTGCTTGTTTCAGCCATTCGACCTGTTCCGGTAAAATACTTATATGGTCTATTGCTGTTGCCGACAGTCTTAATGCTTTTGCCACTCTTAAAAGGCGGCGGTACGCTTGTGCGCCAGACGGCGGCAACGCTCAGCGCCATTACGTTACCGGTGCTGGCTATGACCTATCAGCTTGATAAATGGCGGGCTGAAGGACCGAAAGATCTTACGCTGCCAGCAATTTTAGGACGAGGCCTCTTCAATTTGACCATTGCTTTCTCGATTGCTATGGTAGGCGGCTTATATGTAGCAGCTTTACTTGGTGATGTGCGCTTTTTCTTGGAAATGGAAATTTATCGCGGTGTAAAAGCAACTTTTGTGATGCCGCTTCTCTTAATTTTTGTAATTTATTTAACCAGGTTTAATCTGTTTGATCAGGAGAAAGTAAAACAGATTGGCCCTCAATTGAAGCGCTTACTCAGTATGACAATTGATATGAAAATGATGTTGGCTTTAGGCGTCTTTGCTATAGCTGTCTGGGTTTATGTTGGTCGTTCCGGTCATACGGCTGGTGTGCCTGTACCGGCGATTGAGCTGAAACTTAGAGCCTTTTTGGAAAATGCAATGTACGCTCGGCCGCGGGAAAAAGAATTTATGATTGGTCATCCTGCCTTTTTACTGGCGGCGCTGGCTTTTTATCGCCGTTGGCCGCGGGCGCTTCATTTCGCTCTAGTAGTTGTCGCGACCATTGCGTTGGGATCGCTTGTCGAAACCTTTGCCCATGTACGTACGCCTGTTTTGATGTCCTTTATTCGCGGGATTGACGGCGTGGTGTTAGGAGCTTTGTTTGGAATCATAGCTGTCTTTGGCGTGGAACTGCTGCGGTGGTTAAGTGAGTGGGCCGGAAGGAGATCCACATCGAATGAGTAGTATAGTGATTTCCGGTTATTATGGCTTCGCCAATGCTGGCGATGAAGCCATGCTAGCTGCGATGATCGAAGCATTTACTGATTTAGAACCCGATGTTATGATTACGGTCATTTCCGGGAATCCTGAAGATACGCGCCGTCGTCATGGCGTAGCTGCCGTGTATCGCCTGAATTATCCTAAGATCATGGCAGCGATTGCTGGTAGCGATCTGGTAATTAGCGGCGGCGGCAGTCTCTTGCAGGATGTGACGAGTGATCGGAGTCTTTACTATTATTTAAGTATTGTCTTTTTGGCAAAACAACTTGGTAAGCCTGTTATGCTCTATGCTCAAGGGATCGGTCCGGTGCAGAAACCTTTAGCTCGGGCCGTTATGCGTCGCATTGGCAATCAGGTTGACTTGATTACGGTACGTGATGAGGGCTCGCGGGAAGAACTGGTGGAGCTTGGAATTAATAAGCCGCCAGTTTATGTTACGGCTGATCCGGTTCTTGCCATGCATCCTGTCGACAAGCAGATTGGACGGACGATTTTGCGTCGCTATGGTGTGACTGGCGTACGGCCAGTAGTGGGAATTAGCATTCGCGAATGGAAGGAATGGCCTCATTATAAAACCGTATTAGCCCAAATCGCTGATTATGTAGCGTCTGCCTATGAGGCTCGCGTAGTTTTTCTGCCTATGCAGTGGCCTGACGATTTCCAAACGGCGGAAAAAGTCATGAAACAGATGAAAGAGCCTGCTGTTTTGCTAAAAGAAGAGTTTACTACGACAGAGATGCTGTCGCTCGTAGGAAATATGGATTTACTCATTGGTATCCGTCTTCATGCGCTTATTTTTGCGGCGGTTATGCAGGTGCCCTTAATTGGTATTTCCTATGACCCGAAAATTGATCGGTTTTTGGCGAGCTTATCAGCCCATCACGGCGGATCGCTGATGACAGTTACGGCCGCAGCAGTGCAGAAAAAAATTGATGATTTGTGGCCGCAGATTGAACAAGACGCCTTTGTGCAGTCCAAGAAAATCAGCGAACTGCGCGACTTGGCTTTTTCCAATGTAGAGAAAGCATTTTCCCTGATTCAACGCAAATGACATGAGGGGGCGGCACAGTGAAACGATGGCTGCGTGATGCTGTTGGGATTGCTATCGGCGCGATTTTGAGCGCTATTGCACTAAATATGTTTTTGATTCCCAATAAAATTGCCGCTGGCGGTATTACGGGCCTGGCGACGATTTTCCACTATCTTTTCAACTGGCCGGTCGGACTTACCAGTCTGGCCATGAATGTGCCGCTGTTTCTGCTTGGTGTTAAGCTATTCGGGAAACGCTATGGACTCAATACGCTCTATGGGGCGATTGTGTTATCACTAGCTATTGACGGCTTGGAACCTTTCATTCCTGTACTCACCCATGATTCTCTATTGGCTTGCTTGTATGGCGGCGTCATTGACGGAATTGGTCTGGCCCTTGTTTTTAAATTTAATGGGACAACAGCAGGCACTGATTTAGGCGCGGCCATTCTCAGCCGAATCATTGGCATTAGTGTAGGGCAGGCTTTGCTTTCTATTGATTTTTTTGTAATCGCTTTCGCAGGTTTTGCTTTTGCTAAAGCTGAATTAGCGCTTTATGCACTCATTACGCTCGTCGTAGCTACGCAGCTTATCGACCTGATTCAGGAGGGGCGCAGCTCCGCCCGAGCTTTTTTGATTATGACGGATCATTCCAGTGAGATTGGCGCTGCTATTATGGCTGAGCTTGGTCGCGGCGTCACTTATTTAAGTGGTCGCGGGGCTTTTACCGGTCAGGAGCGCGATGTAGTGCTGTGTGTAGTAAGTATTAACGAAGTTTCCCCGGTTAAGGAAATTTTGCATAAAATTGATCCAGCCGCGTTTGTGATTGTGACAGACGCCCATGATGTGATGGGCGAGGGGTTTGGCTCAATTAAAGATAATACATGATGGTTTAGGAGGCTTATATATGGCAGAAACATTGACTCAGGCGGAACAGGCAGCATTACAAGCTAAGGCTGTAGCCATCCGCAAGCATATTATCGCCATGGTAACAGAGGCGAAATCGGGTCATCCCGGCGGTTCTTTGTCGGCCGCTGATATTGTAACAATGCTTTATTTTAAACATTTGCAGGTAGATCCCAAGCAGCCAAAAGATCCCAATCGTGACCGCTTTGTCTTAAGTAAAGGTCACGCGGCGCCAGTTCTCTATGCTGCTTTAGCGGAAAAAGGCTATTTTCCGGTAGAGGAGCTTATGAGTTTAAGAAAAGTTAACAGTCGCCTGCAGGGCCATCCAGAAATGAAATACATTCCTGGCGTGGACATGTCGACAGGTTCTTTGGGACAAGGGCTTAGCGCAGCTAATGGCATGGCTTTGGCTGGCCGTATTGACCAGAAAGAGTATCGCGTCTATGCGCTCATGGGCGACGGCGAACTCGAAGAAGGACAGATTTGGGAAGCAGCTATGTTTGCCGGTCACTATCAGCTTGATAATCTTACAGCCTTTGTTGACTTTAACGGTTTGCAAATCGACGGACCTATTGAAGAAGTCATGTCGCCTTTGCCGATTGCCGAAAAATGGCGGGCCTTTAACTGGAATGTGCTTGAAATTGATGGCCATGATCTTAATGCCATTCATGATGCACTGGAAGCGACTAAAGCCTATAAAGGCAAACCAACGCTGATTGTAGCTCATACGGTTAAGGGAAAAGGCGTCTGTGAAATGGAAAATAAAGCAGACTGGCATGGAAAAGCGCCGACAAGCGAAGAGTGTGCAAAATTCTTGGCGCAATTTGAAGAGGAGTGAGGGAAAAGCTCATGGGAAAACTTGTTGCCACACGAGAGGCTTACGGTCAGGCTTTAAAAGAGCTGGGCGGTCAAAATAAAGATATTATTGTGCTTGACGCTGATTTGTCAAAATCAACGAAAACAGCAGATTTCAAAAAAGTCTATCCAGAACGGTTTTTTAATGTAGGCATTGCCGAACAAAATATGATGGGAACAGCGGCTGGTTTGGCGGCGGCGGGAAAAGTTCCCTTTGTGTCTACTTTCGCTATGTTTGCGGCGGGACGGGCTTACGAACAGATTCGCAATTCGATCTGTTACCCGAAGCTCAATGTAAAAATTGCGGCCACTCATGCTGGACTCACTGTTGGCGAAGACGGCGCATCCCATCAGTCGATTGAAGATATTTCGTTGATGCGGACGATTCCCAATATGACAGTAATTGTTCCTTGCGATGCAGCAGAAACCCGAGCTGCTGTAGCTTATGCCGCAGCCTATGAAGGTCCTGTTTATTTGCGTCTCGGCCGGATGGGAACGCCTGATATCTTTGGCGAAGACTATGTCTTTGAACCAGGCAAGGCGGTGCAGCTTGCTGACGGCAAAGATGTGACACTGATCGCCACAGGGATGCTCGTAGCCACCGCGCAGGAAGCGGCTAAGCTGCTTAACGAACAAGGCTATACGGCTAGAGTTCTCAATATCCATACGATTAAGCCGCTCGATCAGACGGCGGTCATTGCGGCAGCTCAGGCTACGGGCGCAATTGTAACTTGTGAAGAACACAGTATTTATGGCGGACTGGGCAGCGCTGTGGCGGAAGTCCTAGTGGAAGCTGCACCTGTACCGATGCAACGCGTTGGTGTTCAAGATACTTTTGGCGAATCCGGTACGGCCGGCGACTTGTTGCAGAAATATCATTTAACAGCAGCCGACATTGTTGCGGCGGCTCTCAGGGTTATTGCCCGGAAATAAAAGCATAAGAAGGACTCATTCTGCATAAAGTGGAATGAGCCCTTTTTGATTTTAGCGATACAAGGGAGGCGTAGCCATGATGACTCGGGTAGTCCGTTTGGGAGGACGCCTGGCCCAGCGGTTGGCCATTGCACTTATGGGTCTTGGCGCTATGGCATCGCTAGGGCCGATTCTGACGACAGCCGCCTCGATCGCGCTCTCTCTGGGGCTTTATGCCGCTGCGTTCGGCTGGCATTTTGCGGTTGGCTTTATTGTGTTGCTATTGATTCACGAACTGGGTCATCTTCTAGCTTCGGCTGCCGTGGGTATTGAAACAGGGGGATTATGGTTCGTGCCCTTTGTGGGCGCTGTGATTCAACTGAAGCAAGGCCCGAGTAATGCGAAAATGGCAGCCAATATTGCCATAGGTGGTCCGGCAGCCGGAACGCTTTCCGCCTTGTTATTTCTGACAGCCTATTTTTGGTCTGACAGTCTCTTCTGGCTGGTGCTTTCCTATACAGCCTGTCTACTCAATTTGTTGAATCTTATTCCCTGTGCTCCCCTGGATGGCGGCAAAATTGCCGAAGCGATTACGCCGCGGCTGTGGTGGATTGGTAGTCTGGTGCTCGGCTGTTTTTGTTTTTTTACAGCAAACTTGCTGGTTTTACTTGTTTTTGTCGGCTCCTTACGGCAGCTCTGGCGGCAAAATAGTGAAGGCGCTTATTATCGGATTGCTTTCTATCAGCGCATGACCGTAGGCTGTTGGTATTTTGGTTTGTTATTTTTGCTCGGATTTTTGACTTGGTATGTATGGGGCTTGTTAAAATAAGGATTTTACTAGGCGATTTTTTTGAAAGAAGAAGGTTTTTTATGACTCCTGTCGAATACAGGTCCTTACATATGGTTCAATTTAAGTACAGTTTGATTATTGTTCTGATTTTGTTCTGAAGTTAAAGGAGTGCTTTTGGTTTGATTAGCATGACAGGGGTATCGAAAGTCTATAGCAACGGCTCTGTCGCCTTGTCTGACATTACAGTGAAGATTGCAGCAGGCGATTTTGTTTTTCTTGTTGGCCCGAGTGGCGCTGGTAAATCAACTTTTGTAAAATTATTGTTTCGCGAAGAGTTGCCAAGTTCCGGTCAGATTTTTGTCAATGGATATGATGTAACGAAAATGGCAGTAAAGGATGTTCCCTATTTACGGCGAAGTCTTGGCACTGTTTTTCAAGATTTTCGCTTACTTCCTAATAAAACAGTCTATGAAAATGTGGCTTTTGCCATGCTGGTTATTGAGGCGCCGCACCGGGAAATTCAAAAGCGCGTTCATTTTGTGCTTGACCGTGTGGGACTGAGGCATCGCGCTAGACATTATCCGTCGGAATTATCAGGGGGCGAGCAGCAGCGTGTAGCGATTGCCCGAGCTTTGGTGAATAAGCCTGCGGTGATTATTGCCGACGAACCGACAGGAAATCTTGATCCGGAAACATCTTGGGAAATTATGCAGATCTTTGAAAAAATCAATCGGGAAGGCACGACGATTATTATGGCGACGCATGACCGCTACGTCGTTGACGCTTTAAAGCGGCGAGTCATCGCTATGGAGCAGGGCCGTATTGTCCGTGATGAATTGAAAGGGGTATACGGCTATGAAGATTAGAACGGCGGAATATTTTGTTGCCGAATCTTTCAAATCCCTGCGCCATAACGGCCTAATGAGTATTGCCTCCATTAGTACGGTGGCTTTGTCCCTGCTGATTCTGGGGATTTTTTTAATGATGGTGCTTAACTTAAATCACATGGCATCAATTTTAGAGTCGCAGGTGGAAATTTCCGTTTACTTAAAAGACAATCTCAGTGATAAAGATATGCGCGAAGTCGGTACAAAACTTACGAAGGTGTCTGGCGTAACGGAAGTTTTATTTGTCAGCAAGGAAGATGCGCTCGTGAAATTCAAGCAGCGCCTTGGCGAGCAGCAAGGACTCTTAACCGCTCTTGGCGATAGCAATCCGCTGCCAAATGCTTTTGAAGTCAAGGTAGACAGGCCAGAGCAGGTGAAAACTGTAGCTCAGGCGGCTGGCGAAATTCAGGGCGTAGAAAATGCTCGCTTCGGCCAAGAGGTGATTGAACATCTCTTCCAGCTTACCAAGATGATTCGGATTGTTGGGCTTATTTTAATCGTCTTTCTTGGTTTTGCCGCCTTATTTATTATTGCCAATACGATTCGTATTACCGTGTTTGCACGGCGTAAGGAAATTGGCATTATGAAGTATGTCGGAGCGACAGACTGGTTTATCCGCTGGCCCTTTATTTTAGAAGGTATGATTCTTGGCTTCGGCGGCGCTCTGATTGCTGTTCTGCTATTAGGACAGTCTTACGGGTTTCTTACTGAAAAGGTCTACCAAACAATGGCCTTTTTCCCCTTAATTCCACGATATCCTTTTGTAACGGAAATCAGCATTTTTTTGCTCATCGTCGGTACGGTTATTGGCGCAGTGGGCAGTACGATTTCCTTGAAGAAATTTTTACGAGTATAAGACCAGGGATAAGCGATTATGCATCAGCGGGTTTTGGAGGGATTGGATGAATCGGTTTCGTAAAGGAACTGCTGTAATAGCAGCTCTGGTACTGTTAGTTTTTGGCACAGTTACTGCTTTTGCCGATAATGAAAGTGATCTGCAAAGCGTACAGCAGCAAATGAATACACAGCAAAATAAGATTTCGGAAGCACAGAAAAAAGTAGATGCGATTAACCCGATGCTGCAGTCAGCACAGGTGTCTTATGAGACGGCTCTTAATGAGTATAAGAGCGTCGATTCGCAGCTAAAAGAAACGCAAGGACAGCTTGAGACAAATAAAGAAGTATTGGCTAAGGCGGAAAAAACGCTAGCAGCCAGAACGATTGTACTGAATAAGCGCATGCGCGATGTTTATAAAAACGGTCAGATCAGTTATCTTGACGTGTTGCTTGGTGCAACAGACTTTACTGATTTTACGACGCGTCTGGACTTACTGCAGCGTGTGGTCAAACAGGATATTGACCTTGTGATGGAAGTAAAGGCAGAACGTGAGCTCATTCTAACAAAGAAGAATGAGCTAGAACAAAATCAGGCGCAGATTCAGCAGTTGAAAAATGTGGCAGCCCAGAAAAAGCAAATCATGGAAGAAAAGAAGAATGGGCTGCAGTCGCTCATGAATAGCGCGATCAATGAGCGTGATGCAGCGAATCGTGCTTATCAGGAACTCATGGAAACATCGCAACGGATTGAACGGATGATTCGCGGCGGCGGCTATAATATTGGCCATGGCAGTGGTAGCGGTGCCATGATGTGGCCGATTTCCGGCCCAATTACCTCGCCCTTTGGCGGGCGAAATCATCCTGTGTTCGGCGATCCACGGTTTCATACCGGGATTGACATTGGCGCTGATTATGGCGATACCGTCGTGGCGGCTGATTCGGGCGTAGTCATCTATGCTGATTGGATGGGCGGCTATGGCAAAGCAGTTATGATTGACCATGGCAATGGTATTACGACACTGTATGGTCATAATAGTCAGCTACTTGTCAGCGAAGGCCAGCAAATTGGCAAAGGTCAGGCTGTTGCTTTAGCTGGCGCAACCGGTTATGCTACAGGTCCCCATGTTCACTTTGAAGTGAGGGAAAACGGTACGCCTGTGAACCCGATGGGGTATCTGCCGTAAGTGGTAAGAGCATAGTTTGTGCTGATTTTGCATATAGTTAAGACGGGACGGCGCTCGTGGCGCTGCAGGTGAAGAGAGTTAGGTGATGGGGTTATGAGTCGGCGCAAACTGATTGCCAGCGCAATTTTACTCGTGTTTTGTACTTTTGTTGTAACGACAGCTGGGTTTCTTTACGTGTTGAAAGTTCATACAGGTGATGTATTGTCATCTCTGCAGTTTTTTCGAGCGGTGCAGGTTGTAGAATCGAAATACGTAGAAGATGTACCACTTGATAAGCTGATGGCTGGAGCGATTAAAGGCATGGTTGAGTCGCTCGGCGATCCTCACTCCCTCTATATGGACGCGAAGATGTTCAAAGAGTTTATGATTGAGACAGAAGGCTCTTTTGGCGGTGTAGGAATTGTAGTTGGTGTAAAAGATAAAAAGCTTCTCGTTATATCGCCAATCGAAGGAACGCCTGGTGAACAGTCAGGCATTAAAAGCGGTGATCAGATTGTTGGGATTGATGGACAGCCAACGAAAGATATGCCCCTTGACGGCGCCGTAAGCAAAATTCGCGGTCCAGAAGGGACCACTGTTGTATTGTCGATTAAGCGCGGTAACGAAGAACCGAAAGATTATTCGCTTGTTCGCTCTAATATCCAGATTAAAACAGTCAGCAGCAAGATGCTGCCCAATCAGATCGGCTACATCCGTATTTCCATGTTTAATGAAAATACAGGCAGCGATTTTAATAAGCAGTATCAGGAGCTAGAAAATCAAGGAATGAAGGCTGTGATTCTTGATCTTCGCGACGATCCCGGCGGCTTGCTGGAAGAATGCGTGAAAGTGGCAAATCGTTTTGTACCGCAAGGGCCGATTGTATCAGTAGTGACGCGTGACGGCAAAAGGGAAACCCATACATCGAATTTGCCTGCAGTCAAATATCCTGTGGCGGTACTAGTTAACGGCGGCAGTGCCAGTGCCTCGGAAATTGTAGCAGGAGCGATTCAAGATACGCAGGCAGGAACGCTGATTGGTACGAAGACCTATGGTAAAGGGTCGGTACAGACTCTCGTACGACTCGACGGTTCGACGGCAATTAAATTGACAATCGCAAAATATCTTACGCCGAATGATCGATCGATTAACGGCATTGGGATTGAGCCTGATATTGTACTTGATGCGCCGCCGCCGAAGGACCAGGCTTCGGATGTACAGCTGCAAAAGGCAATTGAAGTGGTCAGCGGTAAGCTGAAACAATAAAGTTATAAAAAGGGAAGCAGAAGGTGAGCCTAGGAAGGAGGGGCGAATCGACTGCTTCCTTTTTTCGCCTTTTTGCCTAATAGACGGCCGGAGAGGAATGGCGATTGCAACGCTCCACCGTTAGCACTTGACTTCCGCTTATGCAAAGGCCATTCCTCTCCGGCCTGCTGGGTGGCAGTCATGGTTGGAGCACGTAATCGCCGCTTACTTCAGGTCTGCTCGGCGGTGAAAAATGAATGCAGTGATTCGTGAGTAGGGGGATGAGGGGAAAGACCACTCCTACTCCGTTCTGCTGAGTGGCAGTAATGGTTGAGGCACGTTATCGCCACCTACTTCAGGTCTGCTCGGTGACAAACATGAATGCAGTCGATTCGAAAGGAGTGGGAGAAGAGAATCGCAAAGAACATTTCGCTGAGGCCTGTTCGGCAATAAAAAATACGAACTTATGTTTGCTTTTTAAGTCGCAATTGTGGTAGTATTTTTTCGTAGCAGTTTATATATATGATTATAATTATTGTGATATAATAATGATTATCTGGCGACGGCGTTTGTCGATTGTTAGAGGAAAGAAGGGTGCACGATGGCGACGGTTCCTAAGCTGAATACGGTCTATCACGAAGGCGGCATTCCTTTTCAAGTGGAGGCGCCCTATGAGCCGAAAGGCGATCAGCCGGAAGCGATTGAACGCTTAGCCCAAGGAATCAGGCAGAATCAGTTTAGTCAGGTTCTACTTGGCGCTACCGGAACAGGCAAGACTTTTACGATTGCCAAGGTAATTGAACAGGTACAAAAGCCGACTTTGGTTATTGCTCATAATAAAACTCTGGCGGCGCAGCTGGCCAGTGAGTTTAAGCAGTTTTTTCCGAATAACGCAGTTGGCTATTTTGTAAGTTATTATGATTATTATCAGCCGGAAGCCTATATTGCTCAGACTGATACTTATATTGCTAAAGATGCATCGATTAATGATGAAATTGATAAACTACGCCATTCGGCGACTAGTTCGCTCTTTGAACGGCGTGATGTTATTATTGTGGCAAGCGTATCTTGCATTTACGGTTTAGGTTCGCCTGATGAATATCAAGGGCTCGTATTATCGTTGCGCGAAGGCCAGATTAAAGATCGTGACGAGATTTTGCGGAAGCTGATCGAAATTCAGTATGAGCGCAATGATATTAATTTTGTACGCGGTAAGTTCCGTGTTCGCGGCGATGTGATTGAGATTTTTCCGGCTGGCTATGCCGAGCGAGCTGTTAGAGTGGAACTTTTCGGTGATGAAGTGGAACGGATTGTCGAGATTGATACGATGACTGGCGAAATTCTCGCACGCCGTAAGCATATTGCTATCTATCCGGCATCTCACTATGTTACTTCCCGGGAAAATTTGCTGCGAGCCGTAGACGATATTCAGGCCGAACTAGGGGAGCAGTTAGCCAAGATGCGCGCTGATGGCAAGTTACTAGAAGCGCAACGGCTGGAGCAACGGACGAATTACGATATTGAAATGATGCTGGAAATGGGCTATTGTTCCGGTATTGAAAATTATTCGCGTCATCTGACGGCGCGGCAGAGCGGCGATTCGCCCTATACGCTGCTCGATTATTTTCCGGAAGATTTCCTTATGGTGATTGATGAATCTCATGTAACTTTGCCGCAGATTCGGGCCATGTATGCCGGAGACCGTTCACGCAAGGATTCGCTTGTGCAGAACGGCTTTCGTCTGCCTTCGGCTTATGATAACAGGCCGCTGAAATTTGACGAGTTTGTCGAACGGATCAATCAGATTATTTATGTATCAGCCACTCCGGCTGATTATGAGATTAAAGAATGCAGTCAGATTGTACAGCAGATTATTCGTCCTACCGGTCTTGTGGACCCTATGATTGAAGTACGGCCGATTCCGGGACAGATGGATGATTTACTTGGTGAAATTAAGCAGCGTACTGCTAAAAATGAGCGCG
Organism: Pelorhabdus sp. sgz311002; assembly: GCF_056134285.1. NCBI lineage: Bacteria > Bacillati > Bacillota > Negativicutes > Selenomonadales > Sporomusaceae > Pelorhabdus > Pelorhabdus sp. sgz311002. The sequence goes on along the minus strand of NZ_JBWBCL010000002.1, from coordinate 50,837 downwards.
TTCTTGTGACGACGCTGACGAAAAAAATGGCTGAGGACTTGACGGATTTTCTGAAAGAAACAGGTGTAAAGGTTCGTTATCTTCATTCTGATATTGCCACGATTGAACGTGGTGAAATTATCCGAGATCTTCGTGCTGGCGTGTTTGATGTATTAATCGGCATCAATTTGCTCAGAGAAGGCCTTGATTTGCCGGAAGTCTCGCTTGTGGCGATTCTTGATGCCGACAAAGAAGGTTTTTTGCGTTCAGAAACGTCGCTGATTCAAACAATTGGCCGGGCGGCGCGAAATGCCGAAGGCATGGTTATTATGTATGCTGATCGGATAACTGGTTCCATGCAGCGAGCCATTAATGAAACAAATCGTCGCCGGGAAATTCAGGTGGCTCATAATGAAAAGTATGGTATTACGCCACAGACGATTCAAAAGCAGGTACGAGATTTGATTGAGACAACAAAGGTGGCCGAAGAACCGACTGAATATAAAGTACCGCGTATTACTTCATTGAGTCTGCGGGAAATGCAGGATTTGGCAGCTAGCCTGGAAAAAGAAATGAAAGCTGCCTCCAAGGCTTTAGAGTTTGAACGAGCAGCGCAGTTACGTGATCAGATTGTAGAACTCAGGCAACGCCTGGAGATGGCTGCTCCGAAAGGGCGAGGGAATGGCAAGACGCCGGGAACGAGCAAGACCAAAGGAAGTAGTAAACCAAAAGCAAGTAGCACGCGACGCAGCTAAAGGCAATAATATGACAAAGCAAATAGCTGATACTCAATAAAAAGCAAGCAGCAAACGACGTGTCTAAAGGGCAAAGCGAGTCTGCGAGAGAGAATAGAGAGGAATTTGTTGTGAAGGATCAGATTATTGTAAAGGGTGCAAGGCAACATAATTTAAAGAATATTGATATTACCATTCCCCGTGATCAGTTTGTTGTTATTACTGGCTTGAGTGGTTCTGGTAAATCCTCATTGGCCTTTGATACGATTTACGCCGAAGGGCAAAGACGCTATGTAGAGTCGCTTTCGGCTTATGCTAGACAGTTTTTAGGTCAGATGGACAAGCCTGATGTCGATTATATTGAAGGTCTTTCGCCAGCGATTTCGATTGATCAGAAAACAACCAGCCGTAATCCACGTTCTACGGTGGGAACAGTTACGGAAATTTACGATTATCTTCGGTTGCTGTTTGCCCGAGCCGGAATTCCTTACTGCCCGCGTTGTGGTAAGCCGATTCAGCAGCAGACGGTGGAACAAATGGTGGACCAACTGCTGACTTTAGGCGAAGGAGCTAAGCTCACGATCTTGGCGCCTGTTGTTCGTGGTAAAAAAGGCGAGCATGTCAAGGTTTTTGAACAGATTCGCAAGGCTGGCTATATTCGCGTGCGCGTAGATGGTCAGATTTATGACGTATCAGAAGAAATTTCTTTGGAAAAAAACAAGAAACACTCTATTGAGATTGTTGTTGACCGCATTATTCTTCGTGACAATGTGCAAGCTCGCTTGGCCGAGTCCTTGGAGGCGGCATTAGAGCAGGGTGATGGGATTGTTCTTGTCGGTACTGCCGAGCAAGGCGAGTTGACCTTTAGTGAAAATTTTGCTTGTGTTGATTGCGGGATTAGTTTGCCGGAAATTGCGCCGCGTATGTTTTCTTTTAACAGTCCGTTCGGCGCTTGTCCTTCCTGCACTGGCCTTGGCAACAACATGGAAATTGATCCGTCGTTAGTGATTCCTGACGGCGGCAAAGCTCTAATTGACGGCGCCATTGCCGCTCTTAGCAAGAATTTGAATTCCTACTTTATGTGCCAGCTTGATGCGTTGGTTCGTCAGGCCGGGTTTTCCCTGGATAACTCTTGGGATAGTCTGCCGCAAGATTTACAGCAGACGATTTTGCAGGGAACTGGCGATGATAAGATTACGTTTTCTTATGAAAATATGTACGGCGAAGAAAAGACCTATCATGTTGCGTTTGAAGGGGTCGTGCCAACGCTGAACCGCCGTTACCGCGAATCTTCCTCTGACATGATGCGCGAAGAAATCGAAGCATTTATGAGTTCTAAGCCTTGCCCGAAATGTCACGGCGCCAGGTTGAAACCTGAAGCTCTTGCGATTCGCATTGGCGATAAAAATATTTATGAAGTCACACAGCTTAATATTGCGGACTGCCAAGAGTTTTTTGCCTCACTAACACTTACGCCGCGGCAGCAAACGATTGCCAAACAGATTTTTAAAGAAATTGCCGCAAGACTTGGCTTTTTAAATGATGTGGGACTCGATTATTTGACGCTCGATCGGGCGGCGGGGACGCTTTCCGGCGGCGAGGCTCAGCGAATTCGTTTGGCTACGCAGATTGGCTCAGGTCTCGTAGGCGTTTTATATATTCTAGATGAGCCGAGCATTGGACTGCATCAGCGCGATAATAATCGTCTGTTGGCGACGCTAAAGCATCTGCGCGATCTTGGCAACACGCTGCTTGTAGTAGAACATGATGAAGATACGATGATTGCGGCTGATCACATTATTGATATTGGTCCAGAAGCTGGCGTTCACGGCGGCCGCGTAGTCGCTCAAGGGACGATTGAGGACATTAAAGCCTGTCCCGAATCGATTACTGGCCAGTATCTCAGCGGTGTGCGGCGAATTCCAGTGCCGCAGGAACGACGTAAACCCAATGGCAAATGGCTGGAAGTCGTTGGCGCGAAAGAAAATAATCTTAAAAATGTTACCGTGAAGTTCCCTTTGGGCCTGTTTACAGCAGTAACTGGCGTATCAGGGTCTGGTAAGAGTACTCTCGTCAACGAGATTCTCTATAAAGGATTGGCGCAGCAGGTATATGGATCCCGCCATCGCGCTGGCGAGCATAAGCTCTTAAAGGGCGCCGAGTTTATTGATAAAATTATTGAAATCGACCAATCGCCGATTGGCCGCACGCCGCGGTCGAATCCGGCTACCTATACGGGACTCTTTGATATTATTCGTGAAGTTTTTAGCCAGACGCCGGAAAGCCGGATGCGCGGTTATAAGCCGGGGCGCTTCAGTTTTAATGTCAAAGGCGGTCGCTGTGAAGCTTGTCATGGCGATGGGATTATCAAAATTGAAATGCATTTTCTACCTGACGTGTATGTGCCTTGTGAAGTTTGCAAGGGCGCCCGTTATAATCGAGAAACCCTGGAGGTACATTATAAGGGGAAGAGTATTTCTCAGGTCCTGGCGATGATTGTTGATGAAGCTGTAGAATTCTTTCAAAATATTCCTAAACTCCATCGCAAATTGCAAATTCTTCAGGATGTGGGCCTTGGTTACATTAAATTAGGCCAGCCGGCCACGACACTTTCCGGCGGCGAAGCTCAACGGGTAAAACTCGCGACGGAACTAGCACGCCGCAGTACCGGCAGAACTCTTTATATTTTAGACGAACCGACGACCGGGCTGCACACGGCAGATATTCATAAACTTTTAGAAGTTCTGCAGCGTCTAGTCGATGGCGGCGATTCTGTCCTAGTCATTGAACACAATCTCGATGTGATTAAGACGGCAGACTATTTAATTGATCTGGGACCGGAAGGCGGCGTAAGAGGCGGTACGATTGTTGCTGCAGGCACGCCCGAAGAAGTTGCCAAGGAGAAGAAATCCTATACAGGTCAGTTCCTTGCCCCAATACTAGCGCGAAACTAGCTAAATTTGGCATATAAATAAAAAAAGCGGCCATAGCGGTGGCCGCCAAGCCCTACAGGCTTGAACAAATAGGCTTTTATAATAAGGGTCTAAACCTTATTAACGATTAAAGAGCCATCTTTTTGGCAACAAATTGTGTGTCAATGTCGCCTGAGCAAAAGAGGGCGTTACTGAGCACTTGCTGGTGAAACGGAATGGTTGTGTGAATACCGCCAATTCGGTATTCGGCAAGTGCTCTTTCCATAATGCGAATTGCTTCGCCGCGTGATCTGCCAAGAACCATGACCTTGGCAATCAAAGAATCATAATAAGGCTGGATTGTAGAGCCAGCCATGACGCCGCTGTCGACACGGACAGAAGGACCGCCAGGCTGATGGTAAATGGAAATGGTTCCAGCCGAAGGAAGAAATTGCTGAGCAGGGTCCTCGGCGTTAATGCGGCACTCAATGGCGTGACCATGAAAGGTGATATCTTCCTGATTGAGATTGAGGACTTTCCCTGCAGCAATTTTAATTTGTTTTTTCACTAAATCAACACCAGTGACAAGTTCCGTAATACCATGTTCAACCTGAACACGCGGGTTGATTTCCATAAAGTAAAAATTCCCTGAATGATCCATCAAAAACTCTACTGTACCAATATTGCGGTAGTGAACTGCTTTGGCGGCGCGAACAGCCAGTTCTCCTACACGGTCGCGCAAGGCGCTGGTAAGAGCGCTGGAAGGACATTCTTCTAGCAGCTTTTGATTCCGCCGCTGCAAAGAACATTCGCGCTCGCCTAAGTGAATGGTGTGACCATAGTGGTCAGCTAAAATTTGTACTTCAATATGACGCGCACCTGTAATATAGTGCTCTAGTAGAAAGGTATGTACTTGACCGGCACTTTCTAACATTTCATAATTGTGAAGGAGTTCTTCCTCCGTATTGCAAATTATCATACCGTGACCGCCGCCGCCGGTGCTAGGTTTTAAAATAACCGGATAGCCAACTTCACGGGCAATTGCGACTGTAGCTTCTTTGGTAGTTAATAGACCGCTGCCTTCAATTAAAGGGATGCCGATTGATTTCATAGCAGCTCTCGCGGCGTCTTTATTGCCTACTTGATTTAGCGTTGCTGCCGTAGGACCTACAAAAGTAAGGCCTGCAGTTGTTACTGCTTCGGCAAATTCAGCGTTTTCAGAGAGAAACCCGTAGCCAGGATGAATGGCGTCGGCTTGCACTGTTTTAGCAGCGTTAATAAGCGCTGTACTGTTTAAATAGCTGCTGACCGCGTCAGCAGGACCGATACGGCAGGAGTAGTCGGCAAGCTGCACGTGTAGAGAATCTACATCTGCATCAGAGTATACGGCAACTGTTTTTACTCCAAGCTCCTGGCAGGCCCTGATAATTCGGACAGCAATCTCACCGCGGTTGGCAATGAGCAGTCGATTGAACATCGTCTAGACCTCCATTAGCAAATAATATATAATTTATACTTGGTCCTAATATCAACTATTATAGGACGCAAATATTATTTTGGCAACTAGAATAAAAGAAATTCTCTAAAAATACAGTATTTTGTATACAAAAATAGGAGGACTAATATGACAGAAGAGGTAGCGGAAAAACTCAAAGTACTGCCAGATCGTCCAGGATGTTACCTCATGAAGGACAGTCAGGGGAAAATCATATACGTTGGTAAGGCTGTCAACTTGAAAAATCGCGTTCGTTCTTATTTTCAGCTGAGCGCAAATCATTCGCCAAAAGTCAAGGCGATGGTATCACATATTGCTAATTTGGAAACGATTATTACAACATCAGAAATTGAGGCGCTGATTTTAGAATGTAATCTAATTAAGAAGCATCGCCCGAAATATAATATCAGCCTGCGTGATGATAAAACCTTTCCTTATATTAAAGTTACTGTGGGTGAGCCCTTTCCCCGCTTGTATGTGACGCGGAAGGTGTTAAAAGACGGCGCTCGTTATTTCGGCCCCTTTACGAATGCTGGCGCGATGCATGAAACGGTAAAATTAATTAGGCAGCTTTTTCCGTTGCGGACTTGTCCGAAACTGCATGGGCAAAGACCTTGTTTGCAGTATCATATTAAACGCTGTCTAGCGCCTTGCGCCGGGCTGGTTAAGACGGAAGATTATCGGGAAATGGTAGAATCGATTTGTCTGTTCTTAGAGGGACGCAGTGACAATGTGACCAAAAAACTGCGAAAAAGCATGGAATCGGCGGCGGAAGCTCTTGACTTTGAAACGGCAGCTAGACGGCGGGATCAGCTTGCCGCGATTGAGCAGGTACAAGCGAAGCAGAATATTGTTACAGGTTCTGGTGATCAGGATGCTATCGGACTTGCTAGGTCTGCTATTGGTACGTGTGTGCAAGTCTTTTTTATTCGCAGCGGCAAGCTCATTGGCCGAGATCACTTTTTGCTTGCTGGTAGTGAATTGGAGGACGATGGCGCTGTTCTCGACGCTTTTTTAAAGCAGTACTATAATCAAACTACCTTTATTCCTCGTGAAATTCTTTTGCCGCTTCCTGTGCCGGAACAGGAACTTTTCGCCCAGTGGCTCAGCGAAACAAAAGGTGGTTCGGTGAAACTAATTACGCCGCAGCGTGGCACGAAACATGATTTAGTGGAAATGGCTTCAGGTAATGCGGCTATTGTATTAGAGCAGCAAGCCCAGAAACTTGCCCATGAAGATGCCCAGACAAGCGGCGCTGTGGCTGATCTTGGGCGCTATCTCGGTCTTGCCAAGGAGCCTTATCGCATGGAGTGTTTTGATATTTCTCATATTCAAGGTGCTGAGACCGTAGCCTCTATGGTCGTTTTTGAAGGTGGAAAGCCCAAGAAAGAGGATTATCGGCGCTTTAAGCTGAAAACAGTGGAAGGGAAACCCGATGATTTTAAATCCATGCAGGAGGTGGTCGGGCGTCGCTATGGTAAGGAGGACTGGCCGTTACCTGATCTGATTATCATTGACGGTGGCAAAGGACAGTTGAGTTCTGCGCTGACAGTGATCCGCGCTTGCGGTTACGATGGTCCCGTGGTCGGGCTCGCTAAGGAATTTGAGCATATCTTTCGCGAGGGCGAGTCTAATCCGGTAATTTTGCCGCGCCATAGTCAAGCGCTTTATTTGGTGCAGCGCATTCGTGACGAGGCTCATCGCTTCGCGATTACCTATCATCGTAAGCTTCGGTCAAAACGAAATCTTGTTTCCGTTCTTGACCATGTGCAAGGAATCGGCCCTAAGCGACGTCAGGCCTTGTGGGATCATTTTGGCACTTTGGCCAAAATCAAAACGGCTTCTGTAGCAGAACTGTTGGCGGCGGACGGGATGAATCAAGCGGCGGCAGAAGCTGTATATCTTTTCTTTCGCCAGAAGTAAAAAGCTTTTGTTTTTTGGGACAGACGTAGTAAAATAAAAGTATCAACAATTGCTTGGTAATTGATAACAAATTAGAAACTCGAGGGGGCTTTGGTCAATGCAAAATAAAACATTATGGGTTGTGATCGGGGTCATTGCTTTACTGCTCATTGGATCTGTGACAAGCTATAACGGTTTAGTCAATCTGAATGAAAATGTAAACGGAAAGTGGAGCCAAATTGAAAATCAATTGCAGCGCCGCAGTGATCTTATCCCCAACTTAGTCAATACAGTCAAAGGCTATGCAGCTCATGAACAAAGCGCGATTCAAGCAGTAGCTGATGCGCGTGCCAAACTAGGCGGCGCGCAGGGACCTGCAGCGAAAGCGGCGGCGAATGGTGAATTAAACGGAGCTTTAAGCCGGTTGCTGGTTGTGGCCGAAAATTATCCGAATTTGAAAGCTGATAAAAATTTCCGCCAGTTAATGGACGAGTTAAGCGGCACGGAGAATCGGATTGCTGTAGCCCGTAAGGACTACAATGATTCCGTACAGATTTATAATACGAAAATCCGTACTCTGCCGACGAGTATTTTTGCGGGTATGATGGGCTTTATGCCGAAAGAGTACTTCAAGGCTGATGAAGGAGCAAAAGAGGTGCCGAAAGTTCAATTTTAAGTGAGGCGATTAGCTTGAAGAAATGGCTTATCGGATTACTGCTTCTTACAAGCTTGCTTTTGCCTTCGCTGGCAGCGGCGCAGGTTGCCATTCCGCCTGCGCCGACATCAAGCATTTACGTACAGGATTACGCTGGCGTTTTAGGGGCGGAAGCAAAGAATAAAATCAATGAAGTCGGGGCAAGATTAGCAGCGAAAACAAAGGCTCAGGTTGTTGTGGTTACCTTAAAATCGACAGAAGGACAAGCCATTGACGAACTGGGCCTTGCTTTTTTACGACAGTGGGGTATTGGCGATAAGAAATTAAATAATGGCGTAGTCTTGCTTGTGGCGATAAATGATCGGCAATCGCGCATTGAAGTCGGTTATGGTCTGGAGGGCGCGTTGCCTGACGGCAAAACCGGGCGCATTCAAGATGAGTATATGATTCCTTATTTTAAAAATAATCAATATGAGCAAGGAATCTTGAATGGCTATTTTGCTATCATCGGCGAAACGGCGAAAGAATACAATGTAGATATTGCCCGACCAGAAGCGCGCGCTCACAGCACGGCGCAGCAGACAAACAGTACGAATATTCCCGAATGGCTGCAAATTGCCGGTATTGCCTTGCTAGTGTTGCTGTTGGTAAGTGACTGGGTATTTTTTGGCGGTTTTATAACTGGGATGATCTTATCTATTTTATTTCGACGCGGCGGCGGTGGTGGTTTTGGCGGCGGCTCCGGCGGAGGCGGCTATGGCGGTGGCAGCGGCGGCGGCGGTGGCTCAAACAGAAACTGGTAATCTGAGAATTTGTATGGTAAAATAATAATATCTTCATAATACTAAATAGCGAAAAGAAAAAGGAGTGTTTAGTGATATGGCAAAGTATGTATGCGTAGTTTGCGGTTATGTTTATGATGAAGCAGCTGGTGATCCTGATAACGGTTTAGCACCAGGGACAACTTTCGATAGCCTTCCAGATGATTGGGTATGTCCTCTCTGCGGCGTAGGCAAAGATCAGTTTGAAAAACAAGAATAGTAGTGATACAAAAGGTTCTGCAGCAGCAGAACCTTTTTTTAGAATATTTTAGAAATATTTCTAATTAGTATCAAGCTGTTTTGACCATAAATAGTTTATTGAATGTGTGAAGGAGAGAAGAAAGAGTGGAAGAAAAATTAAAAAGTGTTAGATGGGGAAGCTTGCTAGCTATATTAACTATTTTATTTGGCTTCTCTATTGGTGTTATTATGGGTGGGGCAGAAGAAGCAATAAAGCATTACTGGAAAGAATTGGCCCAGCCTGGCTTGGCAACACTTTACCAAAATGATCCGCAGAAAATTACTGCGCTGGTGGATCGGTGCTGGCGAATGTTGTTGCGAGCACATTTACATGGCGCCGCTATTGGTACGGCCATGCTGATTTTGAATTTTGTTTTGGCTTGTTTGAATGTAGGCGAGCAAATGAAGAAATGGGCTTCCTTGGCACTTGGTTTAGGCGGACTAGGCTATGCTTGCTCCTGGCTCTTAGTCGCTTTTCAGGCTCCTGTCGTCGGGAGTATACCTGCGGCGAAAGCAACCATTCATTTATTGGCCGCCCCTTCGATTGCACTAATGTTTTTCGGGGTTGCCGTTGTAATAGTTTTTGGCGTCAAAACACTTTTTAAAAAATAAACAAAGAAAAAGGCACTTATTTTCTTGCGAAAATAGGTGCCTTTTTCTTTGCTATGCGCCACGAACCCCTTCTTAAATTTTATAGATAGGCAAGGAGGAAGGATTTTCGTAAAAGCGGAAGTCAAGTGCTAACGTTGACGCGTTACGAAACCCATCTAGTTTTTAGTAACCAGGCCAAGGAGGAAGGGATTTCGTAAAAGCGGAAGTTAAGTGCTAACGTTGACGCGTTACGAAACCCTTCCTCCTCTTAGAGGCGTCTCATTGCAATGGCTTTACGGACTTTTTCCATATTATCAGTAATCGTATCTTGTTGCAGCAACATAACGCCCACATATAAGACATCAATAATTGCGAGGTGAATGAGCCGCGATGACATGGCTTCTGAGCGGTATTTTACCTCGCGTGACATGCCGTACAGCGAAATATGAGCAAGCAGCGATAAAGGCGAGCGCATGTGACTTGTCAGAGCAATGATTGTTGCGCCGCTTTCTTTGGCACAGGCTGCGGCAGCGAGAATGTCTTGATTGGAACCGCTGTGGGAAATGGCAAGGACTACATCGCCTGCTTGTAAGAGTGACGCTGAAGCTAACTGCATATGCGGATCGGCATATGCTCGTACGGCGCCGCCAAACCGCATAAAGCGGTGTTCAATGTCAGCAGCGATTACAGCAGAACCGCCACAACCATAAGCATCAATGCGACGAGCTTGTGCTAAAGCGGCAATGGCTTTACTCATCGCTGGTTCTTCCATGAGTTTTAAGGTATCCTGCAGTCCTTCAGCAATTTGTTGAAAGACCTTGCCGGCAATCTCTAAAACAGAATCGGACAATTCCACTTCATTGACAAGCGATTCAAAAGGCGTATATAAGTCGCTAGCTAAGGCAATTTTGAATTGCTGGTAACCGGAGAAACCTACTTTTTTGCAAAGCCGGAAAATCGTTGATTCTGCCGTCTCGATTGTTTCGGCTAGTTCGGTAATTGTCATATGGATAATATCGGCAGGGTGATCAAGAATAAATTGGGCTGATTTTTGTTCCGCCTTGGTTAGATTATGGAAGACGCTGCGAATACGCAGTAAGCAAGCTGATTTTGATTGATCTTTCATGATAGCGCCTCCGAACAAGAAAATATACTTTTTATTTTACTATAGACTTAGGAATAAGCAAAATTTCTTTTCTAAGTCAGCTAAAATATGACTACTACGGTTTCAAATAGGACAGGTTGCGGCTTTTCTTTGGTATTTTAATTATTGTGGTATCGAATGGTCCTATTGTTTTATAGCAGATATTTTGGACTGCAAAATTTTCAGTCAATAGTCTCTTGTAAAATAATGTTGTAAATAATAAAATGAAATTAGATAAAGTAGAAAAAAGAAAAAAATAGAAAAATGTGGGAAAATTACAGAGTAGGGGGACTAATTATGGGGAATGTTCGGTTTTCAATGGGGATGCAGCTTGCTTTAATGTTTACTGTAGTGGTTGTTTTGTTTATGGGCATTTTAGGATTTACTTTGCTAGAGTTTCGCCAGGCGGGACGGGAAGCTGATGTGATTGTCAATCGTACGGCAGTAGATCTTGCGACGATAAAAAGCGGTCATACAGAGTTTACGCGGGCTTTACTCAATATGAGAGGCTTTCTGTTTTATCCTGATGGGATGGCTGTTTATGAAAAAAATTATCGCGATAGTATCGTAAAGAGTTTGGATTTAATTAAGGAATATAATCAGACCGTCACTTCGCCGGAACGGAAAAGTGAGGGCGAAAAAATACAAAAGGCTTTAGAGTGGTATATAGATTATGCAGATAAACGGATGATTCCGGCAAGAAAAAGCAATGCGCCTAATTGGCTTGCTTTGACTGGCGAAGGGCGTAACGCCGTTACGGAAATTGATGCAGGATTTGCAAAATTAGCGGAAGCTCAGCAAGTTTATTTGGCAAGCCAAGGTCAAAAGATTGCGACTTCTTCGGAGAGAAATAGCCAGATAGCAGCAATTTTGAGCGGTGTTATTCTCGTTGTGGTTATTTTACTGATCTTTTTATACAGTCGCCATTTATCAACGCGGCTTGAGCGTGTCTGTCGTAATCTTGAGCAGGTCGGTCAATTGAATTTATCGGGCAATCCGATTCCTATTATTCGTAATGATGAATTAGGCGATATTGGTCGCATCGGTAATTCTATGCGTGAGTCTTTAAAAGGGTTTGTCAAACAGATTCATAGCAATAGTGAACAGTTGGCTGCTGCTAGCGAAGAACTTAGCGCTACGGTGACGGAACAAATGCGCTCGGTAGCTTTGATTGCACAAAGTATAGATCAAATTGCTGTAGGATCAGTAAAAAATGCTGATAGTATCCATACGATGTCGGCAACATTGGAAGAAATCTCAGCAGGGGCAGAGACGATTCGTCATGGTGCCAATGAAGTCGATCAGAGCACTAAGACAACGGCCGAAGCAGCTTCGCAAGGCATGGGAATGTTGCGACGCGTCGTGGAACAAAACGAATCTATTAGTAATAAAATGCAAGAAATCGATACAGTAGCGGCTGACTTATCGACGGGATCGGAAAAAATCAGTGGTATAGTTAGCGTCATTGACCAAATAGCTGGACAGACGAATCTGCTCGCTTTAAATGCGGCCATTGAAGCTGCTAGGGCTGGAGAAGCAGGTCGCGGTTTTGCTGTGGTCGCGGAAGAAGTGCGGAGATTAGCGGAACAAAGCTCTGAGGCGACGAAGGATATTGGTGATATTATTAGTCAAATGAGTGAGAAAATCGCCTATGCCGTTACGGCAGTCAAAGAAAGTACGAAGGAAGCTGAACAGGGGCAGGTATCGGCAATTGATACGCAAAAAGGCTTTGAAAGTATTCTACAGCGGCTAGCCGATGTTCAGAAGGGAATTGGCCATATTGCTTTGTCTGTTGCGGAAACGGCCCAAGGGACGCAGTCGATGGTGCAGAATGTGGAAAGCATTAGCTCAATAGCTGCTGTTGCGGCTACCAGTGCTGATCAAGTTGCGCAAACGGCTCATCAGCAAAGTCGGGGGATGGAAGAGATTAATAGCAGTGCTGCTGATTTGGCGAATTTAGCAATGTCTATGCGGCAGATTGTAGAGAAGTTTAAACTCTAATCGGAAGCCATGACAGGAGTTTTTTTTCGGCATGACGAACAAAAGAGGGTACATATCAAGAAAAAATGGTATATACCAAGAAAAGAGGGGTTTTTATGCCGAAAATTCGCCTTGTGGCGATTGATTTAGACGGAACGTTATTGCAAGAAAATCTGACAGTATCGCCGCGGACGATTGCAGCGCTGCAAAGTGCTGTGGCCAAGGATGTAGTTGTTACCATAGCTACAGGCAGAATGTTTGCTTCTGCGGTGATCTTTGCCAAGCAGATCGGACTAGATGTTCCTTTGATCACTTATAATGGCGCTTTGATCCAATCCGCTTTATCAGGGGAGGTACTTTATCATCAGCCGATTCCTAGCCCGATTTCGAAAGAGATTCTTACTTTGTTTCAAGATAAAGGGTGGTATATTCAAGCCTATGCTGATGATAAACTCTATGTGGATCGGCTTAATGCGATTGCCAAGACCTATGCTAGTCGCGTAAAGGTAGAGGCGGTAGCGATCGGCAAGGATCTTTATCGGCTTGCTAAAGCGCCTACGAAGCTTTTAGGCATGGTGGGAGAACAGCAGGTGGCAAGCGTCATTGATGAATTACATCGTTTGTATCCTGGCGAGATTTACGCAACAAGCTCTCAGCCTGGCTATGTCGAAATTATGCATGCCGCAGTCAATAAAGGGGCAGCTCTAGATTTCTTGGCCAAACGATTCTCTATTTCACAAGAAGAAGTGATGGCGTTGGGAGATTCGCTCAATGATACAGATATGATTTCTTTTGCCGGCTGGGGGGTTGCTATGGGAAATGGCGCTTCGGCCGTGAAAGCGATTGCTCAGGCGGTTACCGACACGAATGACAATGATGGCGTTGCTAAAGCCATAGAAAAATATGTATTGGACATTTGATTCGTCTGAATTCTTTGCCTTTACTTTTGGTGAATTTTGCAGTATAGTGATAATTGTAAACTGAATAAAAATAATAAGTTAACCGTTGCGGCGTAGCTTTGGCGATTTTTATCGCGGCAGCGGTTTTTCTTTCGGTTTAATGTTAACCTATTAATTTTATTTGGTTTACGTAGATGACTACAAAGGTTTATTTCATATTATTCATGTTGGAAAGGCGGCCAAAGAAAAATTATGCGAGTACAGGATATGACAGTCACAGCACTTTTGGCGGCGCTTATTGCGGTATCTGGTTCGTTAAAGCTGCCGGGCATTCTACCAGGAACGGAATTTCAATTGTCAGCGCCTTTAGCGGTAGCCGTTTGCGCTGTCTATGGTTTTCGACGGTATTTTTTAGCGGGGGTTTTAGCAAGTTTAGCCATGCTGCTATTGGGGACGCAAACTATATTTAATACGGCGATTGCATTACTCTTTCGCCTAACAGTAGGCGCGGTGTTGGCACTTGGTGGAACATCCTTTATTACTGTTGCTATAGCTGGGCCTATCGCTTCGTTTGTGGCAAGATTGACGTTGATGTTGGTGATTGGGCAGGCAGCTTGGGCCGTTGTGTTTGCTGCTGTACCAGGCATGGTGTATACGGCGATTGCGGCTTGGCCGCTTACCTTATTGTTGCGGCGGGTTCGTCGGGAAACAGAGAGGGCTTATGAGCATGTTATACAGCGTTAAGATGCGTTCGTCTCAAGGTGGCGCGCACGAAATGGGCGGACGTCATATATCAGGCGCCGAACGGATTGTCCGTGAAGAAGTTGTAAAGCAGGCGGCGCTGGCGATGATTGAGCGGGCTTTCCGTCATAGTCGCGGTGCCGCCGATTTTATTAATCTGAAGATCGAAGGAATTGAGCAACCACAAATCCAGGAAATTCCGCTTTTGCCGATTGTTACTGGGAAAGCGGCAACGATTGAACAAGGGCGCGAACAGGCGATTTTAGCGCTAGTTCAAGCTGGTGTGACTGAGCGAGCAGCTTATAAGGGAATGGAAGCTCTGGCAGCTTTACCTGATAGCATGCGCGGGGCGATGATCTTGTCAGCGGTTGACGGACGACGCCTTGATTCTTTTGCTAAGCGAGGCGTTCGGGTTAGCGCTATGGATGTGGCTGACGGGCCGCTTTATGAGAAGTTTTTAGCGGAGCAGGGGCTTACGAATCTTCATGTTAGAGAGGCGCTGGTTCTGGCTTCGAAAGTTCAGGCGGCGCCTGGAGTTGTTGCCGAGCTATGTTGGTCTGATGATCCTGACTATACGACAGGGTATGTAGGATCGAGCCAGTGTTATTTTCGATTGCCCCACTTAAAACGCTTTGGTAGTCCTTCAGGCGGCAGAGCTTTTTTTGTTACTGAAGCAGTTGATTTAGACAAACTTGTGGATTATTTAGAGAATCAGCCTGTTTTAGCGATTCCTCAGGAGGCAGACCATGAAAAAATTCGATGAAATGGCGGCACAGTTGGCGGCGCTTGATGATAATAAGCTGCGGCGGCGCTTAGTGGACTTTGAACCAGTTACGCCAGCGCGAGTGCGAAAAGATGGCAAGGAATATATTTTATTTTCTTCCAATAATTATCTTGGACTGACTCACCACGAAACCGTCATGGCACAGACGCGTGAAGCGGTAGCCTACGGAACTGGTTCGGGCGGAGCGCGCTTGACGAGCGGCAATCACAGCGGCTACAGGCTTGTTGAGACAAAGTTGGCACAGTTCAAAGAAACGGAAGCTGCTTTGATTTTTAATACAGGCTATATGGCGAACCTGGGAATTGTCAGCGCCATGGTTGGCGAACAAGACATTGTATTCAGCGATGCCTTAAATCACGCGAGCATCATTGATGGTTGCCGTTTGGCAAAAGGAAAAACTGTCGTATACCGTCATAGTGATATGGACCACTTGGCAGAGCTACTTGCAGTGACGCCTTGTGCAGGCCAGCGGTTCATTGTAACTGATGGTGTTTTCAGTATGGATGGTGATATTGCTAAATTGCCTGAGATTGTGGCGTTAGGCGAACAGTATGATGCTTTGCTTATGGTCGATGACGCTCATGCCACTGGCGTGATTGGACCAGGCGGCAAAGGAACTTCCGCTCATTTTGGTTTAAAGGGCCGCATTCATTTAGAGGTGGGGACACTCAGCAAGTCGCTTGCGGCGGAAGGCGGCTTTGTTGCTGGCAAAACTCTACTGATTGACTATCTAATGAATCGATCACGTAGTTTTATTTTCTCGACGGCTTTGGCGCCGCAAACTTTGGCAGCGGCAGCGGCAGCGATCGATGTCTTAGTGGCTGAGCCAGGAATTGTTCAAATCCTTGCAGCGAAAAGTGAATATTTTAAAATGCTGTTACAGTCCTACAAGGTACCGATTATGATTAGTGAAACAGCGATTATACCGATTTTAATCGGCGATGCCGCTAAAACGATGGAAGCTGCGAAAAGATTAGAAGCGGCAGGCTTGCTTGTTTCGGCAATTCGTCCGCCTACAGTGCCACAGGGGAGCAGTCGGTTGCGTCTGACCGTAACGGCGGCACACAATAAAGACGATTTGACCGTGGCGGCCCAAAAAATTGGGCAGGTACTGCAAGAAATGAAGCTACTCACAACAGACTTATAGAAGGAAGGCGAAAATGTGGCTGGTTTATTTATTACAGCGACAAGTACAGAAGTTGGCAAGACAGTAATTACTGGGGCAATCGCAGCGGCACTGCAAGCGAGGGGACTTGATGTGGGGGTTGTCAAACCCGTAGCTTCAGGCGGTGTTCGCAACGCTGGCGGTCGGCTTCTGTCAGAGGATGCGTCGTTTCTCATGAAAGCGGCCGGTCTTGGCGAAGCGGAGCGAGAGTTAGTCAATCCGCTTTGTTTGGAGCTAGCTCTCACTCCGGCTGTAGCGGCAAAAGTCAGTGGTGTTACTGTCGATGTGAATGTTTTATTACAGGCGGTCGCTATAATGCAGCAGCGTCATGAGTTTGTTTTAGTAGAAGGAGTTGGCGGGATTACGTCACCTCTTTGGGAAGACTATTTGTTGATTGATTTTATGCGAGAGCTACAGCTTCCTACCTTACTTGTAACCTGGCCGAATCTTGGCGCTATTAATCACGTTTTGCTCACGGCAGAATATGGTCGTCAGCGCGGCGTCGACTGGCAAGGCCTGATTTATAACGGATGGAATAAAGAAAAAACTGGAGTATTAGAGTCAACCAATGCCGACTATATTGAACGACTTGCCGCTATTCCTACACTAGGTAAGTTTCCTTTCTCACCCTCGATTGATGTCAGTACCGAAAAAACCGATTCGTTAGCCGCTCTTGCTGAACAGTACCTCCAGATGGATCAAATCATCAGCCTCTTTCGCTAAGACAGGAAGGAGGCTTTGCTTTTTTGACCGCTCTGTCCTATAATTGTAGTGAAAAGTGATGAGGAAGGTGATTTTTGTGAAATTTATCGCTGATTTGCATGTTCACACCATTTCCAGCGGTCATGCCTATAGTACGGTATTAGAAATTGCTCAGGCTGCTTCGAAAAAGGAAGGGCTAGAAATGATTGCTTTGACAGACCATGGTCCAAGTATGCCTGGAGCTCCCTGTGCTTATCACTTTAGTAATCAAGTGGCGATTCCTAATCGGGTGCATGGTGTTCGAATTTTAAAAGGGATTGAAGCTAATATTATGAATCGTGATGGCGGACTAGACCTGGATGACGATCGCTTAGCAAAGCTTGACGTAGTAGCAGCTGGTCTGCATACTTTTTGCGCCCCTTATGGTTCGATGGACGAAAATACGATGATGCTCATTAATGCGATGAAAAATCGTTTTGTTGATATTATTGTCCATCCTGGTAATCCAGAATATTTGATGGATGAAGCAATTATTGTGCAGGCGGCAGCGGAGTTAGATGTGGCGCTTGAAATAAACAATTGCTCACTAACGGCTGCGCGCAAGGGGAGTGAACCCCATTGCCACAATATCGTGAATTTAGCTAAATTGTATGGTGCGAAGCTTGTTGTTGGTTCTGATAGCCATTTTGCTGATACGGTGGCTGATTTTGGCGCAGCGCAAGAGATTCTTTCTACCCATGGGATTCCAGCAGAACAAGTCTTAAATACATCGGTTGAGCGAATTCTAGATCATTTAAATCGGCGCAGTAATCGTACGCATAAAGTCGTATTTTAACCATAATTTATAAATAAAGTTTTGTTTAGGTTTATTTGTTACTCTTTTAGTTGGTTATTTTTGCAGGAGGTGGTAAATTTTTATGGATAATATTCGTTTAGTGATCATCACCGGCATGTCTGGAGCCGGTAAAACACAGGTTGTTCGCGCTATGGAGGACTTAGGCTATTTTTGTGTCGACAATTTACCGCCCATGCTGATTTCTAAATTTTTTGACTTGTGCGCACAGTCTGGCGGTGGCGTTCATAAGATTGCCCTAGTTGTGGATATCCGCGGCGGTGAATTTTTTGACTCGCTTGTGGCTACCTTAGAAGAGATGGAGACACAAGGCCATTTATATGAAGTGCTCTTTCTAGAAGCCTCTGATGAAACGCTGATTCGACGTTATAAAGAAACGCGTCGTCGCCATCCTATGGCGCAGCAGGGACGGATTAGTGAAGGAATTTTAAAAGAACGGGAAAAACTTGAGCCGATTCGTGGTCGGGCAACTCATATTATTGATACGTCGGAACTCGCAACTAGCCAGTTAAAGGAGCGGATTATTCGCCTTTTTTCCAGTGATCAGGAATACGAACGCATGAATATTACTGTCGTTTCTTTTGGCTTTAAACATGGCATGCCGATTGATGCTGACATGGTCTTTGATGTGCGGTTTTTACCGAATCCTTTTTATGTCGAATCGCTGCGGCGTCATAGTGGTGAAGAAACCGATGTGGCGGCGTATATTGCCAAATGGCCCATTACCCATCAGTTTATGGAAAAGCTTGGCGGACTTGTCGATTTTCTTATTCCTAACTATATTAAAGAAGGAAAAAGTCAGCTGATTATTGCTATTGGCTGTACGGGCGGTCTGCATCGATCTGTTTATGTGGCGCGACAAATTCATGATGGATTGCGTAAAAAAGGCTACAAAGTGAATTTGGAGCATAGAGACATTCAGCATAATGTCGTTGAGGTGTAGTAGATGCATTATTTGAAGTGGCTTTATCCTGGCATGAATTTTAAACGGTGGCTACTGCTTTTTTCTGTCGGTGTTATTGCGGCAAGTCTAGGCCTAGCCATGGTGTTTAACTATAAGTATATTGGCTTTGTGGAAGAGACCATTTTTCGCATGGTCTATTTGAGTACCGGAAAATATGATTACACAGCAACCTTCGTAACCGGATCTATAATCATTGTCGTCGGTTTGATTATTATGCTTTTTGCCACACGCAAAATTATTCGATCGGTTGTGACAGTACTCATTCCTGATGGCGCTGATAAGCTTGTGGAGATGATTTTTGAAAAACGTAAATTGAATCGCGGACCTTGTGTTACCGTCATTGGCGGTGGGACAGGCTTATCGGTACTGCTACGCGGGATCAAAAGCGTTACAAGCAATATTACGGCCATTGTGACAGTCGCTGATGATGGTGGTTCGTCAGGTCGTTTACGCCAGGATCTTGGCATGATTCCGCCAGGCGATTTACGCAATTGTCTTGTGGCCTTGGCCGATACAGAACCGCTCATGGAAAAGTTGTTTCAGCACCGTTTTGGCGGTACCGGGAATTTAGCGGGGCATAGCTTTGGCAATCTGTATATTGCCGCCATGACGGAAGTGTTGGGCGATGTAGAGCTAGCCTTGAAAAAATCCAGTAAAGTCTTGGCTGTACGCGGCCAGGTTTTGCCCTCTTCCGTTGATACGATTCGCCTTGTGGCGACTATGGAAGACGGAACCATTGTGGAAGGGGAATCGCAGATTCCTCTCGTGCAAAAACGGATTCATCGCGTCGATATTGTGCCGCCTGATGTGAAACCGGTACAAGCGGCGCTGGAAGCGATTACCGAAGCCGATGCCGTCATTTTAGGACCAGGCAGCCTATATACGAGCGTATTGCCTAATCTCTTGATTCGGGGAATGGCGGAAACGCTGCGCCAAAGCGATGCCGTAAAAATTTATATTTGCAATGTCATGACCCAGCCTGGGGAAACGGACGGATTTACAGCGTACGATCATGTCAAAGCGATTCTCGATCATGTGGGTCCTTGCATTGACTATGTGGTAGTCAATAGCCAAAAGGTTGCGCCAGAACTGCAGGAAGTTTATGCGCAGCAAGGCGCGCGACCCGTTATGGCGGAAGACATTGCCGCTATTGAAAAATTAGGTGTAAAAGTCGTACAGGCTAATCTAATCAGTGAGACAAATCTTGTCCGTCACGATCCTGTTAGGCTGTCACGAACGATTATGTCGATGGTTTATAAATTAAAAGCCAATTCAGAGCGCATGAAGCTGCTGGATTACTACTTAATTAGCGAACATATCAAGGAATTAAAGGACGATAAATAGTTAGGTGAGAATATGTCTTTTCCCATTTCCTTTTCGAATACGGTAAAAAATGAACTGGCCCGCATGGTGGGTGGTAAAAGTTGCTGCCTAGTTGCTGAACTGGCTTCTTTGATGCGCATGGGCGGCAACATGGTAATTGGCGGTAACCAGACACTGGGAATTAATTTTACGACAGAGAACGCTGCTGTAGCTAGAAAATTTCTAGTTTTAGTAAAGCAGCGTTTTCAATTGAAAACGCAGGTCGTTGTTTCGAAAGGCCGTCGGCTCAAAAAAAATAATAGCTATTTGATTAAAATTATGCCAACGCCAGAAGTCATGGAACTTTTGGCACAGCTTGGCCTGATGCGCGAAGGTGGTATTTACTCTGGGCAGGACAAGGCTTTTTTTCGGAAGGCCTGCTGCCGGAAGGGCTATCTTCGCGGCGCTTTTCTCGGCGGCGGTTCAGTGAATCGCCCCGAGGGCGATTATCATTTAGAGCTTGTTACAAGTAGTGAAGAATATGCGAAAACTTTGGTAGGTCTCATGAAGTATTTTCAGTTTCCTGCCCGTATGACCGATCGCAAAGCTGACTTTATTGTATATTTAAAAGATGGCGATGCCGTTGAAGCTTTTTTGCGGCTCATTGGCGCTAGCGAAGCAGTCAAGACTTTTAAAAAAGTTCGCAAAGTCAAGGACATGCGCAATCAAGTCAATCGTCTCGTCAACTGCGAGACAGCAAATTTGCAAAAAACCGTTGATGCTGCTTTTCGTCAGGTCGAATTTATTAAACAAATTCAAGCCTACCAAGGACTGGGGAGTCTCCCCGCGAATCTGCGGGAAGCAGCGGAAGTACGTCTGAATTTTCCTGAGGCGACGCTGCAGGAACTGGTCGATCATTTGGGGGGGACGGTTGGCAAATCAGGAATGAATCATCGGCTGCGCAAATTAGCGGAAATCGCGAAAAACTTACCGGAAAGAGGACCCTTATGAGAAATAAATCTCTGTCAAAGCCGCAAAAAGCGCTTTTACTTGTTGGTTTACTTGTTTTGGGAATTTTGCTGGCAAAGTGGCATGTGGCTTATCACAGCGGCGTGCCGATTATTGCTTATCATGAAGTGGCTGAGCATGATCCCAGTGATCTAGAGGAAGATTATCGAATTTCACCGTCCGAATTTACAGAGCAGTTAGACTATCTTAAAGCGGCCGGTTATCATACGGTTTCACTCTATGAAGTGGCTGAAGCCCAGGCTGGGCGGGCGACGCTGCCAGACAAGCCGATCGTGCTGTCTTTTGATGATGGGTATGCCAATAATTATACGGCGGCCTTGCCGCTCATGGAACAGCAAGGCTTTCGCGGTACTGTTTTTGTCATTGTAAATTCGATCGGACAAGAGGAATATCTTACATGGGATCAAATCAAAGATATGCAACAGCGCGGCATCGAAATCGGTTCGCATACGTTAAATCACGTAGCCTTAGCGGAAACGCCATTGCCGCAAAAACAGCAGGAAATTGCCGGATCGAAAGCGGCGCTAGAGGCCAAACTGGGGCGACCTGTAGAATTTTTGGCGTATCCCTTCGGTTCTTATGATCAGGAATCTTTCGCTTTGCTCAAAGAAGCGGGCTATCGCGGCGCCTGCTCCGGCGTTTCCGGTTATTGGCTTGCTGGCGATGAACCGTATCGGCTAAAACGAGTAAACATGCATCGGCCGCGTTGGGGGCTGCTCGAATTCAAACTGCGCCTCTGGAAGGCCTGCTTCGTTACTCCCTTTACGGGATGATCGGGTCGGCAAAAGTAATCGTAAGATCAATGATTTCTGACTGGCTGCCAATGCGTAGCGGCGGGCCCCACGTTCCGAAGCCACAGGTGACGAGAATTTGCAGAGTTTCTTTTTGGCGATAGCCCCAATCTACTTCAAATACTTTGCCTGTAATCAAGCTATTCGGAAATAATTGACCGTAGTGAGTATGCCCGGACAGATGGAGATCGACTCCTTCCGTCCGGGCTTTGTCTAATTCGATCGGTTGATGATCTAATAGCAAAATAGGAAGGCGGCGATCGACCTTTGTTAGCAGGTTGTTTAGGGAGAGTCGGTTTTTGCCGGTAAAGGTTTTGCTGGTGTTATCGTCACGTCCCGCCAATACTAAGTTATTGGCGAGGATCACTATTTCGTCGCGCAAGACACGAATTCCAGCTTGTGTTAATAAAGCGGTAATTTCTTGAACTTGCCCATTGAGGTACTCGTGATTGCCCAGTACGGCATAGACGCCATAGGGAGCTTGGAGCTTTTTTAATAGCGGCAGCATCGGACGGCAAGTAAAGGCGTCGCCGTCAATGATGTCGCCAGCTAGTAAAATAAGGTCAGGTTGCAGCGTTTCTAGGGATTTCACAAAGCGCTGTAGGTCTTTTTTCGTAATGATGCTGCCTAAGTGTAGATCTGCTGCGAAGGCGATGTGCAGCGATGTAAGAGAACCGGCAGATTTAGCGATAGCAAGCTTGTAGGAGCGGATTTTTACCGTACGCGCTTGGTAAGCGCCCCAGAGGAGAATCAAGCTTAGTAAACAGAATAAGAACAAGGCGCTTAGGCGAGGGGTGGCGAGAAAAACAGGCGGTAGAAAAGGGTGGCGGCGATGCAGAAATAACAGCGCTTCACCAAGCAGGAGAAATAGCAGTAAATAGTATGAAATGCCGAACCAATAAGCACCTGTTTTCAGAAAAATATTCGCCAGTTTTGCCGATGAAGAGATTTTTCTGCCAAGTAAAAAAGCAAAAAACAACAAGAAAAGCGTAGCCCAGAGCAGCCCCGTGCCAAAAGCGGGCAGCTTGAGTAGGATCGTGAGACGAAAGCCTATGTAGATGTGGGCTAAGGCGTAAAAACCATAGAAAAGCATGACTCCCTTTTTCATTCGATCTTCCTTTCGCTCTAATGCCTTCCGTTTACAGACAGAAGAGCCTTTGCTATAATAAACGAGATAAGGGGGACGAGACATGAAAAAATTATTAGTACTTCTTAGTTCTGCTGTAATGCTCTTGGGACAAAGTGCTGGCTTTGCTGCATCAGCCCCGCTACCTGATAAAGTATTTGTCGATTCACCGGAATGGGCTTTGACGACTACGCAATATGGTGGAACGCTGTTATTATCAGACAGTCCAGAAACGGCGCCAGCCGATGGCGTTCTATACGAAGACAAAGTGCATGGCGATGTACGACTCTTTTTTCACCATGTGAATGGTACGAAAGAGCCGAAAAAGATTTTAGTATTACTTGAAAATCACGGTACAAAAGAGGCTAACATTAATGTGTATCGTTATGGTTTCTCAGGTCCCGGTCTTGCTTACGGTTTAATTGGCAAGGACGCGCAACTGGATTACTTGGCGGATCGCCATGAAGCTTATACGGTGTCGGTACCGGCAGGCGGCAGTTCTTTGCTCTGGGAGCCTTTACAGAAAATGACGGTAAAACCAGATGAACTCGTAAATGGTATTTTTGACTTTAAAGTCGATCAACCCATAACCGTAAAAACGGTTATGGTACCGGAAAAGTATAAACAGGAAACGATTAAATCGCTAAAAGTATTGCCGAATGATGAGACAGCGCTGCGCGGTACCTTTGCTGGTCGTGATAAGCTGCTTATCCCTAATGCGGTCTACAATCCGACCCAAGATGGTTCCGTCGTAATTACGCTAGCCGATAATGAAGTAGATCCTTATGTGATCGGCACAGATGCGACGAGTGGTCGCCCCGTGATGAATTATGGCAATTACGGTGTCATGTATCATGTATTTATGCCTTCTATTGATGGCAAACAAACCTTTAAAGGGTATCTAAATCCGCTTGGCGGCGATTATGGCGGTGCTTTAGGGATTAAGTATGATTTTAAGATTCAACCACCTGTGTTGACTCCGAAAGATCAGCCGGTATTTGGCGCTGATACGATTACTGCGGCGGAACTGTTCGGCACGTATCAGTCCGGCAAGTCGCTATGGGTTACTTTTTCACCGCCCGGCGCTTCCAATCTGCCGATTCGTCTGCTCTTTGTGCCAGACTCTCTTACGAAAGCGCTAGACAAGAAGTAATCTTGTTCGGCTAAGGGATCTATGGTACACTTAAAAAGAATATCCAGGTTAAGGAGGGACTACAATGGCAAAACATATTCTTACAATTAACAAAGAATCTTTGAAAAAGACCGTTTATACCGGCGGCTGCGGCGAATGTCAGGCATCCTGCCAGTCGGCATGCAAGACTTCTTGCACCGTTGGCAATCAGGTTTGCCAAAAGTAAGCTTTTAGCAGCCAGCCCCTGTTGACTTTTTCGCAGGGGCTTGCTTTTTTTATGACGCCTTCGGGCTGCTATAAATAGTGTGAGAAAGAAAGGATTGTACTATGCATAAGGGAATTCATAAATTTTCTTTAGACGGACTTTATATTGTCCTTGATATTAACAGCGGGATCGTTCATGTGGTCGATCAACTTGTCTATGATATACTCGAGGATTTTGACGGCGCCAATGAAGCTGTAGTGCTAGAAAAATGGGCTCATACTTATGATGCCGCTGAATTAATGGAAGTAATGGCTGAACTGAAGGAACTCGAAGCAGCGGAACAGCTTTTTTCGCCTGACTTAACAGTGCCGCTTACTTTTAGCGAAGAGCCAATTGTAAAGTCGTTGTGTCTCCATATCGCCCATGACTGTAATTTGCGCTGCGGCTACTGTTTTGCCGGAACGGGCGATTTTGGCCATAACCGCACCATGATGACAAGTGAAGTAGGCAAACGAGCTGTGGAGTTTATTATTGAACATAGCGGCACGCGCAAGCATTGTGAAATTGATTTCTTCGGCGGCGAGCCGCTCATGAATCTTGATGTCGTTAAAGAGATTGTCGCTTATGTACGTAAACGCGAGCAAGAAGCAGGCAAAATCTTTAAACTGACCCTTACGACAAATGCCGTCTTATTAAATGATGCCGTTATTGAATACTTAAATGAAAATAATATTAGTTTGGTGCTGAGCATGGATGGGCGCGAAGAGGTTCATGACGCTATGCGGCCTTATCCAGGCGGCAAGGGCAGTTTTGCTCAAGTGCAGCCCAATATTTCCAAGGCGATTTTTTCGCGTAATAACCAAAACTACTATTTGCGGGGCACTTATACCGCTAAGAATCTCGATTTTGCCAGTGATGTGTTAGCTATGGCCGACATGGGCTTTAAAGAATTATCAGTAGAGCCTGTAGTGGAAAAATCGGCTGACTATCGTTTGACCGAAGAACATCTGCCAGCGATTGCCGCCGAATATGAAAAATTGGCTAAAGCCTATTTAGAACGGAAGTTTGCTGGTAATGGCTTTGAATTTTTCCATTTTAACGTAGATCTTGACCATGGACCGTGTGTTGCCAAACGGCTGAGCGGTTGTGGCGCTGGTCATGAATATTATGCGGTTACGCCAGACGGAGATTTATATCCCTGTCATCAGTTCGTAGGCCGTGATGAATACAAGCTAGGTACAGTATTTACGGGCGTGCAGAATCAGGAACTGCCACTGAAATTCCGACAGGCTCATGTTTTAAATAAACCGGCTTGTGCGAATTGCTGGGCCCGTTTTTACTGCAGCGGCGGTTGTCACGCCAATGCGGATCTTTTCCATCATGATATTACTAAGCCTTATGAATTAGGCTGTGAACTGCAGAAAAAGCGCCTAGAGTGCGCTCTGTATATTCAGGCAAAGTTGGCTATGGAGCAGGAAAAGAAATAGCAGATGGTGAATTTTTAATAATATACTAAACCGATCCTCACAGGAGAAATGATGAAACGTCAACGACTTACTGTTCAAGGGATTGTGCAGGGGGTGGGTTTCCGCCCCTTTATTTTTTCTTTAGCCCAGCGTTTCGCGTTGGGGGGCTGGGTGAAAAATGATGGGCAAGGTGTAGTGATTGAGGTCGAGGGAGATGAAAGGTCCTTGGACGCTTTTAAGACGAGTCTGACGACCGAAAAACCGCCTCTGGCTATTTTATTGCAAGTGACTGTGCAAGACATTGCTACGACTAAGGCGACGGAATTTACTATCCTGGCCTCAGAGGAAACAGCGGATAAAATCGCTCTCATTTCACCAGATGTGGCCATTTGCCGCGCATGTGAGCAGGAACTGAATGATCCGCGAGATCGGCGTTATCACTATTCTTTCATTAACTGTACGCACTGCGGTCCTCGCTATACCATTATTCGTGATATTCCCTATGATCGGCCCCTGACGACGATGTCTGATTTTCCCATGTGCCCTCGCTGTCAAGCTGAGTATGATGATCCGCACAGTCGCCGCTTTCATGCGCAGCCTAATGCCTGTCCGGATTGTGGTCCGACTTATCGCCTTACCGATAATCACGGCAGGGAGCTGGCTAGCGAGTCGGCGCTTTTATGGAAACAGACGCGAGCCCTGTTACAGCAGGAGGCGCTGCTAGCCGTAAAAGGGATCGGCGGCTATCACATATGCTGTGATGCTCGCATGGAACGAGCTGTAGCGAAACTGCGGGCTAAAAAATTCCGTCAAGGAAAACCGCTGGCGGTTATGGCTGGAAGTCTTGCTGCCGTAAAAACTGTCTGCTTCGTTAATTCGGAGGAAGAAGCTTTGCTTACCAGTCGGGCAAGGCCTATTGTATTACTAAAAAAACGGCCGGAAGCGGGCAAAATACTTGCTTCTTTAGTAGCGCCTGACAATGAATATCTTGGCGTGATGCTGCCTTATGGACCTTTTCATTATCTATTGCTAGAGAAAGACGATCTTTTAGTCATGACAAGCGGCAATAAAAGCGAAGAGCCTTTGGCTTATGACGATGTAGTCGCCCAGGAAAAACTGGCGTTATTAGCCGATTTCTTTTTAATTCACAATCGGGAAATTTTCCGGCCAGTTGATGATAGTGTGATGCGTCTTGTTCGGCATAAACCGTCATTTATTAGACGCAGTCGCGGCTATGTACCCTTGCCTCTGTTACTTGCCTGGGAGTTACCGCCCGTGCTAGGCGCCGGTGGGGAGCAAAAGAATACCTTCTGTTTGATTCGCGGCCGTCAGGCCTTTATGAGCGCTCATATTGGTGATTTGGAAAATGAAGCGACCTATCAGCATTATTGTGCTAATATTATGCATTTATCGCGTTTGACCCATATGGAGCCGGAGCTAGCCGCCTATGATCTTCATCCTCGCTACTTTTCCACGCAATATGTGGCAACGCTTTCGGGGCCCAAAACAGCAGTACAGCATCATCATGCTCATATTGCTAGTGTCATGGCTGAGCATGGTCTGGATGAACCGGTCATTGGCGTTGCTTTTGACGGTACTGGCTATGGCGCTGATGGCAAACTGTGGGGTGGCGAGTTTTTAATCGCCTCTCTAACGGAGTATCAGCGGATCGCCCATTTTGCTTATATTCCATTACCTGGCGGCGGCAAAGCGATTGCTGAACCGTGGCGTCTTGGTCTATGGGCCCTTAGGCAAATATATGGTGATGCGTTTACGACGCTAGATCTGGCACTAGTACAGGCGTTGCCGTCAGGCTGGGAGCTTGTGTTACAGGCTGTTGATAAAAAACTACAGGCGCCGCTTACTTCCAGTGTTGGACGTCTTTTCGATATGGCGGCTTCACTGCTGGGGCTGCGTTTTACAACGCACTATGAAGGACAAGCTGCAGTGGAACTAGAGCAGCTAGCTGCGAAGGGGCGGGGCCGATTGTTGCCTTATCGCGTTTCAACTAGGAAAGAACTCGATTTTCTGCCGACCATGGCGGCCTTAACGGAAGGGCTGTTGGCAGGAGAAAGTCAGGCTGATCTTGCCGCGTCCTTTCAATTGACCTTAGCGCAGGCTGCTGTGGATCAGGTGATTGCCATCAGCCGAGATCATAAGCTTACCAAAGTCGCTCTGAGCGGCGGCGTCTTTCAAAATATTTTTTTACTGGAATATATGATTGAGAAACTTGAGACTCAAGGACTTCAGGTTTATTGGAATCAACAAGTTCCGGCGAATGACGGTGGCTTGGCTTTAGGACAGGCGGTCATCGCCGGTATGAGGAGGGTACGAGGATGTGTTTAGCAGTTCCCGGAAAAATTCTGTCGCGTGAAGAATATAGCGCTGAAGTGGATGTCACTGGCGTTACGCGTCAAATTAGTCTCATGTTGCTACCTGAGGCTGCCATTGGCGATTATGTACTGATTCATGCGGGCTTTGCCATTCAGGTCATTGATGCGGCAGAGGCCGAAAAAACCATGGAATTATTTAGGGAGATAGCAGCGCATGAAGCCATCTGACCAGGAAATGAAACAAGCGGCAGCAAACATTGCGGCAGAGCTGGCCTTACTCGATCGACCAGTGAGATTCATGGAAGTTTGCGGCACTCATACAGTCTCTATTTTTAAAGCGGGAATTCGTCAACTTTTGCCGGAAAATATTGAGCTTGTCAGCGGTCCAGGTTGTCCGGTCTGCGTGACTGGAAGCGCTTATATGGATCAAGCGATTCTCTATAGTCGCTGTAGTGATGTGATTATTGCAACTTTTGGCGATATGCTGAAAGTGCCGGGATCGTTAGGCACTTTGCTACAGGAAAAAGCGCAAGGCGCCGATATTCGTATCGTCTATTCGCCCTTAGACAGTCTGAAAATTGCCCGAGAAGAACCAGATAAAACGGTTGTTTTTTTAGCTGTCGGCTTTGAGACAACAACACCAACAGCAGCGGCTACCATTCTTACGGCGCAGCAGGAAAATTTGCGAAATTTTGCTGTATTACCAGCTCATAAGCTGGTGCCGCCAGCATTAAAAGCCTTATTAGATGACCCACTTACGAAAATTGACGGATTTTTACTGCCAGGTCATGTTTGTGCTGTGACGGGTCTTGCGCCCTTTGATTTTCTAGCGGAGCAGTATCACATGCCTGCGGTTGTTGCTGGATTTGACCCGCTTGATATTCTACAAGCTGTGGCGCAACTAGCCCGTCAGGCTACTTCCGGCGAAGCCAGATTGGAAAATGAGTATAGACGCGTAGTGAAATCAATCGGAAATCCTGTGGCCAGCCAGCTTGTTGATACAGTCTATGAACCGGTCGATGCAATCTGGCGCGGCATTGGTTCAGTACCGCTTTCCGGCTTGGCTTTACGGGAAGCTTATCAGGACTTTGATATTAGAAATCGTCTGCCTTTGCCGCCAGTTACAGCGGCGGAACCAGCAGGTTGTCGCTGCGGCGAGGTCTTGAAGGGGCGAATTACGCCGCCGTCTTGTCCGCTGTTTCGGCAGGTTTGTCGACCAGAGAGTCCTGTAGGCGCCTGCATGGTCAGTGTGGAAGGAACATGCGCAGCATGGTATAAATACGGCGATAGCAGGTGGTCAATATGAAGGAAAAAGAATTTATTGAAATGGCTCATGGCAGTGGCGGCAGGCTGAGCCAAGAGTTAATTGAATCAGTCATGATGCCTGCTTTTGCCAATGAGATGTTGGAAGCGCGTCATGATGGCGCTCAGTTTACTATTGACGGCGCCAGACTGGCTTTTTCGACGGATTCTTTTGTGGTTAGCCCGCATTTTTTTCCCGGCGGTAATATTGGTAAGCTCGCTGTGTGCGGCACAGTCAATGACTTAGCCATGAATGGCGCCGTGCCTCTCTATTTGAGCGCTGGCTTTATTATTGCAGAAGGATATCCGTTGGCAGATTTAAAGAAGATTGCTGCGGCTATGGGCGAAACTGCGAAAGCGGCTGGGGTACAGATTGTTACAGGCGATACGAAAGTAGTCGAGCGCGGTTTGGCTGACGGACTTTATATTAATACGGCTGGCGTTGGGCGGATTTTGCCTAAGGTACAGATTTCAGCTGATTTGGCAGCGCCAAGCCAGGCCGTACTGATCAGCGGGACATTAGGAGAGCATGCGTTGGCGGTGATGAAAGAGCGTCACGGCTTGACTTTTCCCGCAGAAATAGTGAGTGACTGTGCACCCTTAAACGGTTTAGCCGAAAGCCTGCTGGCTGAAGTGCCAGAAGTGGCTGTGTTACGGGACCCAACGCGAGGGGGACTGGCCACAACTCTCTGCGAAATAGCGGAGCAGGCGAAAGTCGGTATTTTGCTTGATGAGACAGCAATTCCAGTACGGCCGCAAGTGCAGAGCATTTGTGATTTATTGGGCTTTGATCCCTTATATCTTGCCAATGAAGGGAAAATGATCGTGCTAGTTGCTGAAGAACTGGCTGAGAAAGCGTTGGCAGTACTACGGCGTCATCCTTATGGTCAAGAAGCGGCGCGCATAGGTCAAGTCGTAACCGAACCGGCAGGGCAAGTTGGGCTTCGAACAACAATTGGAGGGATTCGCAAATTGGATATGCTGATTGGCGATCAGCTTCCTCGTATTTGCTAGAAGGGAGGAGGAACGATGAATCTAGATTATGGTTTGAAACTGGAATTAAATCAGAAACTCGTTATGACACCGGAATTGCGACAGGCGATTGCTATTTTGCAACTGTCATCGCTGGAGTTATCGGACATGATTGAAGAGCAGTTGCAGGAAAATCCCGTATTGGAAATTGAGGAGCCTACGGCAGAAAAAAACGGGGAAGATGAGAGCGCTGATACGTCTGAGCAGGATAACAGCACCGAGGTGGCCGAATGGCTTGACTACTTTGACGAAGATTCCCAAAAGGAGTGGCTGAAAGAGGCCGGGCAGGGTCCTCATGAAAATGTAGGCCTGCGTACGGTATCGCTCCATGAACATTTGGAATTTCAATTGAATTTTACGGTCCTTGATAAGCCATCGTTGGCAATTGGTCGGTATTTAATTGGCTGTATCAATGACAATGGCTATCTGATGCTGACGCTCGAAGAAGCGGCAAAACAGCTCAAACAGCCCGAAGAGCTTGTAGAAAGAATGCTCCATATTATTCAGACCTTTGATCCCAGCGGTGTTGGCGCCCGTGACTTAAAGGAATGTCTGCGGCTGCAACTTTCTCATAAGCAGATTAAAGAGGATCTCGTTGAGCAGATTATTGAATACTATCTAGACGAAGTGGCGGCGGGAAAATGCAAATTGATTGCGGAGAAGCTGCACACAAGTCCTGTAGAAGTCCAAGAAGCGATTGATCTAATCAAGACACTTGATCCGAAACCGGGACGGGCTTTCGGCAGCGAGAGTGATCCTGGCTATATTTCACCTGACGTTACGGTAGAGAAAATCAATGGTCAGTTTGTCATCCTGGTCAATGACTCACTCGTTCCTCGTTTGACGATTAACCCCTATTATCGCCATGTTGTGAAAGAAGCCGGGACAGAAGCGAAAAAATTTATTGAAGGTCGCCTCAGCGCGGCGCTTTGGCTCATTAAAAGTATTGAGCAGCGGCGGCGGACTTTGGCTGCCGTAATGGAACAGATTGTAGAATTTCAGCACGACTTTTTTGAATATGGTCCCAAATATATTAAGCCTTTGACGATGAAAAAAGTGGCTGACGGCATTCAAATGCATGAGTCTACAGTAAGTCGGGCCATTGCTAATAAATATGTGGCTACAAGCCACGGACTATTTGCACTCAGGACCTTTTTCTCCTCTAGTGTGCACAGCGCCACAGGCGAAGACGTAGCGGCAAGCAAAGCCAAGGATGAACTCAAAGATCTGATTGCGGCGGAGAATCCGAAGAAGCCTTATAGTGATCAGATGTTATCCGAATTGCTTGGTCGTAAGAACCTTGTTTTGTCGCGTCGTACGGTGACAAAGTATCGGGAAGAACTCGGGATACCTTCTTCCAGTAAACGAAAACGTTATTGAAAATCAGGAAGACTTGCTTTGATTAGGATGAAAATTCCCGCGAAAGCAAGTCTTTTCTTATTTTCAGAAAAAAATAAAAAAGTTTTTATAGTGAGAAGGAATTTTTTGGCGCAGCAAGAATAACATAGTACGAGGGACAGATAATAACGTGCAGGGACAAAAAAAGTCCCTAAACTAAATTCAATGACTCATTTTTTCTTAGAAGGGATTTTTCGTTAAAAAGAGAAGCATACTAAGAGAAGGTTTGTCATAATTGGCTAAAAAACGTCATTTTTTGTTCATGCGCAACCTTTCAAGGAGAAGGAGCCTTCCCATGAAGAAGATAGTCCAGATTCATCGCAAAATTGCTCCAGAACTCATTGCTGTTATTGAAGAACGCTATCATATTCTGCGACATATCCAATATGCTCAGCCGATTGGCAGGCGAGCATTGGCTGGGCTGCTTGACACAGGCGAACGAATTATTCGAGCGCAAGTGGATTTTTTGAAAAATGCCGGGCTGCTTGATTTTAGCTCACTAGGTATGACTGTCACGGCTGAGGGGCAGCAGCTCATTGCCGATCTGTCCGATTATATTAGACTGGTTCATGGACTCACTCCGTTAGAAGAAGAACTGGAACAGAGTCTGGCGCTAGAAAAAGTGATGATTATTCCTGGCGATTCTGAGCAGGATCATACTGTTTTAAAAGAATTAGGCAGAGCAGCGGCAACGCTATTAGCCGAAAAGCTAAAAGATGGCATGATCGTCGGTGTTTGCGGCGGTTCTACCATGTCGATGGTAGCTGAATCAATTACCTTTTCACGGCCTAATTCGGTTGTTGTTCCAGCCCGTGGCGGCTTAGGTGAGCAAGTTGAACTGCAGGCCAATACGATTGCTGCGGTAATGGCGGCAAAATTAGGCGGGTCTTATCGGATGCTTCATATTCCTGATGGGATTCATGAAAGTGCACTGGAAGTTATTTTGGCGAATGATCCCCAGGCCAAGGAAATTCGCGCGTTGACGCAGCATACAAATGTATTGCTTCATAGTATCGGGCAAGCTGACGCCATGGCTAGACGGCGAAAGATGGACCCCGCTGTCGTCGCAGAACTGCTAGAAAAAGGGGCAGTTGGCGAGGCTCTTGGTCATTTCTGTACACTTTCTGGGGAAATCGTTTATGCAACAAGTAGCGTGGGATTGCATTTGGGTGACTTAGCGGGCATTGATTCCGTAATTGCCGTCGCCGGCGGCGCCAGTAAGGCAGAGGCAGTCATTGCCGTTGCCAGAGCGAGTCGTACCGGAATTCTCGTCATTGACGAAGCGGCGGCGAAAGTCATGCAAATGATTATACATAACAAAAAATAGGAGGAATCACATTATGGCAACGACAGTAGGGATTAATGGTTTTGGGCGAATTGGTCGCAACGTATTTCGGGCAGCTTTGAATAACCCCGACGTAGAAATTGTGGCAGTTAATGATTTAACGGATGCAAAAACGCTGGCTCACCTTCTAAAATATGATTCCATTCACGGTAAAATTGATGCAGAAGTTACAGTAGAAGGTTCTGATATTGTTGTTAACGGCAAAAAAATTAAAGTATTGGCTGAACGGGAACCAGCCAAACTGCCTTGGAAAGCGCTTGGCGTAGAAGTTGTTATTGAATCGACGGGGCGTTTTACCGAAGGAGACAAAGCCAAAGCTCATATTGAAGCAGGCGCTAAAAAAGTTATTATTTCCGCTCCAGCTAAAGGGGAAGATATTACCATTGTTATGGGCGTTAACGAAGGCAAATATGACGCTGCTGCGCATCATATTATTTCCAACGCTTCCTGCACGACGAACTGCTTGGCGCCTTTTGCCAAAGTTCTGATGGAAAACTTCGGTATCAAACAAGGTCTGATGACAACAGTTCATTCCTACACGAATGACCAGCAGATTCTTGATCTGCCCCATAAAGACCTGCGCCGTGCTCGTGCTGCGGCTAAGAGCATTATTCCGACTACGACAGGCGCTGCGAAAGCAGTAGCTCTTGTACTGCCTGAACTGAAAGGCAAATTGAACGGTTTTGCCATGCGTGTGCCTACAGCCAATGTTTCCATTACCGATTTAGTGGTAAATTTGGAAAAACCGGCTACTGTGGAGGAAATTAACGCAGCTTTGAAGAAAGCATCAGAGAACGAACTGAAAGGTATCATGGATTATTCGGAAGAACCGCTTGTATCAATTGACTATAACCATTGCCCCGCTTCCTCAACGATTGATGCACTGTCCACAATGGTTGTTGACGGCATGGCCAAAGTCGTATCTTGGTATGACAATGAATGGGGTTATTCGAACCGCGTTGTAGACTTAGTTGTCTATATTGCGAAAAAAGGCCTCTAATCGATTCATAATGCCAATCAGTAAACAACGAAAGGGTCACAAGCTACTTGTGACCCTTTTTAGGAGGAATTTACTGTGAAAAAATCAATTCGCGATATTTCTCTCACAGGAAAGCGCGTATTTGTTCGGGTCGACTACAATGTACCCATGGACAAAGCCCAAAACATTACAGACGATACGCGGATTCGGGCTACGCTGCCAACACTGAACTATCTTTTGGAACAAGGGGCTTCGCTCGTTTTGGCAGCTCATTTGGGACGACCAAAAGGCGAAAGAGTGCCAGAATTCAGTTTGCAACCTGTGGCTAAAGCGCTCGGCAGCTTGCTTGGCAAGGAAATTTTGTTTGCCGAAGATTGTATCGGACCTGTTGCCAAAGAAAAAGCCATGGCGTTACAGCCTGGTCAGATTTTGCTGTTAGAAAATCTGCGCTATCATAAGGCCGAAGAAAAGAATGATCCAGAGTTCTCCCGTCAATTGGCGGAACTGGCTGATGTGGCAGTCAATGACGCTTTCGGCGTATCCCATCGGGCCCATGCTTCGGTCGAAGGGATCACGAAGTTCATCCCCATGGTAGCTGGTTTCTTAATGGAAAAAGAAATTGCTTTTGTCGGTCAGGCTGTGGCCAATCCGGCTCGTCCCTTTGCAGCCATTATCGGCGGTGCGAAAGTTTCCGATAAAATCGGTGTAATTGACAATCTCTTAACCAAAGTGGATACGCTCATTATTGGCGGCGGGATGGCTAATACCTTCCTAGCGGCTCAGGGCTATAAAACCGGTAAATCCTTGGTAGAAGCAGAAAAAATTGATTTGGCGAAAGAACTCATTGCCAAAGCGAAGGAAAGAAAGGTCAATCTGCTGCTGCCGGAAGATGTAGTTGTAGCGGCGGCTTTTGCAGCTGATGCTCCCCATAAAACCGTTCCTGTTGATCAAATTGACGAAGCGGGCATGGCTCTTGATATTGGCGCCAAAAGTCAGGCAGCTTTTGCTGCTGCTCTTGCTGGTGTTAAGACCGTCGTTTGGAACGGACCCATGGGCGTCTTTGAAATGGATGCTTTTGCGAAGGGCACCGAAGCTGTAGCGAAAGCGGTAGCCGAATCAGGCGCTACCAGTATTGTCGGCGGCGGCGATTCCATTGCTGCCTTAGAAAAGACCGGTCTTGCTGAAAAAATCAGTCATATTTCTACGGGCGGCGGCGCTTCGCTCGAATATTTAGAAGGTAAGATTCTTCCTGGTATTGCCGCTCTGGCGGACATGAGACGTCCAGTGATTGCGGGAAACTGGAAGATGCATAAAACGGTTGCAGAAGCGGTAGAATTGGCTCAGGCGTTAATTGACGCAGCCAAAGGCGCTGCAGCGCAAGTCGTTATTGCCCCGCCCTTTACGGCATTAGCAGCAGTAACTGCGGCTGTGAAAGACAGTGCGATTCAAGTAGCGGCGCAAAATGTTCACTTTGAACCCAAAGGCGCTTTTACCGGTGAAATCGCTCTAGCCATGCTTGTCGATATTGGTTGTGAAGCCGTAATTATTGGTCATTCGGAACGGCGGGAATATTTTGCCGAAACCGATGAAACCGTCAATAAGAAAATTAAAGCGGCTCTCGCAGCGAAGCTCTTGCCGATTTTCTGCGTTGGTGAAAGTCTGGCGCAAAAAGAAGCTGGCGAAACGAAAAGCTGGGTGAATGGTCAGGTCGCTGCCGGGCTAGCTGGTCTTACGGCAAGTGAAGTGGCTGGACTTGTCATTGCGTATGAACCCATTTGGGCTATAGGTACAGGCCGGACAGCTTCTTCTGACGACGCCAATGAAGTTTGCGCTGTGATCCGCACGAAAGTAGCGGAACTTGTGGGCGATGAAGCAGCTCAAGCTGTGCGCATTCTTTACGGCGGCAGCGTGAAAGCTTCAAATATTGGCGAACTCATGGCGAAAAGCGATATTGACGGCGCCCTGGTGGGCGGTGCAGCGCTCGAAGCTGACGGCTTTGCTAAAATTATCAATTATTGAATCATAAACTACGAATTATAAACCTTGCTTCATCGTGCAATAGAATAAGAAATGGATCTGTTAGGGGGGAAGGCCATGAGTAAATTGAAAAGTCCAATCGCCTTAGTTATTTTAGACGGATGGGGAATCGGCCGGGCTGATGATCCTTTTAATGCAGTGGCCAAGGGAAATACGCCCCATATGACACTGTACTCGGAAATGTATCCGCATACGACTCTGGCCTGCTCCGGTGAAGCCGTAGGCTTGCCTGACGGACAGATGGGCAATTCCGAGGTCGGCCATTTGAATATTGGCGCTGGCCGGGTTGTCTATCAAGAGCTTACGCGGATTACCAAAGCCATTCGGGACGGCGAATTTTATCAAAATCCTGTTTTGCTGCAAGTTATGAATGAAACAAAGCAGAAAGATGGCGCTCTGCATCTGATGGGGCTCTTGTCTGACGGCGGCGTTCATAGTCATATTGGTCATCTCAAAGCCCTTGTCGCTATGGCGAAAGAGCAGGGCTTGAAGGAAGTCTATATTCATGCCTTTCTCGATGGGCGTGATGTGCCGCCATCGAGCGCTAAAGCATATATTGACGAACTGGAAGCGGCTATGGCCCAAACAGGTATTGGCGCGATCGCGACGATCGCTGGCCGTTATTACGCAATGGATCGTGATAAACGCTGGGAAAGAACGCAACTTGCCTATGACGCCATTGTAAGCCGCACTGGTTTCCAGGCGAAAACTGCAGTGGAAGCATTGCAGGCCGCCTATGAACGCGGGGAAACCGATGAGTTTGTCAAACCGACGGCCGTTGCTTGTTCCGCCTGTGGTGTCAAGGCGGGCGACGGCATCGTGTTCTTCAACTTCCGGCCCGACCGTGCTCGGCAGTTAACGCAAACCTTCATCAAGGGAGACTTTGCGGGTTTTGTGCGGGAAAAAGGCTACTTACCTGTTCAGTTTGCGTCCATGACGCAATATGACGAAACCTTTGGCGTACCTGTAGCTTATCCGCCGCAGGAGATTCGCCAGACTTTAGGACAGGTGTTTAGCGAAGCAGGCTTAAAACAGCTCCGCATTGCCGAAACGGAAAAGTATGCCCATGTGACTTACTTTTTTAACGGCGGCGAAGAGCAGCCTTATGAAGGGGAAGATCGTGCTTTGATTCCTTCACCTAAGGTAGCCACCTATGATTTGAAGCCTTCCATGAGTGCGGTGGAGGTTACTGACCGCGTAGTAGCGGAAATTCAGTCAGGCAAACATGATCTCATCATTTTAAATTTTGCTAATGGTGATATGGTGGGGCATACTGGGGTTATGAATGCTGCGGTTAGCGCTGTTGAAACGGTTGATACGTGCCTCGGTCGTGTCGTTGATGCACTGCATGATCGCGGTGGAATCGTTCTTGTTACAGCCGATCATGGCAATGCTGAGTATATGTATGACGAAGTGAATAAAACGCCCTTTACGGCTCATACGACAAACCGAGTGCCGCTCATTCTGATTTCTGAGCAGCATCGCGGGGCCAAACTGAAGGAAGGTCGTCTCGCTGATCTTGCGCCGACGATTCTTGATTTAGCTAAGGTGCCGCAGCCTGCTGTGATGACTGGCACGACTTTGCTGGAAAAATAAAGTGTAAATTATTGTAGGAGGTTTTACAATGTCGACAATTATTTCTGATGTATTTGCCCGTGAAATTATGGATTCCCGCGGAAACCCTACCGTGGAAGTAGATGTATATTTAGAAGATGGCACTAGAGGCCGCGCCGCTGTTCCATCTGGCGCTTCGACTGGCGCTTATGAAGCAGTAGAACTGCGCGATGGCGACAAGAGCCGTTATTTAGGTAAAGGCGTACAGAACGCTGTGAAAAATGTCAACGACCTGATTGCACCAGAAGTAATTGGTATGGATGCTCTTGATCAGATTGGCATTGATAAATTGATGCTGGAACTGGACGGTACGCCCAACAAAGCCAAACTCGGCGCCAATGCCATTCTTGGCGTTTCCATCGCCGCCGCGAAAGCCGCCGCAGAATCCATTGGTCTGCCTCTCTATCAGTATCTTGGCGGTATCAATGCCAAAGAACTGCCTGTACCAATGATGAATATTTTAAATGGCGGTAAACACGCTGACAACACCGTCGATATTCAAGAATTCATGATCATGCCTGTTGGCGCTCCAAGCTTTGCGGAAGGTCTGCGTTGGAATGCTGAAATCTATCATACTTTGAAAAAAGTATTGAAAGATAAAGGCTTAAATACAGCGATCGGCGATGAAGGCGGCTTTGCACCGGATCTTGCTTCGAATGAAGAAGCTCTCGCTGCGATTGTAGAAGCCATTGAAAAAGCAGGCTACAAACCAGGCGAACAAATCGTTTTAGCCATTGATACGGCCGCAACGGAGCTGTATAAAGACGGCAAGTATCATCTAGAAGGCGAAGGTGTCGTAAAAACTTCCGAAGAAATGGTTGCCTACTATGAAGCGCTTGTCGCCAAATACCCAATTATCTCCTTGGAAGACGGTCTCAGTGAAGACGACTGGGACGGCTGGAAGTTGCTTACAGATAAACTAGGCAGCAAAATTCAGATCGTTGGCGATGACTTATTCGTAACGAATACGGAACGCCTCAGCCAAGGCATCAAACAACAGACAGCTAACTCCATTTTGATTAAAGTCAATCAGATTGGTACGCTGACAGAAACGTTTGATACGATTGAAATGGCGAAACGCGCTGGCTACACTTGCGTAATTTCTCATCGTAGCGGCGAAACCGAAGACGCTACGATTGCTGATATTGCCGTAGCTGTGAATGCTGGCCAAATCAAAACAGGCGCGCCGACTCGTACGGACCGCGTTGCTAAGTTCAATCAGCTGCTGCGTATTGAAGAAGAACTGAGCACTTTAGCGCAATATAAAGGCCGTAAAGTGTTTTATAACCTGAAATAAATTGCATAGTTGCTTCAAATTTAGAGACCCTGAAAAGCAGAGCGCTTTTCAGGGTCTCTTGCGGATGCCATTTAATGTATGCTACAATGAATTGTATAAAGTAGGGGGTGTATATCTTTGTATACAGCACTGATGGTTGTAGAGGCCGTTATTTGCCTGGCTCTTATCGCCACAGTCGTTCTGCAGTCCGGTAAAAGTGCCGGCATGGGCGGTTCGATTAGCGGCGGCGCAGAAGCGATCTTCGGCGGTAAGAAAAAAGGCGTTGATGAAATTCTGGCGAAAGCAACGATGGTACTAGGCGTTTTGTTCGCTATTGTCACCATGGTCTTAGTCAAACTTTCACAATAGAATCCGGGCATTTGGCGGAAGGTTTTTTCTGGTAAGCCAAATAAAGGAGGAATGCAAAAATGGAAATGATCTACATTGCACCTGTTGCCGGAGTTGTCGCATTGCTTTTTGCAGCGTATCTTGCTGCGAGCGTCCTCAGGGAGAATCCCGGTAATGAGAAAATGCAAGGCCTGTCACAGGCGATTTTTGAAGGGGCTATGGCATTTTTAAACCGCCAGTATAAAACCCTCATTCCGTTTACTGTCATTATCTTTGTCCTCTTGTTTGTTGTTTCCGGATATAAACTCGCTATTTCCTTTTTAGTGGGCGCAGTTTGTTCGGCCATTGCTGGTTATATTGGCATGAGCTCGACAACAAAAGCGAACGCCCGCACAACAGAAGCAGCCAGAACCAGCCTCAACAAAGCGTTAAGCGTTTCGTTTCGTGCTGGGGCGGTTATGGGGATGTCTGTTGTGGGACTCGGACTGCTTGGCGTATCTGTTCTTTATTTAATCTTTGGCGATCCTAGCGTGATCAATAGCTTTGCTTTCGGCGCCAGCGCCATTGCTTTTTTCGCTCGTGTTGGCGGTGGTATTTTTACGAAAGCAGCTGATGTCGGGGCCGACCTCGTCGGCAAAGTCGAAGCTGGGATTCCCGAGGATGACCCACGGAATCCGGCCGTTATTGCTGATAATGTCGGCGATAATGTCGGCGATACGGCGGGCATGGGAGCAGACTTGTTTGAATCTTATGGCGCTACGGCGATTGCCGCTATGCTCATTGGCAACGGACTGTTTGGCGTTGATGGCGTTATTTTCCCGTTGCTCTTGGGCGCTGCTGGGATTTTTGCCGCCCTTGTGAGTACCTTTTTGGTGCGGACCGGCGAAAATGGCGATCCTCAGGCTGCTTTGAATCGTGGTCTTTGGGGAACGAACCTCATTGTAGCAGTTCTTGCCTACTTTCTGGCTACGGCTACCTTCGGCAGTAAAGGATTAGGTATTTTTATTGCTGTGGTTTGCGGTCTTATCGTCAATGTGCTTGTCGGTTCGATTACGGAGTATTATACGTCCCATGCGAAAAAACCGACTCGCCTGATTGCCGATGCATCTCAGACTGGCGCTGCCACCAATATTATTGCTGGTATTGCTAATGGTTTAAGAAGCACGGCTTTACCTATGGTTGTTTTTTGTATCGCTACAGCGATTGCCTTTCAACAAGCCGGTATTTACGGTATTGCTATGGCCGCTATGGGCATGCTTTGCACCGCTGGCATGGTTGTTGCTGTCGATAGCTTTGGTCCTGTTGCTGATAATGCTGGCGGTATTGCTGAAATGGCTGAACTGGAACCGAATGTACGGAAAACGACGGATCAGCTTGATGCTGTAGGCAATACGACAGCCGCCATTGCGAAAGGCTTTGCGATCGGTTCTGCCGCTTTGACGGCGTTAGCTCTCTTTACTGCTTTTGGTGAAGAGGTGGCGAAGAATCCTAAGCTTAGTTCGTTACTTATCGGTGGTCATCTCGTGGTGAATCTGACTGAACCAGGTGTGCTCATCGGGATTTTCTTAGGAGCGACACTGCCGTTTCTTGTTTGCGCCTTTACTATGGAAGCGGTTGGGAAGGCTGCTTTTGAAATGATCGGCGAAGTACGCCGTCAATTTCGTGAAATTTCTGGCATTATGGAAGGAACGGGACGACCGGATTATGCTCGTTGCGTTGATATTTCCACGCGGGCGGCCATTCGTGAGATGATGGTACCAGGCTTGTTTGCCGTCGGATCGCCGATTTTTGTCGGCTTTGTTCTTGGCGCAAAAGCGCTTGCTGGCTTTTTAGCCGGGGTTACGGCTGCTGGCGTACTTATGGCGATTTTCATGGCCAATGCCGGCGGAGCTTGGGATAATGCTAAGAAGTATATCGAATCAGGTCAGTACGGCGGTAAAGGCACACCGACTCATGCGGCTGCTGTTATTGGCGATACGGTTGGCGATCCCTTTAAGGATACGTCAGGACCGGCAATGAACCCCCTCATTAAAGTGGCCGGAACGATTTCTTTAATTATTGCACCTTTGCTCTTCTTTTAGGGCAACGGTAAAGACGCGACAGCTTCTTTTGAGGCTGTCGTTTTCTTGTTTTTGCAAAAGACGACTTTTTAAAGGTTTTAATTGGAAAATGGAGAAATACAATGAATAGCAACGTGTTTTTTTGTCTAGGCGGAAAACTGCCTTAAGGGGTAATTATAAATATATACTAAGCCTGAATGATCAGCCCACGTGAGCCTGTATAGTATGTTTTTAAGAAGGCGATGAATTTGTAGCCTTTTACGAGTATTTTATAGCTTGGAGGGGTAAAATAATGAAAGAAGAAAATGACTGGTGTTTTGCCTGCGGACGGCAAAATCCAATTGGGTTGCATTTGGAATTCACGGAAGAAGATAATGTATATAAGACGATTTTTGTCGGGCAAAAAGAGCATCAAGGTTATGATGGAATTTTGCATGGCGGCATTATCAGTACGCTTCTCGATGAAGCGACGGCTCGCTATATTTACGCTAAGGGAATGAAAGCACTGACCGCAAGGCTGGAAGTAAGATTTCGCGCACCGACGCCTATCGGTGAACCCCTTACAGTGACAGGCCGTATTGTAAAGGTAAAGGGCAAGATGTATGAACTACTTGGTAAAATTCAATTGGCAGACGGAACAGTGACAGCCGAAGGCAAGACTACTGTGATCGTGCTAAAGGATGAATGAAAATGAACTTAACAGAACGAATACTTACGTTTATGAATCACGAAGCTTATAAGCCGCTGGCGGCGGAAGATTTGGCCGATCAGCTTGCTGTAGACGGTGAAGCGCTACAAGAATTTTGGCAGGTATTAGAGAGCTTGGAGCAGAGTGCCCAAGTCATTAAAACGCGCTTTGACAAATATGGCGTACCGCAGCGCATGAATCTCATGGTCGGACGACTCGAGATGACCCGTAAGGGCGCTGGGTTTGTGATTAGTGAAATTCCAGATTTGCCTGATGTGCATATTGCACCTCATGCGTTAAATGGAGCGATGAATCATGATCGTGTTGTCGCCCGAATTCACGGTGGCAAAATCATTGGACGGGCTCAGGAAGGCGAAATTATTCGCATTGTCACTAGGGCGAACTCATCCATTGTAGGAACCTTTGAGGCGCGGCGCCATTATGGCTTTGTGACGCCTGACGATAAACGGATTGGCTATGATATTTTTATTCCGCAAGAAGAATTTCATGGCGCGGAAAATGGGCAAAAAGTTGTTGCTACTATTCACAAGTGGCCTGATAAGGGCCGTAGTGCCGAAGGTTCTGTCAGCGAAATTCTTGGCTCGCCTGGCGATGTGGGAATCGAAATTCTATCCGTTATAAAAAAGCATAATTTGCCAGTCGATTTTCCCGAAGAAGTCAAAGCAGCGGCTGAACAGGCTCCTAGCCAGATTTCACCGGACGAATTGGCGGGACG
Source organism: Pelorhabdus sp. sgz311002 (assembly GCF_056134285.1). NCBI lineage: Bacteria > Bacillati > Bacillota > Negativicutes > Selenomonadales > Sporomusaceae > Pelorhabdus > Pelorhabdus sp. sgz311002. The sequence goes on along the minus strand of NZ_JBWBCL010000002.1, from coordinate 8,077 downwards.
ACGCGATTTACGGCAACGGACGATCGTAACAATTGACGGGGAAGATGCGAAGGATCTTGATGACGCAGTAGAAGTAGAGCGCTTAAGCGGTGGTCGCTACCGTCTCGGCGTCCATATTGCGGATGTTAGCTATTATGTCACGGAAGACAGCATTCTCGATCAAGAAGCCCGCGAAAGAGGGACAAGCGTTTATCTTGTCGACCGTGTGCTCCCCATGTTGCCACGCCGTCTTTCCAATGGAATCTGCAGCTTAAATGCCGGAGAAGATCGGCTGGCCATGTCCTGTGAAATGGAAATCAGCCCTGATGGCAAGGTCTTAACTTATGAGATTTTCCCTAGCGTGATTCATGTGACAAAACGGATGACCTATACGATCGTTCGTAAGATTCTTGCAGAGCAAGATGAGTCGCTGCGTTTAGAATATCAGGAGTTTGTGCCGCATTTTGAAGAAATGGAGCGCCTCTGTCTGATTTTACGGAATCGTCGGATGCGCCGCGGCGCCATTGACTTTGATTTCCCGGAAATAAAAGTAAAACTTGATGAAGCGGGACACCCTGTAGAAATTGTCAAGCGAGTTCGCTCGATTGCTGAATCGATTGTCGAAGAGTTTATGCTTGTCGCCAATGAAACGGTAGCCGAACATATGGTTCGGCGCAAACTGCCTTTTGTATACCGCGTGCATGAAGAACCGGAACCAGAGAAAATTGCGAAATTAAATGGGCTTTTACATAATTTTGGCCAAGCAATTGCTACGACAGGCGAAGTGAAGCCCTTGGCGTTGCAGCAAGTGTTAAGTAATATCGCAGGACAGCCAGAAGAACGAATTATTAGCACAGTTATGCTGCGATCGTTAAAGCAGGCGCGCTATGAAGCGGAAAATTTAGGTCATTTCGGTTTGGCTGCTTCCTATTACACGCACTTTACATCACCGATTCGCCGTTATCCTGATTTGATTGTTCATCGGCTGCTGCGCGAAACCTTCCAAGGCAAGAGCTTAACGCCACAACGAAAGGATGCTCTCTTGAAGCTTTTGCCGGAATGGGCGCATCATTGTTCGCTGCGAGAACGGGCGGCAGCAGATGCCGAACGCGAAACGGTAGACTTGAAGAAAGTAGAATATATGGCACAGTTTGTGGACGAAGAGTTCCCAGGCTTTATCAGCGGCGTAACGGCCTTTGGTCTCTTTGTGGAATTAGCAAATGGCATTGAGGGTCTTGTCCATGTTTCTACCATGGATGACGATTACTATCAGTACCTGGAAGAACGTTATATGTTGCTAGGCGAGAGAACGCGTAAACAGTATCGTTTAGGCGATCCCGTGCAGATTAAACTTGTGAAGGTGAATCCAGAAGAACGCAGTATTGATTTTATCTTATTAGCTGGGGAGGGCGAAGGTCTTACGCCTCGCTTTAAAGCCGATCGCCCTGTTTTCCTGAAAAAAGGACGCGGTGATAGTCGCGGCTCAGGAAAAAATAAAAAGTTTGGCCGTGGGAAAGACTCGCGTGGTCAAGACGATAGAAGCCGGACAGGTAAAGACACTACTGTGTCGAGAACGCATGTACCAGGGGACTCTTCTGTATATGTGTTGACTTCTGATAAAAAGACAGTGAAACAGAATGGACGGACAACGTCAAGTAAAGGAAGAACAGGCAAGATCGCTAAGACAGCGCCCGTGGCAAAGCCAGTGACGCAGAAAGAGAATGCTTGGTATGATCCGATCGCCGCCAAAGCGAAACGGGCGAAAAAGAAGCGTTCGAAAAGCAAAGCGGCGCGCCAGAAAAAGCGTCAGTCTTTTGAAGGATGATTTGTGATTCGCTAATAGGATTTTTTCGGGCGGGAAAAGGCTCCCGCCCTTGTTATTGCTGTCATCCTTGACGGATCTTTCATTTTGCTATATGATGAAATACAGGCAAAAAAGGGGGTATTTCCTATGGAAGCCAAAACCGGTATTAAAATTGTTGCAGAAAATCGTAAAGCTAGACATGATTATTTTATCCACGAGAGCTATGAAGCCGGGATTGCGCTGACTGGTACGGAAGTGAAATCCCTGCGGGCCGGGAAAGCCAATTTAAAGGATGGCTTTGCTCGCATTGAAAATGCAGAAGTGATGCTTCATAATGTACATATTAGTCCCTTTGAACAGGGAAATCGTTATAATCATGAGCCGCTAAGGACGCGTAAGCTGTTATTGCATAAACGGGAAATCATGAAACTGATTGGTCAGACTCAGACCAAGGGCTATACACTTGTGCCGCTTAAAATTTACTTTGCGCGGGGAAAAGCGAAATTACAGCTTGGTCTTGCCAGCGGGAAAAAGAATTATGATAAACGCCAGGATTTAGCAGCGCGTGAGGCAAAACGGGACGTGGATCGTGCTTTAAAAGATCGGCAGCGAGATTAGACAACTGTGATAAAGGTAATACCGAACGGGACAAATTTTTGTCTCGTTTTTTTATTTGTTTTTTGCAGTAGGTGAAACGTAACAAAAACTTAATATAACGATAATACAGCCTCGCTTTTCCCGGTCTATACTGAAAAGGAATGGAAAGGATGTGTTACCACTTATGAAAAAAATGAAGTCAGCAAAAGCGCTATGTCTTGCCGGCGGCGTTCTAAGTACGGTACTATCGTTCAATTTATGGCAGCCCCCTGTGTATGCGCAAGCCGCCGAATTGGCTGCTATGACTACGCCGATTGCCGCCCAACAACCCCAGTCAGGGTATTTGCAGAGCGTAAATTGGGAACCAGAGACGAAAGCAACGATCAATGCGTTTTTACAGAAGTATGGCAAAAACTCGCCCAATTATCATGCGAGCCGTCGTCCTTATGCGACCTTTGATTTTGATAATACGACCTCGATCATGGACGTAGAAGAACAACTGATTATTTGGCAATTAGATCATTTGGCTTTTGCCATTAAGCCAGATCAATTAGGAACGATTCTGAAATCAGGTATTCCTGATGATAAATTGACACTTACTTATGGCGCTAATGATGGTGAAGGCGAGCCTGTCACCATCCAGGCGGCGATTAATGATGCGGTGAATGATTATCGGACTTTATATGAAGCAGGAGTTGTGACCAAGGCAGGCAGCGAAGTCACGACCGATGTAAAAAATACCTTTGCTTATCAGGATTTTCGTGCTAAAATGCGCTGGCTCTATGATGCTGTGTCAGAAACTATGGATACGTCTGTATCCTATCCTTGGGTGACTTACTGGTTTACAGGCATGACGCCCCAGGAAGTTTTCAATTTGGCCTATCAGTGTGATAGCTATTATGGCGATCCGGCCAAAGGCCAGACTTGGACCAAAGGGAAATATACGACACCTGATGGCACTGCCAGTGAAGCCGGAACGGTTGCTGTATCCTTTAAACTGGGAATTACGGTGACACCGGAAATGAAGGAATTATATCGCGCTTTAGCGGACAATGGCATTGATCCTTGGGTTGTATCGGCCTCGCAGGTCGATGTGGTGAAAGCGGCTGTTCAGTATTTTGCGATTCCCGGCGTGGTCAATGTGGTGGGTATGACCAATAAGTTAGGCGCTGACGGAACTTATATCAATCAGTATGACTATGATTTGCATGATCAGACGCAAGGCGTGGGTAAGTCGCTAAGTATCGAAAAAGTAATTCGTCCCTTATATAATGGACAAGGGCCGATCTTCGCTGCGATGGATTCCCAGGGCGACTTTAATTTCTGCACAGAATTTAAGGACACGAAAGCCGTGCTGATTATGAATCGTCAACGGAAAGATGATGCGGCTTTATGCGCTGCTATCGCTGAGTATGAGACAACACAGCAGATTTCGTTGCAGCAGGCCAATGATCAGGGGGACGTGAAATATATTTTGCAGGGCCGCAATGAAACAACAGGTCAGTTGTGGCCGGATCGGCAGACACAGTTCTTAGGAAAATCGAGCAAAGTCTTCTTGTCAGATCGGGCTTTAAAAGCTGTTGCTGAACTCAATGGCGGCATGACCATCGGACAGATGCTCGCCAAGGATACGAAGTTGAAAGACTATCAGGGTTATAAAACCCGCTGAGATTTAGGCTGGGGAATAACTGTTTTTCAATAGAAGTCCAGATGATCTTTTTTAGATTATCTGGACTTTTGCTGTCTAGTGATGCAGATCTGCGTTTGTTTTCTCTTTTTCTAATTTATCCATAGTTTCCTTCATTTAAGTATTGGCTTTTTAATAATTAAGTCGCTATTGTCTGTAACTTATTAAAGGAATACAATATTAAAATTAAAACTTTTCTTTCTGATTACTAAGGAGATGATCATATGGATTATGCCTATTGAATCGTGTTTTTAGCTGCTGCAATTGCTTTAAATTTATCACCTGGGCCGGATTTGATTTTTATTCTATCTAGGACTTTTACCAGTGATAAAGCGGTAGGAATAGCCTCATCCGTAGGCGTTTGTACTGGTGCGCTAGTGCATGTAGGTGCCGCCGCATTAGGTCTTTCGGCTGTTCTTGCAACATCTATAACAGCATTCAATGTCGTAAAATACATAGGTGCTGCTTACTTAGTCTATTTAGGAATAAAGAATTTGCGTTGCCCAGGAACGAGCTTAAAGTTGTCTGATGAATCTATAGAACATCTGTCCCCATGGAATGCATTTAAGCAAGGAATGCTAGTTGACATACTCAATCCCAAGGTCGCGATATTTTTTATGGCGTTTTTACCTCAGTTTATTCGTCCAGAAATTGCTTCAGTGCCGCTGCAACTAGCGGGCTTAGGGATAATTGTAATTCTTATAGGGTTTCCTATTGAGTGCATTTTTGTTCTATTGGCTTCTAAGATTACACAGGTATTACAGAATGATGTCGCAGTAAGCACTTGGCTTGGCCGTTTTCTCAGATCAATTTTAATAGGATTAGGAATAAAGTTAGCTTTGTATGAAAAACCCTGAGTTTTTACTCGAAGCTATATGTGGTGACAGGAGGATTTTCTTGAATTATAGTGTAAATTAGTAAAGTGTAATCTAAAAGCTATTAAGGAGAAAAATATGTTGCGTAAATTTAGCGTAAAAATACCTATTTTTGTTTTCCTTATTAGTCTCTTTTCATCCATAAGCTTTGCCAAAATAAATTCTAAAGTTGTTAATTTCCCTGTAAGAGATAATTTCACAGAAAACTATTTAATAACTTGGCAAGATAGTAGAATGCCTACGACGGCCGTTATTCTTTTTCCCGGTAGTGAGGGACAGGTTGGTATTAAGAAAGTTGATAACATGATAGAATTGGAGCATCCCAGTAATTTTCTGGTCAGGTCGCGCGAACTTTTCGTCAATGACTATACCGCATCGATTGTTGTTGATATGCCGTCTGATAATAGCGAGGGAATGTCAAATAGTTTTAGGGCAAGTACTACTCATGCCGACGATCTGGCGAAAATAGTTGATGATGTTAAAGCACGATTTCCTGGAATCAGGGTTTCTTTGTAGGAACTAGTAGAGGAACAGTTTCAGCAGCTTACATCTGTAAGAATTTACAAACTAAGTTAGCCGGGATTGTGTTAACTTCAACATATATACTAAAAGGCGGTTTAGTAAACTTTCCTTTTCAAGATATTAAAATTCCAATGTTAATGATTCATAACTATAACGATGAGTGCCCTGTATGTCCTTATTTGGGTGCTAAACAGATAGCTGACAAATTTAAAATTCCCTTTGTTACAGTGCATGGCGGTGATACCCCCATATCTAAACCCTGCGATTCTCGATCTTATAATGGTTTTTTGGGGAAAGAACAGGAAGTAACCATCGCCATATTAAATTGGATTGATCACAAGTGAAACAGATATCTAACTTTTCATAAAGAAAATAATGACGAAAGTTTAAAGCTTGTGTAGAGTTTTAGTGAAAATAGACGGCTGAATTTATAGCGGGGAAATGCAGGGATAGAGGCGTGGCTGTTACGAACTATTAATATTTTTGGACAGGGGTTCGATGTCCCTCGCCTCCACCATGTAAATCTGGAAAATTTGAAAACCCGCGAAATTTGCGGTTTTTTTGAAAGGCTACGGGTATCTTAATCAGTAAAATGAGTTTTTCTTAAAATAAAAAAATATATGTTTCTGTAGGGTTTTCCTGAATCTGGCTAGAATAGTTTAAATATGTTGTCTCGTTTGACAATTATGAATAAAAAAATAATATTTGATATATATCCTACAATATTATAGTTTATATATGGAATGGAAAAAAATACTGAAGTGGTAAAATGTAATTATATATATCATGGTTTTATACATCGTGAAATTATCAAGCGTCATAGTGGGAGGCTTGTTAAGCGGCTTTCCCGTCGAGAGATTTTAGAAATCTATAGTTTCAGGGGGGAATAAAAATGGTTGTTACGGTACAACCTTCCTTTACAGTGAAAGTGACCGATTCGCATTATACAGCAGCATCAACTGCAGTTGGAATTACAGTAAAGTCGAGTGATACTGCCCCGATGATTAGTGGAGGAGTATCAGGGCAGACGGTAATCGATAATGAGGTTATTACGCCGTTTAGCAATATGAGGATCAGCGATCCGGACGTAAATGAGATTGAAACATTGAATGTGCAACTGAAAAGTCCGTGGATGGGAAGGCTTACTGCAGCTAGTGGTAGCTACAATTCTAGTACCGGAGTATATAGCGCGACAGGCAGTGTTGAGCAGGTGCAAAATGATCTGAACACGCTGATCTATACGCCAACGAATCCGTTGACGGCTGGAAGTGAGCAAGATGTTACCTTTACAGTAAGAGTTAGCGATTCGCATTATACGGCAGCATCAACTGAAGTTGGAATTACAGTAAAGTCGAGTGATACTACCCCGATGATTAGTGGCGTAGTATCAGGCCAGACGGTAACCGATAATGAAGTTATTATGCCGTTTAGCAATATGAGGATCAGCGATCCGGACGTAAATGATATTGAAACATTGAATGTGCAACTGGAAAGTCCGTGGATGGGAAGGCTTACTGCAGCTAGTGGTAGCTACAATTCCAGTACCGGAGTATACAGCGCGACAGGCAGTGTTGAGCAGGTGCAAAATGATCTGAACACGCTGATCTATACGCCAACGAATCCGTTGACGGCTGGAAGTGAGCAAGATGTTACCTTTACAGTAAGAGTTAGCGATTCGCATTATACGGCAGCATCAACTGCAGTTGGAATTACAGTAAAGTCGAGTGATACTGCACCGACGAGTGATACTGCACCGATGATTAGTGGCGTAGTATCAGGGCAGACAGTAACCGATAATGAAGTTATTACACCGTTTAGCAGCATAAGGATTAGCGATCCCGATGTAAATGAGATTGAAACCTTGTATGTGCAACTGAAAAGTCCGTGGATGGGAAGGCTTACAGCGGCTAGTGGCAGCTACAATTCCAGTACCGGAGTATACAGTGCGACAGGCAGTGTTGAGCAGGTACAAAATGATCTGAATAATCTGAACTTTATACCAGCGAATCCGTTGACGGCTGGAAGTAAGGAAGATGTTACCTTTACAGTAAGAGTTAGTGATTCGCATTATACAGCAGCATCAACTGCAGTTGGAATTACAGTAAAGTCGAGTGATACTGCCCCGATGATTAGTGGCGTAGTATCAGGGCAGACGGTAACCGATAATGAGGTTATTACGCCGTTTAGCAATATGAGGATCAGCGATCCGGACGTAAATGAGATTGAAACATTGAATGTGCAACTGAAAAGTCCGTGGATGGGAAGGCTTACTGCAGCTAGTGGTAGCTACAATTCCAGTACCGGAGTATACAGCGCGACAGGCAGTGTTGAGCAGGTGCAAAATGATCTGAACACGCTGATCTATACGCCAACGAATCCGTTGACGGCTGGAAGTGAGCAAGATGTTACCTTTACAGTAAGAGTTAGCGATTCGCATTATACGGCAGCATCAACTGCAGTTGGAATTACAGTAAAGTCGAGTGATACTGCCCCGACGATTAGTGGTGGGGTAGCAGGGCAGACCGTGAACGATAATGGGACTATTACGCCGTTTAGCAGCATGAGGATTGTCGATCCGGACGTAAATGATATAGAAACATTGAATGTGCAACT